>CAYNUO010000067.1:0-16712 GCA_964400405.1 uncultured Bifidobacteriaceae bacterium | reverse complement strand
AAATCGCACGTGTTGCCGCCGTCGGCCTGCGCGGCGTCTCAGTGCGCGCACAGCGCTGCCGTCGTGGAGGCGTCGTTCCGACACGGCGCGGCCCACGATCGGGCCACATCCGATGCGTGGATCACGCGCTGGACATCGACATCCTTGAAGCCGCTGATCCGGCGCTTCAACAAAAGTGTGTGGTGCGTTAGTGTGAGCGCGGAGGCTCACACATGACCATCGAGAGACGCGCGGCGGTGCTTGGGCTTGGCGCGGTGGCGGCCGCGGTCGGCGCCGTGGCAGTCGAGGCTGCGCAGCGCACGTCCACGGCCGCGCCCACGGACGCTCGGTTACTGGAAGCGGTCGAAGAAGTGACGCGGCACGTGAGGGCCGCGCGTGCCCAGGAGGACCCGGCGGTCATCCGCACCATCCGTGAGGCGCAGACGGCGTTCCTGCGCGCGAACCAGCGCTTCCCCGCCTTCATCGAGGTCGGCGTCAGCGTCTGGGAGCAGATGTGGGACTGGCACGTGCACACGGGCCAGCAGCCGGTCATCGGCCAGGTCAGCGATGGGCGCTACGGCATGACCGTGTTCCTCACGACGCTCGTGCTGCACCCGGGCGCCACTCCGGCCTACGTGGGCCCCGGCAGCGCGTCGCTGTAGCCGCGCCATCGGCGGTCTCGAGCGGTCCGCCCTGATCCGGATACGCGCGTCGCCCTCGCGCTCCTCTTCACCGCGTCTCTCCTCGCGCGGGCGTCCGCGCGGGACCCGGCGGACGCCCGCGATTTGAAGGGAGCTGGGCGTAGCCCCGTTCATGGATCGATTGTTCTGTCCGTTATCGAACAGCCTGTTTGGCGCCCATCGCCTACAAAGGTGCGGCGATAGACCTGCCACACACAACGCTTCCATTGACAGTCAGGGGAAACGAAGATGCGCGTAGCCAAAGGGGACGTAGATGTCAGGATGGAGATCCCAGGCGCGGTGATCCGGCAGCGAACAGATTTCGGTGACGCCACTGGATTGGGCAAGATCAGCGGGGAGTACTTCAGCCTTTCGGCGGGTGTCGATACCACTCCGCTGTTCCAGGGACTGGAAGGCAATTTGTGCCAGTGCCCCCACTGGGGCTTCGTCTTGCGTGGCCAGCTCACCACCACAGATGCGGGCGGCGTGCAAGAGACAGTCAACGCGAATGATCTCTTTTACTGGCCACCCGGGCACAACGTAAAGGTCGATCAAGAGGCGGAGATCATCATGTTCAGCCCGCAACGCGAACACAGCCACGTCATCAACCACATGATCGCGAAAACGAACGGCTGATCCCTGCTCCGGGAGCTGGGTGCCGGATCGCTCAACCATCAAGGGGCATCGCCAACATGACGTCCAGCAGGATTCCCACACAGGCGCTCAGCCAGACCCGTTCCATCCATCTGATGGAACAGGTCGCTAGAACACGCGGAGTGACGAGATCTTGTCGTTCCACTTGCCGTGGCGCATGTCGGTCGCGTTCTCGGTGATGGGGGCGGACGCGCCTTCGAAGTCGCGGTCGCTGAAGACCTGGATCCCCGAGGCGCGAATGAGGCGGATCGAGGTGATCTTGTCGTTGAAGCCGTCGGGCACGTTGGCGAAGCTGCCACCACGCTCCATGCAAAAGTACTCGCCCTTGAAGTCCGCATCGCGATAGAAGCACGCGCCCTGCCGCGGCGTCCGAGGCAGGCCCCAGCCGGGGAACTGGGTGTCGTCCCACGCGCGCCGGGTCGACGCCACGCGGACGGATGAGATCTTGTCGTTCCAGCCCTGGCGTTTCAGATTGCTGACGTCCGTCAGAAAGTGGCCGGAGGCGCCCCTGAACCGCTCGTCCTTGAACACGGCGAGGCTCACGTTGCCGATCACGCGGATCGACGACACCTCGTCGCGCATCTTCTTCGGAAGCGCCCGCCGCTTCTCACCGGGCTCGAGGCAGAAGTAGGCACCCTTGAAGTCCGGATCCTCATAGAGACAGACACCGGACCGCGGCATCACGTCGGAACCCCAGCGATCCTGGAAGCGGTCGTCGCGGCGCATCTGAGCCCCGACCTGGTGCGCGGTCGTCGCAAGGAGACAGACGGTCAGGATGATGGATGCGCGATGAGTCGTGGGCATATGTGCGAACCTCGTCACGACTCTATCGACGCCAGCGCCCAGCCGCTGTGTTCGATCGCACACCCGGCCCGTCTCGCGCCCGCGCCTATACTCCACGTTCGAGCCCACCTCCAGATGAACAGTTCGGGATTCGATCCGGTCGCGGGACCCGACGCCTGGGTACTGATCCTCGGCACTCTGCCGGGGACCGCTTCGCTTGCAGCCGGGCAGTACTACGCGCATCCCCGAAATGCCTTCTGGATGGTCATGGAGGCCGTTGCCGGCGCTGGGCCGTCACTTCCCTATGCCGAGCGTCTGCATCGACTGGTGGAACAGCGCATTGCCCTTTGGGACGTCTGCGCTGCTGCAACGCGACCCGGAAGCCTGGACTCCAGCATTCTCACAGCGTCCGTCGAGCTCAATGACTTCGACTCCTTTCTGAGGGCACACCCAGCCATTCGGCGGATCTGCTTCAATGGCGGAAAGGCCGCAGCACTGTTCAGGCCTGTAACACTCAGGCTGAACGCTCGGCTCGCAGACGTTGAGCACATAACGCTGCCGTCGACGAGTCCGGCGCATGCCGCTATGCCGCTACCGCGCAAGATCGAGGTCTGGCGCGGCGCTTTGTGTGACCTTCGATCCAGAGGCCTGAGGAGTGCGCGATGAGCGAACTGGCGGTAGCCCGATGACCTACACGCTTACGGACGCCGTGGCGGTGCTCGAGCGCACGCCCGGCTCGCTCGACGCACTGCTGCGCGGGCTCCCCGACCGGTGGACGACCGGCAACGAGGGCCCCGACACGTGGAGCCCGTTCGACGTCATCGGGCATCTGATTCATGCCGACCGAACGGACTGGCTCCCCCGTGCGGAACACCTGCTCGCACACGGCGACGCACTGCCCTTCCCGCCGTTCGACCGCTTTGCGCAACTTGAAACGTCCAGGGGCAGGACGCTCGCGGAGCTGCTCGACGCATTTCGGCACGAGCGCGCAGCGTGCCTTGCACGTCTCGCGGCGATGAACCTTACCGAGGCCGACCTCTCGCGCGTGGGCCGCCACCCGGAGTTCGGGCCGGTCACGCTCGCGCAGCTGCTCGCCACGTGGGTTGCCCACGACCTCGACCACATCGCGCAGATCGCCCGCGTGATGGGGCGGCAGTACACGGAGGCCGTCGGACCGTGGCGGGCGTACCTGCGCATCATCGGCCCGGCCTGAGCCCACGCTCGTGACGGTGCGGGAGCGGTGAACTATCCGAGCGTCGTGCTCGCTCGGCCACCACAGATGCCCGCGTCCTTCCCGTAGCCTCGAGGCGCTTGCTGAAACGCGAGGAGGCGCGCGGGCCGGCGTTACTTTCCGGCCGCGCGCTGCCAGGCCGCGTCGATCGGCTTGGCGGGATCAGGCGTGATCTGCAGGTCCGCGCAGTGGTGATAGGAGTACCCGCCAGGAGAGTTGTAGACGTGGTTGGCCATGTACTGCAGCACCTGCAGCGTGCACCGCTCGCACGAGATGTTGGGCAGCGCGATGTCCGCCTCGAAGACCGCCTGCGGCGTGCCGGCCGCGGGCCGGACGTAGTGAGGGAAGAGTCCGTCGGCCAGGACGGGCAACTGCGGCGGGCTCTGAATCTGGCCCCACGTTGAGTAGAGCCCCTTCTCCGTCCACTGCTCTGCCGAGTACGGGTCGGCCGGCAGTTCCGTCCGCGAGTTCACGGCCAGTGCCACGCGGTAGTGACCGGGGTGAAAGATGGTCTCCTGCACCTTGAGGTGCAGCTTCGCGCCGCCGGTGACCTTCGTCACCGCGCCGGTCAGCAGCTTCTCGTTGGCACCCTTCAGGTCGCCGCCGCAGGGGCCGACCTTCTGCGGATCGCCGCGCTGGTCTTCGGCAATCCAGGATGCCGGCTCCAGCAGCTTGAAGTGCGCGGATGTTCCCGCGGTTGAAAATGCGAAGGCGAGGGCGCCCGCCAGAGCGACACGCGGCACTGTTCTCATGCGCCGCAGCATACCCCTCACGAGCGGGCGTACTCCAGCACGAACGGGTTGGTGCTGCGCTCACGGGCAATCGTCGTATCCGACCCGTGCCCCGGGTGCACGACCGCGTCATCACCCAGCGGGAACAGCACGTCGATGATCGCCCGCATCAGGATGTCGTAGTCGCCACCGGGCAGATCCGTCCGGCCGATCGAACCCGCGAACAGCGTGTCGCCGACGAACAGATGCGGCGCCGGCAGGTCCGGACCCGCGACGGCGAGACACACACCGCCGGGGCAATGACCGGGGGTGTGATGCACGTCCACGCGGTAGTCGCCGACCGTGAAGACGGTGCCGTCGTAGAAGTGGTCGATCGACGGAAGCGGCGCAGGCATCTTCAGGCCGAACATCTTTGCCTGCTGCTCGGCGCGCTCGTACAGAAACAGGTCGTCCTTGTGGAGCCACACCGGCACCTTGAATACGTCGGCGGCGGGCCCGACGCCGGTCACGTGGTCGATGTGCGCGTGTGTCAGCAGGATGTGGCGGACGGAGAGCCGGTGCTGCCGCGCCAGCTCAATCAGCTCCGCAACCTCGTCGCCCGGGTCGATGACGACGGCCTCGCCGGTGCGCGGGCATCCCAGAATGAAGCCGTTCTTGAAGAACGGACCGACGGCACGCGACTCGATGAGCATCACTTAGAATTCTAGCGACATGGTGCTCTGCGTCGTCGACGACATGCTGTTTGCCAGCAAGATCCGCGCGGCCGCGAACGCCCTCGGCGTCACGGTCGGATTCGAGAAGCATGCGGATGCGGTCGCCGCCAGGGTCGTCGCCGAACAGCCGTCGCTCGTCATCTTCGACCTGGATGCCGCGCGGCTGCGCGCCGTGGAAACGGTCGCGGCGCTCAAGGGCAACCCGGCCACGGCCGCGACGCGAACGCTGGGATACGTATCCCACGTGCAGGCGGAGCGCATCGCCGAGGCGCGCGCGGCCGGCATCGACGAGGTCAAGGCCCGGTCCGCGTTTGCGTCGCAGCTGGGCGACATTCTGACCGGCGCGACCAGGCCCGCGTAGGCCTCAGTCGAGCCACCACCAGAGCAGGCCGGCCACGACGAGCACGGCGACCGCGCCGACAGCGAGTCCCGCGGCCGGCACGGTTCCCGTCGCGCCGGCTTCGTCGGCCGCCACTTCGCGCACGTCGAGAATCGCGGCGATGCTGCGCAGCTCGGCCGCCATCGTCACGAGGCTCTGATATCGGTAGTCCGGCTGCAGCGCCGTGGCGCGCAGCGTGGCCGCATCCAGTTCCTTCGGCACGAGCGCGTTGAAGACACTCGGCGCCTGTCCGTTCGCGTCCACGGGATGCGCGGCCAGCATCTCGAACAGCAGGCTTCCGACGGTGAAGACGTCGGAACGCTCGTCCGGCTGCTGCCCGCCGCGCACCTCGGGCACCTGCACCGCGCGGAGCCGCGCCGGAGCGGCATCGTCGAACCCGAACCGGGCGCCCAGCGCCGCCAGCGGGATGCGGGCATGGCCCTTCTCCGTCACGAGGATGGACTCGGGGCTGATGCCGGCCGGCTCGAAGCCCGCCGCGTGCACCTCGGCGATGGCGTCGGCAATCTGGACGGCCAGCTCGACGGCGCGGCGTGGCGGCAGCGGGCGCCCGGCCAGCTCGGCCCCGAGCGACCGGCCCTTGACGAACTCGGAGACGACGTACAGCCGCCCGCCGGAGTCGCCGGCATCAAAGACCGTCGTGACGTTGGGGTGCGTGAATGCCGTCAGCGCCAGATGCGCCGCCACGAAGGCGTCGCGGCTCGCCGCGTCGGCCGGCTCGCCCGGCGGCAGCAGACGCAGCACGACGGTGCGCCCGCGGCGTGTGTCGCGCGCGCGGAATATCTCACCGGGGCCGGAGGGCTCCAGCGCTTCCAGCAGCGTATAGTCGCCGATGCTCCCGAGCGCTTCCGGCGCCGCCGCGTTCACGAGGTGGGCCCCCGGCCGGCTCCTTCGAGCACGCTCTGCAGCAGTTCCTTCGCGTCGCGAATCTGTTCGAGGACGAGCGCGATATCCATCCGGGGCCCGCCGCCGAGCCTGGCGCTCTGGCAGTACACGCCGTGCTGGCCGACCAGGGCGTGGGCGTCCGTCAGCAGGTCCAGCGCGACGGCAAGACGCCCGTTCGAGGACCCCAGCATCGTCTCGTGCACTTCCAGCGTGTCGCGGTGTTTCTCGAAGACGGACATGACGGTGACGCCCAGTACAATACCTCCCTCTGTGTCCACGGTAGCCATCCTCGGTGCGGGAGAAATCGGCGCGGCCTGCGCCTTCGCGCTCGCGGCCGCCGACCGTGTGCGCCGCATCGTCCTCGTCGATGACGTCGCGGCGGCCGGCAAGGCGCTGGACATCCAGCAGTCGGGCCCGATCGACCTCTTCCACACCACGCTCGACGGCACGGCGGACCTCGCCGCGGTGATCCGCGCGGACGTCTGCGTGGTTGCGGACCGCATGGGCGCGCCGACCGGGGAGTGGACGGGCGATGCCGGACTGCAGCTCGTCCGGCGGCTGACGGAGCTGTGCGCGCAGGCGCCGTTCGTCTTTGCCGGCGCGAAGGCACCCGAGCTGATGCGCCAGGCGGCCATCGAGCTGCATGTGCCGCGTTCACGGATGCTGGGCTCGGCGCCGGCGGCGCTGGCCTCGGCTGCCCGCGCGATCGCGGCACTGGAGGCGGGGTGTTCGGCTGCGGACGTCGCCCTGAACGTGGTCGGCACGCCGAACGCGTTCGTCATTCCGTGGAGCCAGGCGTCGATTGCCGGCTTCGCGGCGACCGCCGTGCTGTCGCAGGCGGAGCTGGCGCGCGTCGAGGCGCGCGTGGCACGGCTGTGGCCGACCGGGCCGGAGACGCTCGGCGTGGTGGCGGCGCGCCTGGTGGAGGGGATGCTCGAAGGCAGCCGGCGCACCTTCCCGGCGTTCATCGTCCTCGACGGTGAGTTCGGCGTCCGGCAGGCCGTGGCGGCCCTCCCGGTGCTGGTCTCCCGGAAGGGCCTCGGCGAGGTCCGCCTGCCCCCGCTGACCGGCCGAGAGCAGGTCCAACTCGAGTCCGCCCTGGGGCGCTGACGGGGCACTAAGATGAGCGGCATGCGTCGATACGCGGTTGCTCTCCTCCTGGGCCTGGGTGTGGCCGCCTGGCCGGTCGCCCATGGAGCCGAACGGGATCTCGCGCCCCAGGACGCCTTCGTCCGTCACATCCGTTATCTCGCGTCGGACGACCTCAAGGGCCGCGGCAACGGCTCGCGTGAGCTGGAGAAGGCTGCGGACTACATCGCGGCGGAGTTCAAGGCGGCGGGCCTCAAGCCCGGCGGTCCGGGCGGCAGCTGGTTCCAGCCGTTCGACATCATCACGGGGCTGACCGTGGGCGGCGGCAACCGGCTCACGCTCCACGACGGGAAGCAGGCCGTCACGCTCGACCTGGGCACCGGCTACTACCCGATGGCGGCCACGGCGGGCGACGGCGGCTCGCCGACGCGCGCGCTCAAGCAGGTTCCGATCGTCTTCGCGGGTTACGGCATCTCGGCGCGCGCGCTGAAGTACGACGACTACGGCGCGGTCGACGTGCACGAGAAGGCCGTGCTGGTGTTCAGCCACGAACCGCAGGAGAACCTGGCCGACAGCAAGTTCAACGGCACGCGCCCGTCGAACTATTCGATGCTGCTCGAGAAGGCGATGGCGGCGAAGAACCACGGCGCGGTGGCGCTGGTCATCGTCGGCGACCCCACGCACGAGCAGGACCCGGCCTCGATGACCAGCTTCCTCAAGGACCCGCAGGCCGAGAATTTCGGCATCCCGGTGCTGCGCGTGGACCGTGCCCGCGCCCAGCCGCTGCTCGCGGCGTGGGGCCTCGACGCGCTCGCGAAGGAGATCGACAAGGACCTCCAGCCCCGTTCCCGCGTGCTCGCAGGCGCGACGCTCGACTACACGGAGAAACTGAGCCGCACGCGGCGGACGGTGCGCAACGTAATCGGCGTGCTGCCGGGCAGTGATGCGACGCGAGCCAGGGAAGCCGTCGTCATCGGCGCGCACTACGACCACCTCGGCCTGGGCGGCGCGCACTCACTCAGCCCGGACATGGCGGGCCAGATTCACAACGGCGCCGACGACAACGCGTCCGGCACCGCCGCCGTCATCGAGATCGGGCGCCGCGCGGCCGCGGCACGGTCCCGGTTCGCGCGCACCGCCATCTTCATGGCGTTCGCCGGCGAGGAACTGGGCCTGCTGGGATCCACCCACTGGGTGAACCACCCCACGGTGCCGCTGGACGGCGTCACGGCGATGGTGAACCTCGACATGGTCGGCCGCGCGAAGGACAACGTGCTGGTCAGCGGTCTCGACAGCTCACCGTCCGTCCGCGAGGACATGGACCGGGCGGCCGAGGCGGGGCCCGGGATCGAGGTCAAGCGCTTCCAGGATGGCGCCGGCGTGGGCGCCAGCGACGACACGTCGTTCATCCTGAAGAAGATTCCCGCGTTCGGTTTCTTCTCCGGCTTCCACAGCGACTACCACCGCCCATCCGACGACTGGGACAAGATCAACGCCGAGGGCGGCGTGAAGGTACTGAGCATCGCCTTCGAACTGGCCGCACGGCTCGCCTCGCGCGAGGCACGGCCGGAGTACATCCCCCAACAGCCGGCATCGCACGGCACGTCGTCCGGCGAGACGTCGCAGGGTGGCGGCTACGGCGCCTACTTCGGTTCCGTGCCGGACTTCGCCCAGTCGGACAAAGGCGTGAAGTTCGCGGAAGTGCGCGAGAACGGACCGGCGGGCAAGGCGGGCCTGAAGAGCGGCGACGTGCTGGTCGAGTTCGGTGGCAAGGCCATCTCGACGCTGGCCGACTTCACGTTCGCGCTCCGCGAACACAGCCCCGGGGAGACGGTGCAGGTGAAGGTGCTCCGCGCTGGACAACCGCTCACGGTAACGGTCGCCCTCACGGCGCGACCCTGACATCCATGGTGTGGGCGAGCCTCGGGCTCGCGGTCGGCCTGGTCCTCATCAACGCCGTCTACGTCGCGGCGGAGTTCGGGGTCGTGGGCGTCCGGCGGAGCCGCGTCAAGCAGCTGGCCGGTGAAGGCTCGCGCCTGGCCCGCTGGCTCCTGCCGACGATCGACACGCCGCGGGATCTCGACCGCGCGATCTCCGCCTGCCAGATCGGCATCACGCTCTCAGGCCTGCTCCTCGGCAGCGTGGCGCAGTCGCGGCTGGCCCCGCCGCTCGCATCGGTGCTGCACACCGCCGCGCTCTCGCCCGCCCTGGCGGACGGCCTGGCGACCGCGCTCGTGCTGATCGTCGTCACCGGCGTCAGCACGGTGTTCGCGGAGCTGGTGCCGAAGGCCGTCGCACTGCGCTTCCCCACCGAGACGGCGCTCTACACGACGATCCCGCTCGCGCCGTCCCGGTGGATCTATCGCCCGTTCATCGCGTTCCTGAACGGCACGGCGGCGCTGCTGCTGCGCGCCGTCGGCGCGCGCCATCTGCCCAGCCGGCACGTTCACTCGCCCCAGGAGATCGCGCTGCTCGTCGCGGAGAGCCGCGACGGCGGCGAGCTGGAACCCGACGAGTTCCGACGGCTGCAGCGCGCGCTGCGGCTGACGCAGAAGACGGCCCGGCACCTGATGGTGCCCCGCACCCAGATCGAGAGCGTCGACGCGGCCACGCCGGTCCCCCGCCTGCTCGACATCGTCACGGCCAGCCCGTACTCGCGGTTGCCCGTCCATCGCGGCAACGTCGACAACATCGTCGGCCTGCTGCGGACCAGGGACGTGGCCAGCGCGTTCGCGGCCGACGGTGTTGCCGTGACGCTCGACGCGTTGATCCGCCCGGTCGCCACCGTTCCTGAGAGCGCCACGGTCGATGCGCTCCTCCGGGTGCTGCGCGGCCAGCGGGCGCACGTCGCCGTCGTCGTGGACGAGCATGGCGGCACCGAGGGCCTGGTGACGCTCGACGATGTGCTCGTCGAGCTGATCGGTGAGGTGGGCGACGAGTTCAAGACGGTCGATCCCGTGCCCGAGGAACTGGGCGACGGCCTGTGGCGCGTGCCGGGCTCCGTGAGCGTGGCGGATGCGGCGGCACTGCTCGGCGCGGAGCTCGAGTCGGAGTCCGCCACGGTTGGCGGTCTGGTGGTGGCAGAGCTGGGACGTCTTCCGTCCGTGGGCGACACGGCCGAGTTCGCCGGTTACCGGTGGCGCGTGGAACGGCTGGCCGGCCGTGCGGTCGACTCGGTCGCCGTCTCGCGGCTCACGCCCGCTGACGACGAGGAGCACGCGTGACCGTCGCGGCCATCGTCCTCACGCTCCTCGTCGCGAACGCGTTCTTCGTGGCGGCCGAGTTCGCGCTTGTCGGCACGCCGCGCGCCAGCCTCGAACATGCCGCCGCGCGCGGCAGTGCCGCCGCCGGCCGGGTGCTCGCGCTCATGGAGGATCCTGCGAGGCAGGACCGCTTCATCGCCACATCGCAAATCGGCATCTCGCTCGCGAGCATCGGGCTCGGCATGTACGGTGAGCACCAGATGGCGGTCGCGATCGAGGCGCGCGTCCACGGCTGGGAGTACGGCTGGCTCACGGCGCACGGCCTCGCGAGTCTGCTGTCGCTGACAGTGCTGACCTACCTCCACATCGTCATCGGCGAGGTCGTCCCCAAGGCGCTGGCGCTGCAGCAGCCAGCCACGATGATTCTGGCGATCGCGCCGATCATGCGGGCCGTGGAGACGGCCTTGAGCCCGCTGGTGCGGTTCCTGACCGGGACGGGGCACGCCGTGCTCAGCCTGGCCGGGATCGCCCGCGAGGGCGAGCGCTCCGATCGCCACCACTCGGCGGAAGAGCTGCAGTTCGTGATCGAGGAAAGCGAGCGCGGTGGTCTGCTGGAGGGCGAGTCGGGTCAGGTGCTCCGCGACCTGTTCACGTTCGGCGACCTGACGGCCGCCCACGTCATGGTGCCGCTCGCCTCGGTCACCAGCCTGACGACCGGCGCGACGCTCGACGACCTGAAGGCACTCGTCAGGAACCAGCCCCACACGCGCTACCTGGTCCACGATGGCGGCCGACTGGCCGGAAGCGTCCACATCAAGACCCTGCTGCGGCTGATGCGGCGCGGCAGGAGTCTTGCCGTCAGCGACGCACGACCGCTCCCGTTCCTGCGGCCGACGGCCACGCTCGAGGCCGTGTTGACGGCGATGCGCGTCCACCGCACGCAGCTCGCGATCGTCGCGGGCGACGCCGGACAGCCGATCGGCATGGTGACGATGGAAGACCTCTGCGAAGAGGTCCTGGGCACGATCGACGAAGCGCGCTGAGGCCAACCCTCCAACGTCGCTCGATGTTCCTCGGCGGGTCGGCGAGGCGCAGGACAAGAGATCCGGAACAGGTTGCCTAGACGGAAGGGACGGTAGGCGACATTAGCGGGCCTCCGTCCGTTGACGGAACCGCCGTTATGCGTTCCTTGGCCCGCTGACACAGCTCCTGGGTCTCACTCCTCGTAGACGCCTTGGCGGCGAATGGCCGGGGCGCCGCAGGCACGAATCGTCTGGGGACTGCCGAGGTCGTAGGGAGCGCAAGGTCCAGAGTCTCGCGTATCCAACGTACCTGTTGAGGCGTGACGACGATCACGCACGACGGAGTCTGTCGTAGGCTATGCGGATGGCTTGGGACGATGGACTGGTCGGCGTGGCCCTCAACATCGCTGGGAGCAACGAGTCGCCGCTGCGGGTGCTCGCGGGTCCAGGGACTGGCAAGACGTATGCCATGAAGCGCCGCGTCATGCGGCTCCTGGAAGAGGGCGGTGTTCCCCAGCGGATTCTGGCCTGCACATTCACCAGAACGGCGGCGAGGGACATCGCGAAAGAGATCGCGGAGCTAGGTGTCGCGGGTGCCGAACTGGTGTGGGCGGGAACGCTGCACGGCCTGTGTTTCTCAATCCTTCAGCGCAATGAAGTGCTGGCCGCCACAGGACGGCGTGCCCGGCCACTAGCTGCTTCGGAGGAACGTTTCCTCCTACAGGACCTCCGAGCCTTCGGGGGCGTTAGAGAGGCTGAGAAGGAGCTCGAGGCGTTTGGCGCGGCGTGGGCACGCCTGCAGGCCGACGACCCGGGCTGGCCGCATGATGCACAGGACCAGGCTTTTCAAGCCGCCCTTCTGACGTGGCTAACCTTCCACGGCGCGATGTTGATCGGCGAGATGGTGCCGGTCACGCTCGCGTACATGCGGGACAACCCACTCTGTGACGAGCGCACTCAGTTCGAGCACGTGATCGTCGATGAGTTCCAAGATCTGAACCGGGCCGAGCAGGTGCTCATCGATCTCTTGGCTGGGCACGGGTCACTGAACATCATCGGAGATGAAGATCAATCCATCTACTCGTTCAAGCACGCTCATCCCGAGGGGATCGTCACCTTCGCAGACGCCCATCCAGGAACGCACGACGAGACCCTCGATGTGTGCCGACGATGCCCGACGAGAGTCGTCACGCTCTCGAACAGCCTGATCACCCACAACCAGGCGGCGAGCGGCAGGCCGCTTCAGCCTAGGCAGGAGAACGGCCTGGGGAACGTCCAGATCGTGCAGTGGGCGTCGATGGATGCGGAGGCGAAGGGGATTGCGCAGTACGTCGTTCAACGGATTGAGCGGGGGGATGTGTCCGCTGGTCAAGTGCTGATTCTGGCGCCACGGAGGCAGCTGGGGTACGCCGTACGCGATTCTCTTCTCGAAGCCGGCGTGGTCGCCCACAGCTTCTTCAGCGAGCAGGCGCTGGACGGAAACCCAAAGAACCTGGATGCATGCCGGGCGCAGGAGATGTACGCGCTTCTGACGCTTCTGGCAGAGCCGGATGACCGCGTCGCCCTCAGGTGCTGGTGCGGATTCGGCAGCAGTAGTCTGGGCGAGGCCGGCTGGTTGAGAATTCGCTCTAGGTGTGAGGAGACTGGTGACTCGCCGCGCACGGTCTTGGATCAGTTAGCCGGGGGGCAGATCACGATCGCGCACACGGGTACCCTCGTTCAGCGGTTCGCGCTGTTGAGACAACACGAGGCTGCGATGGGCACGCTGCGCGGGCAGGCACTTGCCGACGCGCTGTTTCCGGACGGCCAAGAGTGGGCGGAACCGCTTCGGGCGATCGTGACGTCGTCGCTTCCCGCGACGGTGGATTTCAACGCAGAGGAACTTCTGCAGGAGGTCCGGGCAGGGGTAACGCAGATGGAGACTCCGACGGACGTCGACTTCGTCCGCGTAATGAGTCTCCATAAGTCGAAGGGCCTGACCGCGAAGCTTGTCGTGGTCATGGGGTGCATAGAGGGCATGATTCCAAGGATCGACCACACCGCACCGCAGGCGGACAGGCAGCGGAGCCTTGAGGAACAGCGGCGCCTGTTCTACGTTGCTCTGACCCGCACGACCGAAACACTGATCCTGTCGAGCGTGACTCACATCCCGGTACAACAGGCACTTCAGATGGGGCTTGGCGTTGCCGGTGGTCAGGTCCAGACCTCCCGGTTCATCAACGAGCTGGGTCCGACTCGCCCCGCGCCGATCGCCGGAGCGGCGCTGACCTAATGTCGATTCCCACCGGCGGTCTTCCTCGACACGAGCATCCTCGATTCTCAGCAGTGCAACTTTCAATCGGCCGCCCTGGCGAAGTTCGCACCTGCCTGCGCCAAACGGAAGCTCGCTCTTCTCCTTCCCGATCCGACAGAACGAGAGATCCCGCGAAGCCTTTATGGCAGTTCGACTAGTTCGTCAGCGATGAATGAAGGCAAGGAATGATGAAAGCTGTGACCACAACGGCATGTCCTGTCAGCGTCGATTGGCACAGGGGCATGGGCACGTTCCAATTCCTGTCTGGCTCGTTGCATGCGGGACTCTAGCTCATGCGCGGCGTTCACGAGTTCCTTGGCTCCGGCAAGGCTTACATCATCTCCTTTCCTTGCGAGGCGCTGAGCCACTCTAAGCAGATCGGCAACCCTCTTCCCATAGCGAGACAACTCGTCGAGGTGACCATCGATGTGTTCTCTTCTGAGCCTTCGCAGCTGAGTTTTGCATGGGTCGTCCAAGTCATAAACTCGATGCGTGTAGGCCGCATCTCCATCTTCCTCGCGGGGCAAGAGGGAGCTTCCGTCCGCTGCGAAGTGCTCCGCCCAACTGTCTCGGCATGGGTCTAGCAATCGAGCCCCGCCATCGCCAATTTTTGCGAGAGCTTTGCGGGCACAGTTGCATCGCCTACAAGCGAGATAGCAGTTGTAGTAGGAATTGGCCTGAGTTCGATCGACAGACTGAGGCTCGAAGTGCTCAGTCGTCATCAGCCCCCATCCCTCCGCGCCACCGTTCATTAGGTCGGACTCGTGGAGCAGGCAGAACGCGCACTGGAACCCAAAATCCCATCTGAGACATGGCCGGTAAGGCCGATAGCCCCTGCGCCGCTGGGGCCGGTGGCGCCGCGCCACCGGCACACGTGGCGGCCTAGAAATCGGAGGAAGAATCTGCATGCCTCTCTAGGAGGGCCGCGGTGCGCTCCAAGACCTCTCCCGAGTCGGTTGGTCCAGGATGCTTGGCCTTGAAGTTCAGAGCTATCGCGTCGGCTTCGATTTCTTGTAGTTCTCTCAGCTGTTCAAATGCACGCTCCAGTTCTCGAGTTGCCGATCCGAGCTCGCGGCCTTCCGATGCCGTCTCTGGCTCGAGTAGTCTCGCGATCCGTTGATACGCCTCTTCAATCTTGGAGTAGGAGTCCCCCGGTCCGGCCGGGGCTTCAACGGCTGCCGGCGCGAGGCTACTGTAAGAAACAACAAAAGGGCCCCAATCGGAAACGCGCGACGACAGGTGAAAGGCGGTTCGATTTAGCTTCCTCGGAAATCGGTAATCCTTCCGACGCACAATACTTCCGACCGCCGAAGCGGTTCCCGCTTCTGAAGGGGCGACACCCGAGGCGCGTGCGAGCGCATGCGCCTGTGACTGTCCCAAGGGGACTCGATAGTGTCGAGAGTCAACCACTATCGGTATCGGGAATAGTTCCGACTTGGCCAAGTTTTACGGCTCCAGGACTAGCGTTTGCTATGTCTCGATTCGCGAGGACTTGTCTGTTGTCGCATAGCGGCGACGCATCAGACTCAAGAAGTTGAACATCTGGTCCGCGAAGGATGTCAGCAGATGAACGTGATATGTGTTGTTCAAGCGGTTCGTAGACCTCGTGTCCAAGCAGAGGAAACCGATGACATCCTCCACGGCGTCATTCGCAATATTCTCTGGAGCGTGACGGATCGGAACAACGATCGCGCTTCTATAAAGACGTTTCCATCCTGGCCGTTCGTTGGCGTAGCGGCCCTCCCTCTCAAGCCTTCCGAGGTCAGCGCTGAAGAAATGCGGCGGTTGGGCCTCGCGTCTCCTGAGTGCTACGCCGAAAGCGGTATTCTTCTCGACCGCATACAGACGCGGCGCTTCGCCGTGATCGCGCTCGATAGCTATCTCGCTTCTTGCCCAAGTAAAACAACAAGGGACGCGTTCTTCGCCGCCCACCTTCTCACGGGTTAGCAACTTGACGGTGACAACGCAGTCCTTGCCAATACAGCGTGAGAAGATGGACGCAATCTGATGGCAGACCTTGCTGAGGATGTCCCGCTCGATGAGGAGCATTTCCTCGGGGTTGAGCCCGTTGCCCGTTACGGACAACGCATGATAAAGGCTCTGACGATAGATGTAGTTGACGTCGCGCAGGTTGTAGGCGCACTTCGTGAGGCGTTGGTTTTCTCTGATCGTGAGGGTGATGCCAAACAAGATCAGGGCAGTCAGCGCGACAGACAGCCCAATCGCCGCACCAGCCCCCGCGCCCGAGAGCCCGCCAGGATGGAGGCTGATGACAGCGGTCGTGAACAGCCCGGAAGCCATGAGGGCGGATGCCAGCATCACAGAGTATCGCCGCAGGGCGTTTCTGACGGCGCTGAAGGGTCTGAGCATGACTGAAAGAACTAGCCCAAGAAAGCACCAGACTTCTCCAACGCCTGACTGCAGACGGCGCCGGACTCGGTCAGAGCCTGATTCTCCCTGCCGGGGAACTGGCCATGTCGAAGTCTAGCACCGCCGCAGTCTGGATTGCCCGCTAGCTGTCGCCCCGAGCGAGTGCACAGAATTGCCCGGAATCTCCCGCCGGCCGTCGCTCAGATTGAGCGCGCCCACGAAGCGCTGAACGACCGCGACGGCGCCACCGCGGGGGGTCCTGTAGGCCGCCGGCACGCCCGCGGTCTCGCGGGTGGGCGGTTCACCTCGCGCAGCAACACACCGACGACGGCCTTGCACATGTCGTGGCACCACGCGAGCGCGTACCGAATCCTCGGCAACAGACTCAAGACCCGCTGCCGGACGTGGCAGTTCAAGCCGCCCGCCCTGAGAGCCGAATGCGGAGTCGATGGTTAGGCGGTGGACTCGAGCGCGGCGACCTCTCGCTCGAACACGGCGGCGAGATGATGCACGAAGGCCGCTTCCACCTCGTCGATCGCCACGTCGCGCCCCAGTAGCTTCGCCAGTGACGTCACGCCGCGGTCGCCGATCCCGCACGGGATGATCAGCTTGAAGTGATCCATGTTCGTGTTCACGTTGAACGCGAAGCCGTGGCTCGTGATCCAGCGCGAGATGCGGACGC
>CAYNUO010000066.1:15343-16925 GCA_964400405.1 uncultured Bifidobacteriaceae bacterium | reverse complement strand
GCCCGGCCTCGACGACGGCGGACGCCAGCCGCACGTAGACCTCCGTCTTGCCGCTTCCGGTGACGCCGTACAGCACCGCCGCCCGAAACTCGCCGGTCGCGGCCAGCACGCGCAGCGTCTCGAACGCCGACGCCTGATCCGGCGTCAGCTCGAGCGGTTCCACGTCTGCCGCCACCACCAGGCCCGCCAGAGGGTCGCGGTCCTCGCGCTCGACGCGCACGACGGCAAGTCCCGCGGACACGAGCTTCGTCACGACCGCCGGCGTGATTCCGCGATCCTTCAGCACCCGCGACGAGAGTCCGGCGGACGAGCCGGCGAGCTCCTCCAGCGCGCCGCGCTGCTTGGCCGTCAGGCCCTCTCCGCCCAGCCGCGCCGCGTCGAGGCCGAACGCCGTGGCGTGCACGACGCGCACGGTCCGGAAGGCAGAGGCCTTCGCGCGCGAGCCTGGCGGCTGCGCCACGGCGATCGCATCGCCGACACCCGCCACGTAATAGTCCGCCACCCACTGGCACAGCTCGACGACCACCGGCGGCACGAACGGCTCCTCATCCAGCACCGCGAGCAGCGGCTTGGCCTCCATGCCGGCCGCGACGGAGACGGGCGCGAGCACCGTGCCGACGACCGTGCGGCGTCCGAGCGGCACGCGCACCCGCATGCCCGGGCGCGGCATCGGCTCGCCCTGGGGCACGAGATATGTCAGAGCGTCGAGATACGGCACCGGCACCGCGACGGCGACCGCGCGCGCAGCCGGAACCGCCGGGCTGCCGCCGCCCCGGTGTGACGGCGCCGCGGGCATGCTCAGCGTCCGGCCTTGAGGCTGAGGATCTCCCGCACGCGCTTCATGTCTTCCCAGACTTCGCGCTTGGAGGAGGGATTGCGCAGCAGATACGCGGGGTGAAACGTCGGCATCAGAATCGCGTCGCGGAACGGGAACTCGCGTCCGCGCAGCTTCGAGATGGGCTCGGCCGTCCGCAGCAGCGACTGCGCCGCGAACTTGCCGAGCGCGACGATCACCTTCGGACGGATCGCGTCGATCTGCCGGAACAGGAACGGCTCACACTGCTCCACTTCATCGGGTTCCGGATTGCGGTTGCCCGGCGGGCGGCACTTGATCACGTTGGCGATGTACACCTCGTCGCGCGTGAGGTTGATGGCCTCGATGATCTTCGTCAGCAGCTGGCCCGCCTTGCCCACGAACGGAATGCCCTGCAGGTCTTCGTCGGCTCCCGGCGCCTCACCGACGAACATCAGGTCCGCGTTCGGGTTGCCGACGCCGAAGACGATCCGGCTCCGGCCCTGCGTGTGGAGCTTGCAGCGCGTGCAGTCCTCGCCGATCTCGGCGCGGATCATCGGAAGCATCTTCTCAGCAGGAACTGCGTCAGCCATCTCGGGCACCTGGGTCGCGACAACGGAGCGAGAAACCGACGGGGCTGCAGGAGTCAGACCGGACTCCGCCTCCACCTCTGCGGATGGGGAGCCGCCGGCCGCGGCGGGCACCGGGTCCGGGACGGCACGCGCCCGCCAGGTCGGGTCGGCGCTGACGCCCGCCACGCCGAGGTCGGCAAAGAACGCCAGATGCGCG
>CAYNUO010000066.1:0-15243 GCA_964400405.1 uncultured Bifidobacteriaceae bacterium | reverse complement strand
CGGGTCGGCGCTGACGCCCGCCACGCCGAGGTCGGCAAAGAACGCCAGATGCGCGGCGAAATCGTCCCGGGACATCGGATCGGCCTGACTACGCCCGGACGGGCGCGGCAACGGACGTCAGCAGCGGCGTGACCTGATCGAGGATGGCCGCCGCCACGCGCGCCTTGGACTGCCGCGGCACGTCCACGACACCCGAGGCCCCGATGATCGTCACGGCGTTGGTCTCCACGTCGAAGCCGATGCTGGCATCCGCCACGTCGTTGGCGACGACGAGGTCCACGCCCTTCCGCGCGCGCTTGGCCGTGGCCTTCGCGACGACGTCCGACGTCTCGGCCGCGAAGCCGACCAGCACGGGTCCGTGACCGTTCCGGCGCGACGGCAGCGCGCCAAGGTCCGCCAGCACGTCGCGCGTGCGCTCCAGCGTCAGCACCATGGGGTCATCCGTCTTGGCGATCTTGCCGGAGGCAGGGTCCGTGGGCGTGTAGTCGGCGACGGCGGCTGCCATCACGACGACATCCGCGCCGGCGGCAGCGGTCATCACCGCGGCGTGCATCTCGGCCGCGCTGCGGACACGAACCAGCTCGTCCACCTGCGGCGGGTCGACGCGGGTCGGCCCGGAAACGAGCGTCACCCGCGCACCACGCCGCCGGGCCTCGGCGGCCACGGCGAAGCCCATCCGCCCGCTGGAGCGGTTGCCGACGTAGCGCACCGGGTCGATGTCCTCGTAGGTCGGTCCGGCGGACACCACGACGTGCCGTCCGCGCCACGCCGGATCGGCCGGCGCCAGCATGGCCTGCGCGGCGGCGACGATGTCCTCCGGCTCGGCGAGCCGGCCCTTGCCCACCCAGCCGCACGCCAGATACCCGTCGCCCGGCTCCACGCGCCGCACGCCGCGTGCCTCGAGCGTCCGCAGGTTCTCCTGGACGGCCGGGTGCGCCAGCATGTTGGTGTTCATGGCCGGCGCGATGAGCACCGGTGCGGTCGTCGCCAGGTACAGCGACGACAGGAAGTCGTCGGCGAGGCCGTGCGCGAACTTCGCCAGCACGTTGGCCGTGCACGGCGCCACGAGGAGCAGGCTGATGTCGGACGCGATGGCGATGTGCTCGATGTCCGCGTTGGCCCCCGGCTTCCACTGCGACGTGATGACCTCGCGGCGCGTGATCGCCTCGAAGGTCAGGGGGCCGACGAACTTCGTGGCCGACTTCGTCATCACCGCGACCACGTCGTGGCCGAGCTTCTGCAGCCCCCGGCACACTTCGACCGACTTGTAGGCGCTGATGCCGCCGGTCACGCCGAGTGCGATGAGTGCCATGGGGTCCTTTCTCTGCTACGGGTGGAACGTCCCCACGATGCCGGCGGCCACCGCCCGCATCCGCGACGTCTTCGCCCGCTCTGCCAGCACGATGCTCTTGAGCCGTCCGGCGGCGTGCTCCAGGTCGTCATTGACGACCACGTAGTCGTACGCCGCCACGTCGTCCACTTCCGCCCGGGCCGTTTCCAGGCGCCGTCGCATCTGCTCTTCCGTGTCGCGGCTCCGGCCCCGGAGCCGCTGCTCCAGCGTATCGGCCGACGGCGGCAGCACGAATACCGTGGTCGCCGGCATGCCCGTGGCCCGCACCTGGCGGGCCCCCTGCACGTCGATCACGAGCACGAGGTCGTCGCCCGCCTCCAGCACCCGCTCGGTGTCCTCGCGCGCGGTGCCGTAATAGTTGCCGAACACGTCCGCCCATTCGAGAAAGCGCCCCGCCGCGATGCCGGCCTCGAAATCCTCCCGGCTGACGAAATTATAGTCAACGCCGTCCGCCTCACCGGGACGGACGCCGCGCGACGTGTACGACCGCGACATCCGCAACCGCGGTACGTCGCGCACCAGCCGTTCGACGAGCGTCGTCTTGCCGGTGCCGGACGGCGCGGAGACGATGAAGAGCTGGCCGCGCGCGGCTTCGTTCAGCGCAGTGCCACCGAGAGCGGTGCTACTCAACGTTCTGCACCTGTTCCTTCATCCGTTCCAGTTCGGCCTTCGCGGCGATGATGCGTCCCGAGACGCCCAGGCCGTCGGCCTTCGCGCCGAGCGTATTGATCTCGCGGTTCATCTCCTGCAGCAGGAAGTCCAGCTTGCGGCCGCAGGGTTCCGGCGCCGCCACGAGCGATTCCCAGTGCGCCAGGTGCCCGCGGAAGCGGGTCAACTCCTCGCTGATGTCGGACCGCTGCGCCACGCGGACGATCTCCTGCGCCACCGCGCCGGCATCGACCGGCACCTGCGCGCTCAGCTCCTTCACACGCTCTGTCAGCCGGGCCTCGAGTGCAAGCCGGCCGTCCTCCGCCGCCACCTGCAGTTCGCCGATGAGCTGCGCCAGCGTGGCACGGCGGGCCTCGAGATCCAGCTCCAGCATCCCGCCCTCGCGGCGGCGCATCGCTTCCAGGTCCGTCAGGGCCCGACCGAGGGCGGTCTCGAGCGCCGCCACCACCACCGGGTCCGGCGCCGTGTCGCCGGTCGCACCGCCGTCACCTACGGTGAGCACCTGGGGAATCCGCAGGACGTCCGCGGGCGTCAACGCGCCCTGCACGAGCCCCGACGCGCGCAGCCGGTCCACGGCGGAGACCAGCGCGCCCACCAGCGCCTCGTCAATCCGGACGGCCGGCGCCTCCGCCTGCCGCGACTGCACGCTGACCATCAGCTCGACGCGGCCGCGCGCCAGCCGCTGCTGGACCTGCGCGCGGATCTTCCCTTCGAGGTCGGCATATGCGGAGGGGACCCGCAGCTGCAGGTCGAGAAACCGGTGGTTCACGGAGCGCACCGTGATGGCCACGGCGGCCGACGGGCACTCCTCGGTGGCGGACGCAAAGCCCGTCATCGACGTCATCATCAGGCAGATACCTCTGGGGTCGCGAGTCCGGCCTCGACCGGATCGTCGCGCAGTTGCAGTTCGTAGAGCCGCGCGTAGAGCCCGCCGGCGGCCAGCAGCGACTCGTGCGTGCCCACTTCGACGATCCGTCCCTGCTCCAGCACGACGATCGCGTCGGCGCGGCGCACCGTCGACAGCCGGTGGGCGATCACGAACGACGTGCGGTTCGCCATCAGCGCGGCGAGGGCGTCCTGCACGAGGCGCTCCGACTCGGTGTCGAGGGCCGACGTCGCCTCGTCCAGGATCAGGATCGGCGCGTCGCGCAGCAGCGCCCGCGCGATCGCGAGCCGCTGCCGCTGCCCGCCGGACAGCAGCTGGCCGCGCTCGCCGATCATCGTGTCGTAGCCGGACGGCATGCTCTCGATGAACTCGTCCGCATGCGCCGCCCGCGCCGCGGCTTCAATCTCCTCGCGCGAGGCCTCCGGGCGGCCGTAGGCGATGTTGGCCGCCACGGTGTCGTCGAACAGCACCGTGTCCTGCGTCACGATGCCGATCTGCGCGCGCAGCGACTGCAGCGTGACGTCGCGGACGTCGCGCCCGTCGATGCGCACCGCCCCGGCGTTGACGTCGTAGAACCGCGGCAGCAGATTGACCAGCGTGGACTTGCCCGCGCCGCTCCGCCCGACAATCGCGAGCATCGTGCCGGCCTCCACGCGCAGGCTCACGTCCTGCAGCGTCGCCTCGCCCGAACCCGACGTGTATCGGAAGTGCACGCGGTCGAACTCCACGGTTCCGCCGAGCGGCAGCAGCGCCGTCGCCCCGGGCCGGTCCACGATCTCGGTCTCGAGGTCCAGCGTCTCGAAGATCCGCTCCGACGCCGCCAGCGCCTGCTGGATGTTCGCGTTGACGCGGCTCAGCTTCTTGGCCGGTCCGTACATCAGGAAGAGCGAGGCCAGAAACGCGGTGAAGCCGCCCGTCGTCAGCCGGCCGGCCTGAATCTCCTGGCTGCCGTACCAGAGCACGCCGGCGAAGGCGAGCCCGCCGATGAACTCCATGAGCGGCGGCAGCACCGACAGCACCCGCGTGACCTTCATGTTCGTGCTGTACAGGTGCTCCGACACGGCGTCGAAGCGCGCCGCCTCGCGCCCTTCCGCGCCGAACGCCTTGACGATGCGCTGGCCGGCGAACGCCTCGGCGCCCACGTGCGTGAGCTGCTCCAGCGCCTCCTGGCTGCGGTGCGTGGTGCGGCGGACGCGGCGCCCGAGCGTCGTCAGCGGATAGATGACCAGCGGCGCCACGGTCAGGGACACGGTTGCCAGCCGGGCGTCGTACCAGAACAGCAGGCCGACGTAGCCGATGAGCGCGAGCGACTCCCGGGCCAGGTCACCCAGCGTCTCTGAGACCGCCTGCTGCACCTGCGTGACGTCGTTGATGATGCGGGAGAGGAGCTTGCCGACGGCGCGATTGGCGAAGAACGCCGACGACTGATCGAGCACCTTGCGGAAGAGCGCCCGGCGGAGGTCGCGAACCACGCGCTGGCCGACGTCGGCCATCAGGTTCGCGGACAGATACGCGCCGACGCCCTTGACGGCGTAGAGCCCGAGGATGCCGGCAATCACCCAGCCCAGGCCGGTGCGCGTCGTGAGCACCTGGTCGAAGACGGGCTGAATCAGCGCCGCAAGCCCGGCAGACCCGGCCGCATAGACGAGCATCGCGGCAAGCGCCGCCAGCAGGCGGCCGCGGTGCGGCATCGCGAACGAGGTGAGCCGGAAGAATGCCTTCACTCGCTGAATCGGTAGCGCACCAGCACCCACAGCGCGACGATGCCGTCGCGCCAGCCAATCTTCTTGCCGTCCTCGTACCCGCGGCCGTCGTAGGTGATGGGCACCTCGAACACCTTATACCCGCGCTTGAAGATTTTCGCCGTCAGTTCGGGCTCGATCCCGAAACCGCTCGAGCGAAGCGTCATCGACCGGATGACTTCGACCCGCATCGCCTTGTAGCAGGTCTCCATGTCGGTCAGCATCGTGTTGTAGAGGAGGTTCGTCACGAAGGTCAGGGCCCGATTCCCGACGTAATGCGTGAACAGGAACGCCCGGTGCCGGCCCAGAAACCTGGAGCCGTAGACCACATCGGCCTTGCCCTGGCAGATCAGGTCGATCAGCTGCGGATACTCCTCGGGTGAGTACTCGAGGTCGGCATCCTGGATGACGACGATGTCACCGGTGACCTCCGCGAACCCTCTCCGCAGGGCGGCACCCTTCCCCTGGTTGGACGGCTGCAGCACGAGCCGGAATCCCAGTTCCTTCTGCAGCGCATCCAGACGGGCCGCGCTGCCGTCGGTCGAGCCGTCGTCCACGACGATGAGCTCGATGCGGACCGGCACGTGAAGGACGCGGCGGACCACCTCCTCGACCGTGCCGGCCTCGTTGTAGACCGGCATCACCACCGAGAGGAGCGGATCCGCCAGCGGCGCGCGCCGGGCCATTACCGCCCGCCTCCGGCGTACCCGTGCGGGTGGCGGCGGTGCCAGGCCCAGGCATGGGCCACGATCGCGTCGAGCGTGGGGTATGTCGGCGTCCAGCCCAGCACCGTCCGCGCCGTTGCCGCCGACGCAAACAGCACGGCCGGATCGCCCGGCCGGCGGCCGGCGGTCCGCTGTGCGACCTCACGGCCCGTGACGCGCGCGACGGCCCCGATGACGTCCCGCACGGACGACGGACGCTCGGTGCCGAGGTTGCAGGTCATCGAAGCCCCGCCCTGCTCCAGATGGCGGAGCGCACGGACGTGGGCGTCCGCCAGGTCGGTCACATGCACGTAGTCCCTGAGACAGGTGCCATCCGGCGTCGGATAGTCGGTCCCGAAGACCGAGAACGGCTCGCCCCCGCAGGCGGCCTCGATCGCCCGGGGCACGGCGTGAATCTCCGGGGTGTGGTCCTCGCCCAGCTCGCCGTCCGGGTCGGCGCCGGCCGCATTGAAATAGCGCAGGGTGACGGAGCGGATGCCATGCGCCCACTCGACATGAGGCAGCGCGTGCTCGATCGCCAGCTTGGTCTGGCCGTACGCATTGATGGGCCGGGTCGGATGGGTCTCGTCGATCGGCGTCGTCACCGGCTCGCCGTACACCGCGCAGGTCGATGAAAAGACGAGCCGCCGGCAGCCTTCGGCCGCCATCGCCTCGAGGAGGCCGAGCGTTCCGACGACATTGTTCCGGTAGTAGTTGAAGGGCTTCGCCACCGACTCGCTGACGGACAGCCACGCCGCGAAGTGCAGGACCGCCTCGACGTCGTGCTCGCGCATCACGCGCCGCAACGCCGGGACGTCGGCGACATCCCCCACCACGAGCGGCGCACCGAGCGCCGCCTCGGCATGGCCGGCAGACAGGTTGTCGTAGAGCACCGTGCGGTAGCCGGCCTGCCGCAGGGCCTTGGCCGTGTGGCTGCCGATGTATCCGGCGCCGCCGGTGACGAGAACGGTGGTCACCGGCCGATCGAGTAGTAGGTGAACCCGGCCGCGCGCATCTGCTCGGGTGTGAAGATGTTGCGGCCGTCGAAGACGACCGGCGTCCGCATGGTCTTCTGGATGCGCTCGAAGTCCGGCCGCCGGAACTCGTTCCACTCGGTCACGAGCGCGAGCGCGTCGGCGTTCCTGACCGCGTCATAGGGATTCTTCGCAAACGCGACGCGGTCGCCGAAAATCTGGCGCGCCTGTGCCATCGCCTCGGGGTCGTAGGCGCGGACCCTGGCGCCGGCGGCCAGCAGCGCCTCGATCAGCGGCACGGCAGGCGCCTCGCGCATGTCATCGGTCCGCGGCTTGAACGCGAGCCCCCACACCGCCACGACCTTGCCCTTCAGGTTGCCGAAGTGTGCGGCCATCTTCTCGAACAGCACGGTCTTCTGATACTGGTTCACCGACTCGACGGCCTGGAGGATGCGGAAGTCGTAGTCCTTGTCGCCGGCGAATTTGAGCATCGCCTTGACGTCCTTCGGGAAGCAGCTCCCGCCGTATCCGATTCCCGGGAACAGAAAGGCGTTGCCGATGCGACGGTCGCTCCCCATGGCGCGACGCACCTGGTCGACATCCGCCCCGACGCGCTCACAGACGTTCGCGACCTCGTTCATGAACGAGATGCGCGTGGCGAGCATGGCGTTGGCGGCGTACTTGGCGAGCTCGGCGCTGGCGCAATCCATCACCAGCATCGGCGCGCCGGTCCGCGTGTAGGGCGCGTACAGCTCCAGCATCACATCACGGCCCCGATCGTCCTCGACACCGATCACGACGCGGTCCGGCTTCAGGAAGTCCTCCACCGCCGCGCCCTGCTTCAGGAACTCGGGGTTGCTGACGACGCTGAACGGGTGCGCGGTCTTCGCGCGGATGGCGGCGCGGACCTTCGCCGCCGTCCCGACAGGCACGGTGCTCTTGTCGACGATCACCTTGTAGCCGTCCATCGCGGCCGCGATGTCCTCGGCGACCTTCATGACGTGCTGGAGGTCGGCGGAACCATCCTCGCCCTGCGGCGTGCCCACGGCGATGAAGATGACCTGGGAGTCGCGGACCGCCTTCGGCAGCGCGGTCGTAAAGCTCAACCGCTTCTCGGCAACCCCGCGGCGGACCAGTTCCTCGAGGCCGGGCTCGTAGATCGGCATCTGGCCGTCGCGCAGCATCTTGAGCTTGGCGGCGTCCGTGTCGACGCAGACCACGTCGTTGCCGCTCTCGGCGAAGCAGGCACCCGCCACCAGCCCCACATACCCTGTTCCGACGACCGCGATCCGCATCCGGCTCCCCCACCGGCGGGCTCGCCGGTGCATCCACCATGGTACCCTCGTGCGCGTGCGGGTGGTTGTGGACTATCGGCCGGCCCTGCGGGCGCGTACGGGGGTTGGCGAGTACGTCCACCACCTGGCCGCCGCCTACGCCCGGCAGCAGCAGGCGGACGACGAGCTGGTCCTGTTCTCCAGTTCGTGGAAGGACCGGCTGCCGCGTGCGGTCGGCGCGGCGATGCACGCCTCCGTCTCGGACCATCGCATTCCCGTCCGCGCGCTGAACTGGCTCTGGCACCGCCGCGGCTGGCCGCCGATCGAGCGGCTGACCGGCCCGGCCGACGTCGTGCACGCGCTGCATCCGCTCGCGATCCCGGCGGTGCGCGCCGCGCAGGTGGTCTCCATTCACGACCTCCACTTCCTCACCGCACCCGGGCACAGCGTGCGCGAGATCCGGCGCGACTATCCGCTGCTGGCCGCGCGCCATGCACGGCGCGCCGACGCGGTCGTGACGATCTCGCATCACACGGCGCGTCTCGTCGAGGTGACGTTCAGCGTCCCGAAGGACCGGATTTTCGTGTGCCCGCCCGGCGCGCCCACCTGGCGGACGCTCGGCCACGCGCCGAACGTGCCCCGCGACGGCTACATCCTGTTCGTCGGCACGCTCGACCCGCGCAAGCACGTCGGGAGCCTGCTCGATGCCTACACGCTCGCCATGAGCCGGGAGCCACGGCTGCCCCGGCTCGTCGTCGCCGGTGCCCTGGCGCCGGGATCCGAGGCCTGGACGGCCCGCTGGGCGCAGGCGCCGCTCGCAGGGCACATCGACTACCGTGGCTACGTGCCCGACACGGAGCGCGAAGCGCTCTTCGCGGGTGCGCGGCTCCTGGTGCTGCCGTCCCTGGACGAGGGATTCGGCATCCCGGTACTGGAGGCGATGTCGGCCGGTGTGCCCGTACTCGTCTCGAACCGCGGCGCGCTGCCTGAAGTCGCCGGTGATGCCGGGACCGTGCTCGACCCGGACGACACCGAGGCGTTCGCCGCCGCACTGGTCCGGCTGACCACCGACGAAGCGGCAGCGATGACCTCCGCGCATCGTGGCCTCGAGCGCGCCCGCGCGTACACCTGGGACGCGGCCGCCGCCCGGCTGCGGGACGCCTACGGAAGCGCCATCGCGCGCCGGGCTGGACGCGACTGATGCGCATCGCAGTAGACGCACGTGAGCTGTGCGGCCGGCCGACGGGTGTGGGCCGTTACCTCGCCGAGATTGCGCGCGCGTGGCGCGACCTGCCGGAAGCGGCCGGTCACGAGATCGTCTGGTGCGGTGACCGTCCGTTCGAGCATCCGCTGCTGAACCAGCCCGGATGGCATACGGCAGTCCGCCCTGGCCACGGACCGTACTGGGAGCAGGTGGCATTTCCCGGACTGGCGAAGGTCGCCATGGCGGACGTCCTGTTCTCCCCTGCCTATTCCGGCCCCGTGCTCGGCTCCACGCCGCTGGTCGTCGCGATCCACGACGTCTCGTTTGCCGCACACCCCGAGTGGTTCCGGTGGCGGGAAGGGCTCCGCCGCCGGATCCTGACGCGGGCGTCCGCCAGGCGGGCGGCCTCGGTGCTGACGCTCACCGAGTTCTCACGCGGCGAGATCCATCGGCACCTCGGAGTGCCCCTCGACCGGATCACGATCGCGCCCCCCGGTCCGAGCGGGCTCGCCGTCACCGCTGCGGCCGAGGCGCCACAGCACACCGTGCTGATGGCCGGCTCGGTGTTCAACCGGCGCCACGTGCCTGAACTGATGGCAGGCTTCGGCGCGCTCGTCGCCCGCCGCCCGAAGGCCGCGCTGGCCATCGTCGGCGAGAACCGGACCTGGCCCACGCAGGATCTCGAGGCGGCCCGCCGCGCCTCGGGCGCCGCCGAGCGGATCGCGCTGCACAGCTACGTCAGCGATGACACGCTGGCGCGGCTCTACGGCGCGGCGCGCGCCTTTGCGTACCTGTCGAGCTACGAAGGCTTCGGCATCCCTCCGCTCGACGCCCTGGCGCACGGCGTGCCCCCAGTGCTGCTCGAGACGCCCGTGGCGCGGGAAGTCTTCGGCGACGCGGCCGAGTACGTCGCCAGGCCCGATCCGGCGCTCGTCGCCGACGCGCTCGAGCGCGTGCTGTACGACGACACCCGGCGGGAGGCGATTCTGCGCGCCGCGCCCGCGGTCGTCGCGCGGTACTCGTGGACGGCGTGCGCACGCACGGTGCTCACTGCGCTCGAGCGCGCCGCGGCGGAGGGAGGCCGGCGATGACCACGCCGCCGCGCCTGACGGTCGTCATCGTCAGCTACAACACGAAGGCCGACCTGGCGCGCTGCCTCGGCTCGCTGCGCGGCACGCCACCTGACGTCCCGCTGCAGATCGTCGTCGTCGACAACGCGTCACGCGACGGCAGCGCCGCCCTGGTTCGCGAGCAGTACCCCGACGTGCGGCTCATCGAGCCCGGCGACAACCTCGGCTTCGCGAAGGCCAACAACCTCGGCATCCGGGCGACGACCTCGGAGCTCGTCCTGCTACTGAACAGCGATACCGTCGTGCCGCCGCACGCCATCGACCGGCTCGTGGCCGCGCTCGACCGGACACCCGCCGCCGCGGCGGCCGGGCCACGGCTCATCGACGGCGCCGGCAACCCGGAGCTCTCGTGGGGGCAGATGATCAGTCCCGCGGCGGAATGGCGCCAGCAGGCACTCATGCGCGCGCTGGCGCGCGGCGACGCGGCGGCGCGTGCCACCGTCGAGCGGCTCAGCCGCGAGGAACGGACCGTAGACTGGGTGAGCGGCGCGTGCCTGCTCGTCCGACGGGCCGCGGCGGACGCCGTTGGCCTCCTCGACGAGCGCTACTTCATGTACACGGAGGACGTGGACTTCTGCGCGGCGCTCCGGGCGCAGGGCGACACGATTCTGTTCGCCCCGTCGTCGGAGGTCATCCACCTGCGCGGGCGCTCCGCCGCCACGGCGCCGGCCGCGACGAACGCCCGCTATCGCGAGAGCCACCTCGCGTTCTACCGCAAGCACCACCCGCACTGGGTGCCGGCGCTGCGCCTCTACCTCGCGCTGCGCGGACGCTGATTCGCTGTGCCATGATTTGCCATGCGCGTCGCCATCGATGCCCGGAAGCTCCATGACTTCGGCATCGGGACCTACATCCGCAATCTGCTCCGGCACCTGGCGCGCATCGACCACTCCAGCGAGTTCCTGCTGCTGACCACGGAGGCCGACCTCGGCGTCGCCGCCTCGCTCGGCCCGAACTTCCGGACCGTGCTCGAACCGTCCGGCAACTACTCGATCGCCGAACAGGTGCACATCCCGTGGCTGCTGTGGAGGGAGAAGCCGGACGTCTACCACGCCACGCACTATGTGCTGCCGCCGGCGGTGCCGTGCCCGGCCGTCGTGACGATTCACGACTGCATTCACCTGCGGTTTCCGGAATACCTGCCGAGCCGGCTGGCCTATGCGTACGCGCGCGCGTCGATCTGGGCGGCCGCCCACCGCGCGAGCCACATCCTGACCGTATCGGAGGCGTCCAAGGAGGACATCCTGCACTACGTCCACGTGCCGCCCGAGCGGATCACGGTGACCTACAACGCCCTCGACGAGCAGTTCGGCGCCGCGCCCGGGGCCGAGGACATCGAGCTGGTCCGTGAGCGGTACCAGCTCCACCACCCGTTCGTGCTGTATGTCGGCAACATCAAGCCGCACAAGAATCTCGTCCGGCTGATCGACGCCTTCGCCGGCCTGCGCCGGGACGGCTTCCCGGACCTGACGCTCCTCATCATCGGCGACGAGATCTCGAAGCTCCCGGCGCTCCGGCACGCCGTCCACACGCACAAGCTGCACAAGCACGTCCGCTTCCTCGGCTTCCTGAGCGACCACACGCTCGCGGCGCTCTATCGCCTCGCCTCGGTGTTCGTCTTCCCGTCCCTCTACGAGGGTTTCGGCCTGCCGCCGCTCGAGGCGATGGCGAGCGGAACGCCCGTGGTGACGTCGAACGTCTCGTCGCTGCCGGAAGTGGCAGGCGACGCGGCGGTGCTCGTGGACCCGCACGACACCGTGGACATCAAGGAGGGAATGAAGCGCGTGCTGACGGACGCCTCGCTGCGCGAGTCGCTCGTCCGGAAGGGGCTGGAGCGCGCGCGACACTTCTCCTGGGAGACCTCCGTGAGGCAGACACTGGCGGTCTACCACGAGGCCGCCGGCCGCTGATGCGCGTCGCCCTCGTCCACGACTGGCTGACCGGCATGCGCGGCGGCGAGAAGGTGCTCGACGTCCTCTGCGAGCTCTATCCCGGCGCCGACATCTTCACGCTCATCTACGAGCCGGGCCGGCTGAACCCGCGCATCGAAGGGCACCGGATCACCACGAGCGTGCTCCAGCAGGTTCCGGCGCTCAAGCGGCGTTACCGGCACTGCCTGCCGTTCTTCCCGGCCCTCATCGAGCGCTTCGACTTCTCCGGCTACGACCTCGTCGTCAGCAGCAGCCACTGCGTGGCGAAGTCCGTCATCGTGCCGCCGGGGACGGTGCACGTCTGCTACTGCCACTCCCCGATGCGGTATGCGTGGGACCAGTTCGAGGCCTACTTCGGCGTCGACCGCGTCGGGGCGGCGGCCCACTACCTGCTGTACCGGCCGGTCATGCGCCATCTGGCCCGGTGGGACGCGCGGACGGCGAGCCGCGTGGGCCGCTTCGTCGCGAACTCCCGCTACGTTGCCGGGCGGATCGGGCGCTACTATAATCGGGCATCGACGGTGGTATATCCCCCTGTCGATACAACGTTTTACGAGCCATCGGCCACCGCGCCTGGACCCCACTTTCTGATTGTGTCCGCCCTCGTCCCGTACAAACGGATCGACCTCGCGATTGACGCCACCCGTCGCGCGGGCCGGACTCTGCGCATCGTGGGCGAAGGCCCGGAGCGCGCCAGGCTCGAAGCCGAAGGCCATCCGCACGTGACGTTCCTGGGCCGGCTGCCCGACGAGGCCGTCCGCGACGAGTACCGCGCGGCCGCCGCCGTGCTGCTCCCCGCCGAAGAGGACTTCGGCATCGTGCCGCTGGAAGCACAGGCCTGTGGACGTCCCGTGGTCGCCCTCGGCAAGGGCGGCGCGCTGGAAACCGTGCTGGACGGCGAGACGGGCGTGTTGGTGCCGGACAGCGACCCGGCCACGTGGGCCGCGGCGCTCACACGCCTCGAGACGCTGCGACTCTCCCCTGACACCGCCCGCCGCCAGGCGGAGCGGTTCAGCCGGAACGTCTGCCTCGCACAGCTGGCGCAGGTCATCGATGAGACCGTCGCTGCCGGAGCCGGCCGCCAGTGGTGAAGCGGTACAACCGGCTGCTCGTCGCGTGGTACGTCCTGACGGACGCGCTGCTGGCCGGGTGGGCGTTCATCCTCGCCTACGGCATCCGATTCGAAAGCGGGCTGATCCCGGTCACGAAGGGTTATCCGCCGATCGACCAGTACTTCCGCGTGCTGCCGTTCGTCGTGCTGCTGACCCCCATCGCGTTCCACCTGCAGGGCACCTACCGCCTGCGCCGCGGGCGCACGCGCGTCGACGACTTCTTCGGCGTGCTCGTCGGCAGCGTGATCGCCGTGGTGCTCGGAGTCGTCTCCACGCTGTACGTTCAGGCCTACTACGTCTCGGACGCCGCGAAGGCGCAGGGCGCCTACGAGGTGTCCCAGATGGTGTGGGGCATCTTCCTCGCCATCAACGTCGTCTTCACGTCGGCGTCCCGGGAGTTCATCCGCGAGCTGCTCGAACGGCGCTGGCGCGCGGGCATCGGACTGAAGCGCATCCTGATCGCGGGCGCGGGAGACCTCGGCCGGATGGTGGCCGACCGCATGCTCCAGCACCGGGAACTCGGCTATCAGGTGATCGGCTTCGTCGACGACCGCGCCGGCGGAGACCACATCGGCTACCGGGGCCTGCCGCTGCTCGGCACGCTGAAAGACGTCGTGGAGGTCTCGCAGCGCGAGAAGGCGGACCAGCTGTACGTGGCCCTGCCTCTCGAGGAACACTCGAAGCTGCTGGAGCTCTTCGACGCCACCAGCCGCGAGGTCATCGACGTCAAGGTCGTGCCGGACCTGCTCCAGTTCATCGCGCTGAAGGCACGGCTGGAGGACCTGGACGGCCTGCCGATCATCAACATCAACGACGTCCCGCTCCAGGGCTTCAACGCCGGGATCAAGCGTGCGCTCGACATCGTGCTGTCGGCCGCGGCGCTGCTCGTGCTCGGCATCCCGATGGCGATCCTCGCGCTGCTCGTGAAGTACACGTCGCGGGGCCCCGTGTTCTACCACCAGGAGCGGATGGGCCTCGACGGCCGTGCGTTCGCCGTCTACAAGTACCGGTCGATGTACGAAGACGCGGAAGAGTCCAGCGGCCCGGTCTGGGCGCGTGACGACGACCCCCGCTGCACCCCCGTCGGCAGGTTCCTCCGCCGCTTCGACCTCGATGAGCTTCCGCAGTTCTGGAACGTGCTCAAGGGCGACATGTCCATCGTCGGGCCGAGGCCCGAGCGCCCCTACTTCGTCTCGCAGTTCAAGCACCGCATTCCGCAGTACATGCTCCGCCACAAGGTGAAGGCCGGCATCACGGGCTGGGCGCAGGTCAACGGCTGGCGCGGCAACACGTCGCTCGAGAAGCGCATCGAGTACGACCTCTACTACATCGAGCACTGGTCCGTGAGCCTGGACATCAAGATCATGTGGCTCACGCTCGTCCGCGGCCTCTTCAGCCGCGGCGAAGCCTACTAGGAGCGTTCCGTGGCCTCAGGCCCCCGCACTGTCATCACCGGCGCCGCCGGCTTCCTCGGCTCGCACCTCACCGACGCGCTGCTGGCGAAGGGCCACACGGTCATCGGCGTCGACAACCTCGTCACGGGCGACGAAGCCAACATCGCGCATCTCGCCGGCAAGGCGTTCACGTTCCTGCGGCAGGACATCTGCCAGCCGCTCGTCATCGACGGCACGGTCGACTACGTGCTGAACTGGGCGAGCCCCGCCAGCCCGATCGACTACATGGAGCTGCCGTTTGAGACGCTCGACGTCGGCTCCTACGGCACGCGGAACGCGCTGGAGCTCGCCAGGGCCAAGAAGGCCGTCTTCATGACGGCCTCCACGTCCGAGGTGTACGGCGACCCGCTCGAGCATCCGCAGAAGGAGAGCTACTGGGGGCACGTGAACCCCATCGGCCCGCGGAGCGTCTACGACGAGGCCAAGCGCTTCTCCGAGGCGCTGACGGCCGCGTATCACCGCTACCACGGGCTCGATACGCGCATCGTCCGCATCTTCAACACGTACGGGCCGCGGATGCGCCTGAAGGACGGCCGCGCCGTGCCGGCGTTCATGTCGCAGGCGCTGACCAATCAGGACGTCACCGTGTTCGGCGACGGCAGCCAGACGCGCAGCTTCACCTACGTGAGCGACCTCATTGCGGGCATCGTGGCGCTGATGGAGTCGCACGTGGTCGAGCCGGTCAACATCGGCAACCCGCACGAGGTGACGATCGAGGAGATCGCGCGGACGATCATCGAGCTCACCGGGTCGACCAGCAAGATCATCTACAACCCGCTGCCGGTGGACGACCCGCAGCAGCGCCAGCCCGA
>CAYNUO010000065.1:0-17064 GCA_964400405.1 uncultured Bifidobacteriaceae bacterium | reverse complement strand
TGTCGTAGCCGTTGCAGCCGAGCACCACGCCGACGATGTTCTTGCCGATGTCGTGGACGTCGCCCTTCACGGTGGCGAGCAGCACCTTGCCGGCGGGCTTCATGGTCTCGCCGCTCGCCTTCTTGGCGGCCTCCATGTACGGCAGCAGGTACGCGACGGCGCGCTTCATGGCCCTGGCGCTCTTGACGACCTGGGGCAGGAACATCTTGCCCTCGCCGAAGAGGTCACCGACGACCTTCATGCCCTCCATCAGCGGACCCTCGATCACGTCGATCGGCTTGGCGAGCGACTGCCGCGCCTCTTCGACGTCCACCTCGATGAAGTCGACCACGCCGTGCACGAGGGCGTGGGTCAGGCGCGCGCCCACCGGGGCGTCGCGCCAGGAGAGGTCCTGCTCGGTCCGCTTCGCCGCGCCCTTGACCGTCGCGGCGAACTGCACCAGGCGCTCGGTCGCGTCGGGCCGCCGGTTGAACAGGATGTCCTCGACGTGCTCGAGCAGCACCGGCGGGATGTCCTGATAGACGGCGAGCTGGCCGGCGTTGACGATGCCCATGTCGAGGCCCGCCTTGATCGCGTGAAACAGGAACGCCGCATGGATGGCCTCGCGGACGTTGTCGTTGCCGCGGAACGAGAACGACAGGTTGCTGATGCCGCCGCTGATGTGCACGCCCGGGCACGTCGCCTTGATCTGGCGTGTCGCCTCGATGAAGTTGATCGCGTACTCGTTGTGCTCCTCGAGGCCCGTGGCGATGGCCAGCACGTTCGGGTCGAAGATGATGTCGACCGGGTCGAACCCGGCCTTCTGCGTCAGCAGGTGGTAGGCGCGCTGGCAGATCGCGACCTTCCGCTCGACCGTGTCGGCCTGGCCCTGCTCGTCGAACGCCATGACCACGACCGCCGCGCCGAAGCGGCGGACGATCGCGGCCTTGTGCAGGAAGTCGGCTTCGCCTTCCTTGAGGCTGATCGAGTTGACGATCCCCTTGCCCTGGATGCACTTCAGGCCCGCCTCGAGGACCGACCACTTCGAGCTGTCGACCATGATCGGGATGCGCGCGATCTCAGGCTCGGTCGCGATCAGGTTCAGGAAGGTCGTCATGGCCAGCTCGGAGTCGAGCATGCCCTCGTCCATGTTGACGTCGAGGACGTTGGCGCCGCCACGGACCTGGTCGAGCGCGACGGCGGCCGCGGCCGTGTAGTCGCCGCCGATGATCAGCTTGGCGAACTTGCGCGAGCCGGTGACGTTGGTCCGCTCACCGATCATGATGAAGTTGCTGTCCGGCCGGATCGTGAGCAGCTCGAGTCCGGAGAGCACCGTGTGCTCGGGACGGTCGGCCACGGAAGGCCGGGGGCGCGGCTTCGCATGCGCGACGGCCGCGGCGATGGACCGGATGTGGTCCGGCGTCGTGCCGCAGCAGCCCCCGACGATGTTGACGAAGCCGCTCGACGCGAACTCGCCGACGAGTCCGCCGGTTTCATCGGGCGTTTCATCGTACTGACCGAACGCGTTCGGAAGGCCGGCGTTCGGGTAGCTGGTCACATAGCCTTCGGCGAGCCGTGAGAGCTCCGCGAGGTACGGGCGCATCTCTTTCGCTCCGAGCGCGCAGTTCAGGCCGACGCTGAACGGCCGCGCGTGGCGGATCGACGTGTAGAAGGCCTCGAGCGTCTGCCCGGAAAGCGTGCGGCCGCTGCGGTCCGTGATCGTCACGGAGATCATCACGGGCACGGTCGACTTCCGCTCTTCGATGACCTCCTGGATCGCGACGAGCGCGGCCTTGGCGTTCAGCGTGTCGAAGATCGTCTCGAGCAGGATCAGGTCCACGCCGCCGTCGATCAGGCCACGGATCTGGTCGCGATACGCCGCACGGACCTCGTCGAAGGTCACGTTGCGGAACGCCGGGTTGTTCACGTCGGGGGAGATCGACAGCGTCCGATTCGTGGGGCCGACGGAGCCAGCCACGAAGCGCGGACGGTCCGGTGTCTTCGCCGTCCAGGCGTCCGCGGCGTCACGCGCGACCTTCGCACCGGCGACGTTCATCTCGTACGCGATGGCCTCGAGGCCGTAGTCGGCCTGCGAGATCGCGTTCGCGTTAAACGTGTTCGTCTCGATGATGTCGGCCCCGGCCTCGAGGTACTCGCCGTGGATGGCGCCGATGATGTCGGGCCGCGTCATGACGAGGACGTCGCTGTTGCCCTTCAGGTCCTTGCCGTGCGCGGCGAAGCGCTCACCGCGGAAGTCCTGTTCGGTCAGGCCGTGGCGCTGGATCATCGTGCCCATGGCACCGTCGAGGACGAGGATGCGGTGGGCGAGCAGGGCGTGCAGTCGGTCGAGTGTGCTCATTGGGGAGTCCTGTGGGTCAGTCCGTCGCGGTGGATGCGGTCAGGTCCGGGCGCGCCGGCGGCTTCGTGCCGCCGGTTCGCGATGTCGCGCCGGGGATTCGGTGTCGAACGCCTTGACGCCGGAGGCGACGAGGACGACGAAGGGGTCGCCGGCCAGGCGCGTGCCGACGCTGATGCGAATCTGGGAGTAGCCCGCCTGTTCGAGCAGGGCCGTGAGCGTGCGTTCGGAAAAGCCGAGGTGCGTGTCGCCCAGGCGGTCGCGCACCCAGCTTTCCTCGTGTTCCCGAAGGTCGAGGATGAGAATCTGGCCGCCGGGCCGCAGCACGCGGGTCGCCTCGCCGATGACCTCCTCGGGGTCCGTCGAGTGATGCAGGGCCTGGGAGAGCAGGGCGAGGTCGACGCTCGCGTCCGGGAGCGGCAGCCGCGCCAGATCGCCCTTGCGCCATTGCACGTTGGTCACGCGCCGCCGCGCCGCCAGGGCGCGCGCCCGCTCCAGCACTTCGTCGGATCGGTCGACGCCGATGACGCTGCGTGCGAACCGCGCGGCTTCCAGCGTCAGATAGCCCTCGCCGCAGCCGACATCGACGACGTCCACTTCGGGCAGCAGGTGACCAAGGGCGCGGGCCCAGGCTGCCCAGCTCCGGCCGGGCACGAGCTGCCGCTGGTCGCCGTGGGCGTCGAAGTTCTCCTTCCGGAGCCGCAGGACCTCCTGCAGGCGGGCCTCGTCCGCCCGGACCGCCCGGTCGTCGAGCGACTGCGCGAACTGCGCGTCGAGCATGGCCCACACCGGGTCGGCCGTCCGCTGGTCAGCGCGGCGGTAGTAGACGAATCCGCCCTCCCGGTCCTCGACGACGAGGCCGGCGTCCTTGAGCAGGCTGAGATGCCGGGAGACACCCGACTGCGCGAGTCCGAGAATCCCGGTCAGTTCGCTGACATTGAACCGATCGACGGAAAGCACCCGCAGCAGGCGCAGGCGCGTGGACTCCCCGAGGAGCCGGAACAGCGCGGATGCCTTCTGCATATCCATGAATCTACATTTATAGATTCGATGAGGCAAGCGATCTGTGCGCACGATCCCGGCTTCGCTCGCCGTGGCTGCACGTTTTCGCGGGCACGCGCCCGCCGATCGGTCGATCTTTACGCTGCGTGTCAGCAAAACTGTGCTGCATGTGCACGAAACTGGACGTCGCCGTGCACGTTTGTGGCGAGTTTGGTCGACGAATGCGTCGATTTCTTGCAGGTTGCGCGGTGATCCGTGCATAATCCTTTCACCACCGCGTTATTCACCCAACATTCACGCACTCTCGCCACGACGCGAACGAAAGGACTGTTGTCACCATGGGATCTGCTGCACTGGCTGATGCCGTCAAGAACATCCGCGACTGGTCGCTGACCGCCGGCCGCGCCGCGTTGACCACGCCGACGAATGTCGCCGAGCTCTATGGCTCGCTCGTGTTCAACGACAAGGTTCAGGAAGCCCGCCTGCCGAAGGCGGCCTACAAGGCGCTGCGCGCCACGATCACGCGCGGCGAAGCGCTTGACGCCGCAACCGCTGACGCGGTGGCCGGCGCGCTGAAGGACTGGGCCGTCGAGCACGGCGCGACGCACTACACCCACTGGTTCCAGCCGCTCACCGGGATCACGGCCGAGAAGCACGATTCGTTCATCTGGCCGACCGCCGAGGGCAAGGTTCTCATCGAGTTTTCGGGCAAGGAACTGATCAAGGGCGAACCGGACGCCTCGAGCTTCCCGTCAGGCGGCATGCGCTCCACGTTCGAGGCCCGCGGCTACACCGCGTGGGACCCGACGAGCCCGCCGTACCTGCACGTCGATGGCAACAGCGTCACGCTGGTCATTCCGACGGCGTTCGTGAGCTGGACCGGCGAGGCGCTGGACAAGAAGACGCCGCTGCTGCGCTCGATGGAGGCGCTGTCGCGCCAGGCCGTGCGCGTGTTGAAGCTGTTCGGGTCGACGGCGACCCGCGTGACCACGACCTGCGGTCCCGAGCAGGAGTACTTCCTGATCGATCGCAACTTCTACTTCGCGCGTCCCGACCTCATCAACGCCGGCCGCACGCTGTTCGGCGCGAAGCCGCCGAAGGGCCAGGAGCTCGAGGACCAGTACTTCGGCTCGATCCCGGAGCGCGTGCTGGCCTGCATGGCCGACGTCGAGCAGGAGCTCTACAAGGTCGGCGTGCCGGTCAAGACCCGTCACAACGAGGTCGCGCCGAGCCAGTACGAGATCGCGCCGGTCTTCGAGAACGCGAACGTCGCGGCTGACCACCAGCTGATGACGATGGAGATGATCAAGCGCATCGCGCCGAAGTACGGCCTCGAGGCGCTGCTCCACGAGAAGCCCTTCGCCGGCGTCAACGGCTCGGGCAAGCACAACAACTGGTCGATGTCGGACGAGTTCGGCAACAACCTGCTGAGCCCGGGCGCCACGCCGCACGACAACATGCAGTTCCTGGTGTTCTGCGCCGCCGTGCTGCGCGCCGTCGACACCTGGCAGGGTCTGCTGCGCGCCAGCATCGCCAGCGCGGGCAACGACCATCGCCTCGGCGCGAACGAGGCGCCGCCGGCCATCCTGTCGATCTTCCTCGGCGACCAGCTGTCGGACATCTTCGAGCAGCTCGAGAAGGGCGCCGCGAAGAGCACCAAGCAGGGCGGTACGCTGGACGTGGGCGTGAGCTCGCTGCCGAAGCTGCCGCGCGACGCCGGCGACCGCAACCGCACGAGCCCGTTTGCCTTCACCGGCAACAAGTTCGAGTTCCGCGCGGTGTCGTCGGGTCAGAACATCGGCTGGCCGAACATGGTGCTGAACGTGGCCGCGGCCGACGCGCTGGAATCGATCGCGGACGAGCTCGAAGGCGCCGTGGCCAAGGGCGAGGAGCTCAACAAGGCTGTCGCGAAGCTGCTCACCAAGATCGCGAAGCAGCACAAGCGGATCGTCTTCAACGGAAACGGCTACTCCAGGGAATGGGAGAAGGAGGCCGCCAAGCGGGGCCTGCTGAACCTGAAGAACACCGTCGACGCGCTGCCGGAGATCGTCAAGCCGGCCGTCGTCAAGGTGATGGAGAAGCACAAGGTGCTCAACGGGCGCGAGCTGCACGCGCGCTACGAGATCTACCTCGAGGCCTACAACAAGACGATCAACATCGAAGGCCAGCTCATGGTGCTCATCGCCAACCGGTACATCCTGCCGGCGGCGCTCGAGTATCAGAAGCAGGTCGCCCAGAGCGTGTCGGCGGTCCGGTCGGCCGGCTCGACCAGCGTGCAGGGCAAGAAGCTGCTGCTGAAGTACGCGAAGCTCGTCGACAAGCTCAAGGTCCAGACGGACGCGCTCGACGCGGCGCTGGCACACGGCGGCGGTGCGACGGACAAGCACGCGAAGTACATGCGCGACAAGGTCATCCCGGCCATGAACAGGCTGCGGGAGGTGGGCGACGAAATCGAGCTGCTCACGCCGCACGAGCTGTGGCCGCTTCCGACCTACCGCGAGATGCTCTTCGTGAAGTAGTCGCGGGCCTGCCGATTTCGATGGCAGGACGGCGGTAAACCGACAGGGGCCGGCCTCCTTCACGGGGGGCCGGCCCTTGTGCTGTACACTGATGGGCTCCTATGGGACTGCTGGACAGGCTGAAGCCACAACCTCGCTGGAAGCACGCCGACCCGGCCGTGCGTGCCGCGGCCGCGCTCGAGTGCGGCCCTGATGATCTGGAGACGCTCGGCGCCCTCGTGCGGGACGACCCGGATGCACGCGTCCGCCGGACCGCCGTCACGCGCCTGACGGACCCGGGCCTGCTCGCCGAGGTCGGACGAACCGACCCGGACGAGGAGGTCAAGGCCGAGGCCGTGCGCAGCCTGGCCGGGCTCGCGGCGGAGGCCACCGACGTGGACACGGCGGCGTCGCTGATTCGCGCCCTGGCGGACCTGGGGCGCGGGCGCGAGCTGACGAGCATCGCGCGGCAGGCCTACCTCGTGGCCGCCCGGCTCGTGGCGGTCGACCTGTTGCACGAGCAGAAGGCGCTCGGGTCGGTGAGCCGGCACGCAGAGGATTCCGTGACGCGGCTGCACGCCTTCGAGCGGCTGACCGACGCCGCCGAGATTCTGAACGTCGCGACGAAAGCCGAGTTCACGGACGTCGCGCTGGCGGCGCTCGAGCGCGTGACCGACGTGGACGCGCTGACCGGCGTGGCGCAGCGTGCGCGGAGCAAGGTGGCGGCGCGACGGGCCCGCGCGCGTCTGCGCGCCCTCGAGGAAGCCGCCCGGCCGGTGGTGCCGGCGCCCGAAGTGCCGATGACGGCCGAAGATCGGCAGCGCGGCCTGGAGATCGTGGCCCGCGTCGAGGCCGTGGTGTCGACGGCCGATCTGGATGCCGCCGAGGCTGAGCTGACGGCGGCGCGCCTGGCCTGGGCCGAACTCGAGGCGGACACGACGCACGTCGACGCCTCGCTGGGCTTCGCCTTCGAGACGGCCTGCGAGGCCGCCCGTGAGGCCATGGCGGAGCGCCAGCAGGAACGCCGCCTGGCGCAGGAGCGCCTCGCGGCGGTCGCTCGTGAACAGGCCGATCGCGTGGCGATCTGCGACGAGATTGAAACGCTCGATGGCGAGGCGTCCGCGGACCGCGTGGCGGAGCTGCGCGCACGGTGGGACGGCCTGCCGCCTATCCCGGCCGAGTTTGCGGTCTCGCTGACCCGGCGGTTCCAGGACGTGAGCCGGGCCTACGAGGCTCGTGCCCGCAGGCGGACGCTGGCCGCGGCTGCCCGCGTCCGGCTGGAAACGCTGGCGGCGGAACTTGAGACGCTGGCGGCACCGGACCGCGCCGTCGAGGAGTCCGTGGCCCGGTGGAGAGGGCTGCGACGCGACGCCGAGATGCTCCAGGAGTTCAGCGACGCGAACCCCGAGGCCGCCGCACGGATGAACGCCGCGATGGCGGTGCTCGAGGGCCGCGAGCAGGAAGTCCAGGAGCGCCGCGGCAAGCAGGAGCAGGAGAACCTGCGGCGTCTGCAGCAGATCTGCAAGCACGTGGAGTCGGTGGCTGCGGCCGAGACGCTGACGCTCAAGGCCGGCGACAAGGCGCTGCGCGAACTCCGCGACGTGCTCGAGGAGAAGCTGCCGCTGCCGACCAAGCAGGATCGGCAGGAACTGGTGTCGCGCCTCGAAGCAGCGCGCACGAAGCTCGGGCCCCGTGTGCAGGAGCTGCGTGACGCCGACGACTGGCAGCGGTTCGCCAACGTCCAGGTGCAGGAAGAGCTGTGCGCGGCGATGGAAGCGCTGAAGGACGCAGCCGACCTCGACGAGGCCGCGCGGAAGATGCGCGAGCTCCAGACGAAGTGGAAGGATGTCGCCGCCGCTCCGCGTGCGCAGGGCGAGGCGCTCTGGCGCCGGTTCAAGACCGCCCAGGATGCCGTGTACGCGCGTTGCCAGGAGCACTTTGCCGCGCAGGCGGTGCAGCGGACCGAGACGCTTGCGAAGAAGCAGGCGCTGATCGAGCGGGTCGAGGCACTGGCCGACTCCAACGACTGGGTGAAGACGGCGGTCGAGATTCAGAAGCTGCAGGCGGAGTGGAAGGCGCTCGGCGCCGTGCCGCGCGGTCAGGAGAAGGCGACGTGGGAGCGGTTCCGCTCGGCGTGCGATCGGTTCTTCTCCCGCCGGCAGGAAGACCTCAAGCACAAGAAGGACGAGTGGGCCGGCAACCTCGCGAAGAAGGAAGCGCTGTGCGCGCAGGCTGAGGCGCTGGCGGATTCCACCGACTGGGACGTTGCCGCGAACGCACTCAAGAAGCTGCAGGCGGAGTGGAAGGCGACCGGCCCGGTGCGCAAGGCGAAGTCCGACGTGATCTGGAACCGGTTCCGCGCGGCGTGCGACCGGTTCTTCGACCGCTTCAAGCATCGCGATCAGGTGGACATCCAGGCGCACGTGCAGGAGCGTGAAGCCATCGTGCGCGACGTCGAAGCGCTGGTCCCGGCGGACGCGTCCGCGCCGGGCGAGGCGCCGGAGGGGCTCTACGCCGCCATCCAGACCGCGCGGGCGCGCTGGCAGCAGAGCAGCGAAGTGCCGCGGTCGCTCATCGCGGGCCTCTCGGATCGCTTCACGGCGGCGCTGAGCGCGGCGGTCGGCGCCTGGCCGGCGGCGTTCAGCGGCACGGAGCTCGACCCCGAGGTCACGCGCGGCCGGATGGAGAAGCTGGTGGCGCGGGTCGAGAAGCTGCTGGCGGATCAGACCCCGGGCAAGCCGGCGGCCAATCTCTCACCGGCTGAACGGCTGGCGCAGCAGTGGCGGGATCGGCTCGCATCCAACACCATCGCCGGCGCGGGGAGCCCGCAGCGCGACGACGCCAAGTGGAAGGCGGCGGAGCAGGACGTCCGGAGCGCGCAGCAGCAGTGGCAGCGTCTCGGACCGGTGCCGGCAGCCGTGGCGGCGGAGATGGGCGCGCGGTTCGACGCCGCCTGCCGCCGGTTCTTCGATCGCCGCCGCGCCTCCTGAGAGGGCTCTCGCGGGATACCCCAGGCCGTGCTCGCGCGGTTCTGGCGAGCCGTGCGCGGTGTTCCGTCGACACCTGCAGGCGACTTGGCTTGTACACGAGCCAGGTGCCGTTCACAGGCGCGCACGGAGCCAGCAGTGGCGGCGGAATACCGCGTGCGGCTCGCCAGAACCGCGCTGACGCGCTCAGCCTTCGAGGTAGGTATAGCCGTGCAGGCCGTCTTCGTAGAAGCGGAGCAGCTGCCCCGCGCCCTCGTAGTCGATGAGCCCTGCGCGCACGGCTGATTCCACGTCCGTGCGGAGCTTGCCCAGCAGCATCTCCGGGTCGAACTCCACGTAGTCCAGCACTTCACGCACCGTGTCGCCCTTGACGAGAGCGTCCAGACGTGCGCCGCCCTGGTCGTCCAGGCTCACATGTACGGCGTGCGTATCGCCGAACAGATTGTGGAGGTCGCCGAGGATCTCCTGGTACGCGCCGACCAGGAAGACGCCGAGGTAGTACGGGTCATCGCCGGGTGCGTGGAGCGGGAGCGTCTTCTTGACGTCGCGCCGGTCGACGAAGCGCTCGAGCTTGCCGTCGGAATCGCACGTGATGTCGCCGAGGACGGCGTGGTTCGTCGGCTTCTCGGCGAGCCGGTGGATCGGCATCACGGGGAAGAGCTGCTTGATGGCCCAGCTGTCCGGGATCGACTGGAAGAGCGAGAAGTTGCAGAAGTAGGTGTCGGAGAGCTGTTCGTCGAGGTTCTGCAGATCCTCGGGAACTTCCTCCATCGTCTGGACGATCTTCTGAAGCTTGGTGCTGATGGCCCAGAAGAGGTTCTCCGCCATGCACCGCTGTTCCAGCGGCAGATAGCCGCCGCTGAAGAGCCCCAGTGCGCTCTCGAGCGCCTGCTGCGCGTCGTGGTACGCCTCGAGGGCGTTGCGCGCGGTCACGGCGTTGTAGGTCTCGATCAGATCGACGAGCGGCTGCTCCATCTCCGACGTCGGCGTGGTCGGGATGCTCTCGGCGCCGAAGCCGGAGACACCCACGACGTTGAACACCAGCATGGAGTGATAGGCCACGACGGCCCGGCCGCTCTCCGAGATGATCGTCGGGTGGGGCACGCCGACCTCGTCGCACACCGTCTGCAGGTGGTAGACGATGTCGTTGGCGTACTCCTCGAGCGTGTAGTTCATGCTCGATTCGAAGTTGGTCTGCGATCCGTCGTAGTCGACGCCGAGACCGCCGCCGACGTCGATGAACTCGAGGCCGGCGCCCATCTTGGCCAGCTCCGTGTACACGCGCGCCGCCTCGTCCAGCGCGCCCTTGACGATCCGGATGTTCGTGATCTGGCTGCCCAGGTGGAAGTGGAGGAGCTTGAGGCAGTCTTCCATGCCGCGGGCCTTGAGCTCGTCGAGGCCGCGGACGATCTCCGTCACGGTGAGGCCGAACTTGGACCGGAAGCCGCCGGAGGACTGCCACCGGCCGCTGCCGCGCGTGGCCAGCTTGACGCGCATGCCGATCTTCGGACGCACGCCGATCTTCTCCGCGTACTCGAGGATGAGGCCGAGCTCGGTGTACTTCTCGACGACCGGGATGATGTTCCGGCCGATCTTCTGCGCCAGCATCGCCGTCTCGATGAACTCGGCGTCCTTGAACCCGTTGCAGATGATGGGCGTGTCGTTGTCGGCCAGCGCGACGACGGCCAGGAGTTCGGGCTTGGAGCCTGCTTCGAGGCCGAAGCCGTAGGGCTTCCCGAAGTTCAGCACCTCCTCGACGACCTGCCGCTGCTGGTTGACCTTGATCGGATAGACGCAGGAGTACTTGCCCTTGTAGTTGTTCTGGGCGATCGCGTTCTGGAACGCGTTGAAGATGTCGCCGAGTCGGTGCTTCAGGACGTCCGTGAAGCGGATGAGCACCGGCAGGCTGATGCCGCGCAGCTGGAGCCGGTCGACGAGCTCCTTGACGTCGATCGCCGCGGACGGGTCCTTCGTCGGGTGGGCCTGCACGTGGCCCGCCTCGTTGATGGAGAAGTAGCCGTTGCCCCAGCGGGAGACCTCGTAGAGCTCGCTGGCGTCGTGAACGGTCCACGCGTTGGTGGAGGTGCTGGGCGGCAGCGTGCCGTTGGCGGGCTTCGGACGACCGGGGCTGGTGACTGGGCTCATCGCGTTCCGATCATAGACGCAAACCGCGGCGCGATCGGACGTCCTGCCGCGTAAAAACGTACAGCCCCGGGCGCCGTCGCCGTATGCTGTACGCATGTCCGAACGCGTGCCCGCCATCAAGGTGCTGCTGATGCCGAAGGACACGAACCCGATGGGCACGATCTTCGGGGGCGTGATCCTCTCGCACATCGACGTGGCCTCGGCCGTGGAGGCGCGCAAGGCGGCGCCGCATCGCTACGTCACCAAGGCGATGCGGGAGGTCGATTTTCACCAGCCGGTCTTCGTCGGCGATCTCGTCAACTTCTTCACCGAAACGTTGCGAATCGGACGCACGTCCGTCACGGTCCGCGTCGTCGTGGAGGCGGAGCGCTGGTCATTCGGCACGGGGGATCGGGTCCTCGTCACGGAAGCCGAGGTCGTCCTGGTGGCGACCGACGATGCCGGGCGGCCTGTGCCGGTGCTGCCCGAGCCGTTGAAGGCCTAGTCGCGGAAGACCGCGGGAGTCGTACATGTCTGACGTTGTGGCCTACCGGCCGGCGGCCGGCGACCTGCCGGAGCGGGCGGCCGTGCCCGGCCAATACACCTGGAACCTGACGGATATCTGCGAGAGCTGGGACGAGTGGACCTCGGCGTACGGCTCGCTCGAGCGCGGCATCGATCGGCTGGCCGGCTTTCAGGGCACGCTCGCCGACGGGCCGGCGGCGCTCCTCGCGGCGCTGGCCGCGCAGGACGAAGTCGAGGCCCTGATGTACAAGGTCTGGTACTTCGCCTCGCTGCATCACGACGAGGACCAGCGGGACAACGCGGTGGCCGCCAGGCGTCAGCAGGTCCAGATCCTGTTCGCGCGCCACGCGCAGGCCAGTTCGTGGTTCAGCCCGGAGCTGCTCGCGATACCGCAGGCGACCGTCCGCGTCTGGCTGGACACCCACCCGGGACTGGCGCTCTACCGCTTCGCCATCGAAAGCCTGTTCCACTCCCAGGAGCACGTACTCGACCAGCAGGGCGAGCGCCTGCTGTCGTTCTCCGGCCGGTTCTCCAGCACGCCGCACGAGGCCTACGCCGCGCTGACGACCGCCGACGCGACGTTCCCCACGCTGACGCTCGCCTCGGGTGAGCAGGTGACGCTCAGCTACGGGCGCTACCGGGCGCTGCTCGAGACGAACCGGCACCAGCCGGACCGGGCCGCGGCCTATCGCGCGTTTCACGGGATGTTCGCGGAGTCCTCGAACACGTTCGCGGCGCTCTACAACGGCGTGCTCCAGCGGGACTGGTTCCACGCCCGGTCGCGCGGATACGCCTCGACGCTCGACGCGGCGCTGCACGGCAACAACATTCCGGTGTCCGTCGTCACGACGCTCATCGACGAAGCAAAAGCCGGCACGGCGCCGCTCCGGCGTTATCACCAGTTGCGGAAACGGGCGCTCGGCCTGGCCGAGTACAAGCTGTTCGACACGGCCGTGCCGCTGGTCGAACACGATGCGCGGTATCCCTACGACGACGTGCAGGAGTGGGTGGTGGCCTCCACCGCGCCGCTGGGCCGTGACTATCAGGCGATGGTCCGCGAGGCGTTCACGGGCCGCTGGATCGACGTGTTCGAGAACGCGGGGAAGCGCAGCGGTGCCTACTCGGCCCCGGTCTACGGTTCGCATCCCTACATGCTGCTGAACTACAACGAGACGCTGGACGCCGTGTTCACGCTGGCTCACGAGATGGGCCATTCGATGCACACGGTGCTGGCGCATCGCACGCAGCCATTCCGCTACGCCGCGTACGAGATCTTCGTGGCGGAGGTGCCGTCGACGCTGAACGAGGCGCTGTTCCTCGACTTCATGCTCGGCCGGGCGGCGTCACGCGAGGAACGGATCGTGCTGTTGCAGCACGCCATCGACAGCATTGCCGGCACGTTCTTCACGCAGGTGCTCTTCGCCGACTTCGAGCTGCAGGCCCACAGGCTCGTCGAGCAGGACCAGCCGGTCACGGCCGACGTGCTCAACGGCATCTACGCCGGCCTGCTGCGGGAGTACTACGGCCCGGCGATAGACGAAGAGGACCTCTCCAAGGTGACGTGGTCGCGCATTCCGCACTTCTTCAGCACGCCGTACTACGTCTACCAGTATTCGACCTGCTTTGCGTCCACCGCGCGGCTCATGCAGGACCTGCGGTCGACGGACAGCCGGTTGCGCGCCGATGTGGTGGGGCGCTACCTGTCGCTCCTCGAGGCCGGCGGCAGTGACTATCCGATTGCGCTGCTGCAGCGGGCCGGCGTCGACCTCACGCAGCCCGACACGGTGCGGGCCGTCTCGCGCGAGCTCGACGCGCTCGTCTCGCAGCTCGAAGCGGAACTGGCATAACCGGCGCGAAGCGGGCGGCGCCGCCGGACGGCGGAGTCAGACGGCCGCGAACGCTTCCGACTCGATCCCGGCGCCGGCGTCGGACGCCGCCTGCAGCAGCGTCGCCGGCGGGAAGAGGTCGTGCACCACGCAACCGAAACACGTGGCGATCTCGGCCGCGTAGCTGGCCGGCACCGGCCGCGCCTTCCCGTTGACGATTCGGGTGACCCGTGAGTAGCGGAGGCGTGCCTGGTGGGCGAGCTGCGTGATCGTGCCGTCCGCCAGCTTCAATGCCGTGATGACACGGTTGCCCGTGAACGGCACGGGTGACTGCCGGAGCTGGTCGATCTGCGCGAGCGTGAGTGCGAGCGACGTCCTGGTGCGTGATGGCCCCGGTGGACGGCCCGCGCGCGTCAGGCGCACCGGCGGCGCGGCGGGCCGGTCAAGCCCGAGCATTACCGCCACGGCGTCACGGGTGCGCGTATCAGCGGTCCGGTAGGCGTCCAGCAGGCGGGCGTCGGCCGAGTCCGGCATGAGGGCGTCGCTGCCCGGCCAGCCCTTCCGGGGCTGGACAACCAGATCCAGGTTCAGCGCGAGCACCCACTCGACCAGCGCCGCAGCCGAGAGCGACGCGCGGCCCGTCTCCATCCGCTCCAGCTGCAGGACGGAGCACCCGAGTACGCGCGCCAGGGCGGCCATCGAGATGCCCTGGTTCAGCCTGGCCTCGGCGAGGGAACGGCTGACGTGGACACTCCGGCTCTCCACGGCGGCGGTGCGTGCGGTGGGGCGAGTCTGGCGTCGCATACTGGTGGTCCCTGGGGCAAAATGGAGCGCAGGATGAGGCAGCCCCAGGGCGTGGCTCAGTCTAGGGGGCGAATCTAGACAATGTCAAGATTGACCGGCCCGTCGCCAGAACCCGCGCCCCGCGCCCGCCGCGGCGGCCGGCGACCGCCTCGTCGCGCCTACCACCACGGTGATCTGCCGGCCGCGCTGATCGACGAGACGCTCTCGATCGTGAAGCAGGACGGCGTGGATGCCGTGTCGATCCGCGAGGTGGCCCGCCGGGCCCGCGTGTCGCACGCTGCACCGGCCCATCACTTCGGCAGCAAGTCCGGGCTCCTGACCGCGTGTGCCGTGGTCGGCTTCCGCAAGCTGACCGAGGTCATCGACGCCGCGGCGGCCGGCGCGGCGACCAACCGCGCCGCCCTCCAGGCGACCGGCGTGGCCTACGTGCAGTTCGCGATCGACAACCCGGAGCTGTTCACGATCATGTTCTCGGGCCAGTTGCAGACGGATGACGCCGCCTACACGGAAGCACTTTCCGGGTCGTTCCGCCGGCTGCAGGACATCCTTGCCGCCGCCGAGACGGACGGGGAACTGCGCGGCGACCCCCGGCTGGTCGGCGTCGCGGCGTGGTCGCTCGTGCACGGGCTTGCCGCGCTGTGGTTGAGCGGCCGCTTCCGGAGTCGCGGGGAGGGCCGGGCGGAGCGCCGGGCGCTGCTCGAGGCCGTGACCGCGCTCTTCGCCGGCGGCGTCTTCGGCACCGCCCCCCCTAAACCCCCTCGGCATTGACGAACGAGGGCGGTCATGTAACACTTCATCCGGATTTACGGATGCACTCGGCCGCCCGCGCTCCCATCTTCGACCACCTGTCCGTGCTGGGCGACCCCGTGCGCTGCCGCGTCGTGCGCCTGCTCGAGGAGCACGAGCTGACGGTCTCCGAGCTCTGCGAGGTCCTGCAGATGCCGCAGTCGAGCGTCAGCCGGCATCTGAAGCTGCTCGCGGACGACGGCTGGCTCAGCTCCCGGAAGGAAGGCACGAGCCGCCTGTACTCCGTGCCCGCCGATGCACTGGATCCCGGAGCCCGCCGGCTCTGGCCCATCATGCGGGAGCAGCTGGGGTCGTTGGCCGCCGCCGGACACGATGCGCGTCGCGTCAGCGAAGTGCTGGCCCGGCGCCGGGAGCGTTCGCAGGAGTTTTTCGCCACGGCCGCGGGGCAGTGGGACCGCGTGCGCGAGGATCTGTTTGGTGCGGTCTTTCATCTCTACGCGCTGCTGCCGCTGCTGCCGCCGGACGCCATCGTCGGCGACCTCGGCTGCGGGACCGGGCAGGTTGCGGCGGCGCTGGCGCCCTGGGTGAAGCGCGTCGTGGCTGTCGACGGTTCCCCGGACATGCTGGCCGCGGCGCGCGAGCGTCTCAGCTCGTTGCGGAACGTCAGCGTGAAGTCGGGAAGTCTCGAAGCCCTGCCGGTGCCGGACGCCGAGCTCGACATCGCGCTGCTCTCGCTGGTCCTGCATCACGTGCCGGATCCGGGGCGCGCGCTGGCCGAGGTGGGGCGCGTCGTGAAGCCGGGTGGCCGCGTGCTGGTGGTCGACATGCTGCCGCACGACCGGGCGGAGTATCGGCAGGGCATGGGCCACGTGTGGCTGGGGTTTTCGGGCAAGCACGTCGGCAAGCTGTTGAACGCCGCCGGATTCGGCGACGTGCGGGTGGGGCCGCTGCCGGTGGATCGGGCAGCGAAGGGCCCGGCGTTGTTCGTGGCGGTGGCCACGCGGCAGTCGCTGGGCATGGACGTCAGTTCGGGGGCCGCGCGTGCGAGCGTGGCCCGTCATGTGTCGTAGCAGAGGAGAGAACGAAATGGCAGCAGTCGCCGAGAAGATGCACGCGTTCGAGGAAGCGAAGAAGGCCGGCCGTCCCGCGTTCAAGGTCGCGGACATGAGCCTGGCCGAATGGGGCCGCAAGGAGATCCGGCTTGCCGAGCAGGAGATGCCGGGCCTGATGGCGATCCGCGCGGAGCACAAGGGCAAGTTCCCGCTCAAGGGCGCGAAGATCATGGGCTCGCTCCACATGACCATCCAGACGGCCGTGCTGATCGAGACGCTGGTGGATCTCGGCGCGGACGTGCGCTGGGTGTCCTGCAACATCTTCTCGACGCAGGACCACGCGGCCGCGGGCGTCGCGGCGGGCAAGACTGGTTCGGCCGACAACCCGCAGGGCGTGCCGGTGTTCGCCTGGAAGGGCGAGACGCTCGACGAATACTGGTGGTGCACGGAGCAGGCGCTGATGTGGCCGGACGGCTCGGGCCCGAACATGCTGCTCGATGACGGCGGCGACGCGACGCTGCTCATCCACAAGGGCGTGGAGTTCGAGAAGACCGGCGTCGTGCCGGCGTTCGACGAGGCCAATGACCCGGAAGAGTGGGGCGTGATCCTCGAGCTGCTGCGCGCGCAGCAGAAGGCCAACCCGGGCCGGTGGACGAAGGTGGCGGCCGCCATCAAGGGCGTCACCGAGGAGACGACGACCGGTGTGCACCGCCTCTACGAGATGATGAACGCCGGCACGCTGCTGTTCCCGGCGATCAACGTCAACGACTCGGTCACCAAGTCGAAGTTCGACAACCTCTACGGCTGCCGCCACTCGCTGACCGACGGTATCCTGCGTGCGAGCGACGTGATGCTCGCGGGCAAGGTCGCCGTGGTCTTCGGTTACGGTGACGTCGGCAAGGGTTGCGCCCAGTCGCTGAAGGCCCAGGGCGCGCGCGTCATCGTCACCGAGATCGATCCGATCTGCGCGCTGCAGGCGGCGATGGAGGGCTACCAGGTCACGACGATCGACGAGGTGATCTCGATGGCCGACGTCTTCATCACGGCGACGGGCAACACGAACATCATCACCGTCGACCACAGGCTGAAGATGAAGGACAAGGCGATCCTCGGCAACATCGGCCACTTCGACAACGAGATCGACATGGCCGGCCTGAAGAAGCG
>CAYNUO010000064.1:0-17244 GCA_964400405.1 uncultured Bifidobacteriaceae bacterium | reverse complement strand
TAGAAGTCCTTCGGCACGAAGCGGAACTCGACGACGCTCTCCCCTGCCGGCACCGCGACGGCCCGCAACAGCACGTCCGCCTGGAGCACACGTGCGGCAACGTCGTTGACGCGGACCTGCCACCCTGGGTGATACGTGTCGCTGGTGACCAGGACGGACGGATGCGTTGTCCTGACACGCAGGCGATAGCGCTGTGAACGCTGCTCGACAATCTCGACGGTGCCCGGAACCGCGTCGCGGGGGGCGGAGATGCCCTCGGCGCCGGGGCCCGTGAGAAGAGCCGTCCTGGCCGGATCGAATGGAGATCCACCGGGAAGACGCCCGGACCGGAGGACGCCGCGCGCGGCATCCTCCTGCATCACGAGGGCGTCGCCGGCCACCCAGGCCCGCGGCCGCACGGTCCGGTTCTCGAAGAGCAGGCTTTCCCCCAACCGGCCGGCGGGCCGCCACGCCGCAGGAGCGTCGAGCAGCGCACGCGCGAGCGGGCTGGGTGGCAAGGGCGGGGCACCCGGTTCTTCGCGGGTTGAATGCACGAGCACGAACCGCACGGCGAGGAGGTCGAGCGGAATCGAGCCGCCGGAGAGTGCGGTCACGGGAAGGTGGTCCGTGAGCTCACCGAGGGCCGGCAGCGTCCACTTGCCGAAGTACTCGAGCGTCTCGAACCCCCAGTAGCGCCCGATTTCCTGCCGGAGGCCCGTGCGATCGTCCGGGTGCTCCCGCCTGGCGACAATCACACCGTCTTCAGAGAGACCTCTGTAGGACACCACGCGCTGCCTCGATGCGGCGAGCGTCGCGCGCACGGCCTCGAGACTCGCCGGCCGGTGTGCCAGCCACGCCGCATCCGGCGATGCGGTCCGCCACTCGTGGGCGTAGCCGAAGGCGGCCAGGTCAGCGAGCACCAACGCGGGTACGAGCCACACAGGCAGCCGCCGGCCGGTCCCCGCAAGCGCGACCGTCGCAGACGCGACGAGCGCCAGCAGGAACGGAACGCCGAACGCGGGATTGCGAAGCGGAGAAAACAACCAGGTCGCTGGCCAGCCCGCGGGGATGACGGGCCGGATCCAGGCAGGGCCGGCCTGCACCAGCAGCCACAGACCGAAGACGACCATGAGGACACCGCCGGCGATTGCGAGCCGCCGTCGGCCGGCGCGGCCATCGAGGAGCACGGCCGCGCCACACCCGGCAGACACGGCCACGCCGAACGCCGCCACGACGAGCAGTCGCGACCACTCGTGCCCCACGTTGATGACCGGAAGGCGATACGTCAGGTACGCGACGGGCGTTCTCTCACCGAGCGCCAGCGCGACGACATAGAGCGTGGCAGCCGTCCAGAAGATCTGCGGCGCGTGCGAGTGCCGACGGGACGCCAGGCCGATCGCGCCCAGCGTGAGCGGCATCAGTCCGAGATAGAACAGCCGCGTCGTCGGCACGCCGAAGGACTCGTCCCCGTACAGGGACCCGCCTCCGGTGATGAACGGAAAGACGAGCCGCGTCAGGTCACCCGGCACGAAGGCGAGGTCATTGAAGTCCTCGAACGTCCAGTGTGCGGCCATCTTCGGGAGCAGCGCCACGGCGGTCGGCACGAGTTGGACGGCGGCCAGCGCGATGCCGAGCGCGGCACCGGCGACGGCCGCCCGGTAGTAGCGGCCGCGGCCCGCGGGCGCGTGCGCACCGCGCACGACGGCGTAGCCGGCGATGATCAGCCCGATGACGTTGGCCATCGGCGGATACCCTGACAGCTGCGTGAGCCCCACCACGACGGCAAGCCAGGCAATGGACCCGCCCCGCGGATCGTCGCGGAGCCGTTCGAGGGCGAGCGCCAGCAGCGGCAGCATCGCAGCCCCGTACGCGTGGTCTGGCCACTCGACGAAATAGAGGAGCGGACTCGAGAACGCAAAGACGAGCCCGGCCACGGCGGCAGCCGCGTGCGTCCGCGTGAACCTGTACACGTAGACATGGGCGGCCGACGCCGCGATCACGAACGGCGCGAGGACAAACAGGTTGTAGCTGGTCGCCAGCGGCACGCCCAGCAGGCCAAGTCCCTGGAACACCAGCTTGGGCGGGAAGAACGCCATGTTCTGGATGTCGCCGTAGATCGGATAGCCGGCCGCGGAGGCCGACCACAGCACCGGCCCCACCGTGAACGACGGCAGGTAGTGCTTGACCGCGTCGTCATAGGCCAGGATGCGGCCGTCGACAAGGACCGGCGCGAAATACGCGAGCACCAGCGCGGCATACGCCACGACGACCGCGACGACGCTCCGGCCGGTCATCCCGGTGCCCTCCGACGACGAGGCCGCCGACGCCGGTGCGACCGCGGTCACCGTCATCGCGCCGGCGCCGGCGCCGCCGCCTGCAGTGCCTCGACCATGGCGTCGCTGTTCCGCCGGGCCAGCCCCTCGAGCGTGTCAGCGTCCGGCGTTTCGCAGTGGAGTGTGGGGCTGATCGTCAGACCCTTTGCCCGCAGGCGTGCGAGATCCCGTGGCGCTCCAAGGAAGACCGTGAGGCAAAGGAGCGGCGTCGCGACGCGTTCCGCGTCGGCCCCGCCGTCGACGAGCAGGCCGGCGAGCGCCGGCTGCTCCAGGGCCACAGCCAGTTCGAGGGGCGTGAGCACGCTCCCCTCCGACCGCCGGCCCACGTGCGAGAGGCCCGCTTCGGACAGCGGCCTCGGCCTGTTCAGATCCTGGCCGCCGTCGACCGACTCCCTGACGAGCCGCAGGTCGCGCAGCGCGATGGCACGCATCAAGGGGACGGGCTCACTGGTCCAGATGGGCGTTTCCTCGCACGCCAGGCCGACGGCCGCCGCAGCGAGGACGCCGACGAGCGCAAGCGGCCGGCGGATGCGCCGCCTGCCCCGGGCCGGTGTGCACGCGCAGAGCACCTGGGCGTCCGGCTAGTCGTGCTCGCTGACGACGAACGGCGCCGACAGACCGGCCAGTTCCTTGCCCGACGCAGCCTCGACATCCTTGTGCAGGCTGTTGCCGTGGCTGTCCATCGTCACGATCGCCGGGAAGTCCTCGACCTGCAGGTGCCACATCGCCTCGGGTGAGCCGAACTCCAGCAGCGAGACCCCGTCCACGCGCGTGATGGCCTTCGCGTAGAACTGCGCGGCGCCGCCGACGGCGTTCAGATACACGGCGCCGTGCTCCTTGAGGCCCGCGAGCGTCTTCGCGCCCATGCCGCCCTTGCCCATCACGGCGCGGATGCCGTACTTCCCGATGATGTCCGCCTGATATGGCTCCTCGCGGATGCTCGTCGTCGGGCCGGCGGCCGTGACCTTCCAGCTGCCATCCGCCTGCTTCGCCACCACGGGGCCGCAGTGGTAGACGATGCCCCCCTTCAGGTCGACGGGCGGCTCGTGCTGCATCAGGTGATGATGCACGGCGTCGCGGCCGGTATACATGCGCCCCGAGATCAGCACCACGTCACCGACCTTCAGCGAGCGGATCTGTTCCTCGGTAACGGGGGCCTGCAGCCTGACCTCGCGGCCCGTCCGCGCCACGCCGGCCTGGTTCGCCATCTGCGCCACCGGGTTCGACGGATCACGGTAGAGCCAGCGTTTGATGGCGCCGGTCTTCGCGTCGAGCACGACGCCCAGACGGCGGTACGCCCAGCAGTCGTAGGCGACCGACACGAAGAAGCTCGCGGGCAGACGGTTCAGCGCGCCGATCTTGCAGCCGATGAGCGACACGCGGCCGCCGAAGCCCATCGTGCCGATGCCGAGGCCGTTCACGGTGCTCATGACCTGCGCCTCGACCTCGGCCAGGCGGGGGTCGGGGTTGACGTCGTCGAGCGTGCGGAACAGCTGGGCCTTGGCGTGGGCGTAGCCGGACGTGCGGTCGCCGCCGACGCATACGCCGACGGCACCGGGCGCGCAGCCCTTGCCCTGCGCCTGCCACACGGCGTGGAGGATGCACTTGCGCACACCCTCGAGCGACCGGTCCGCGCGGCCGAGATGCGCCAGGTCCGTCGGCAGCGCGTACTGCGCGTTGGTGTTCTCGCAGCCGCCGCCCTTGAGGATCAGCTTGACCTCGATCTCGTCGTCGTTCTCCCACTGGTGGAAGTGGATGATCGGCGTGCCGGGGCCGAGGTTGTCACCGGAGTTGGCGCCGGTGATGGAGTCCACGGAGTTCGAGCGCAGCTTGCCGCGCTTCGTGGCTTCGGCGATGGCCTCGCGGATCTGCTTCGCCATCACGATCTGGTTCGCGCCGATCGGCGTGGCCACCTCGAAGGTGGGCATGCCCGTGTCCTGGCAGATCGCGCCTTCGCCTTCGGCCGCCTGGTCGATGTTGAGCGCGATGATCTGCAGCGCCTGGCCGGACTGCGTGCCCGCGTCCTCCTTCTCCATCGCCACTTTCATGGCGGCCCGCACGTCCGGCGGCAGGTCGGTGGAGGTCTTGACGATGAGGGAGAGGACGCTCTCGAAGAAGGCTGCGGGCATAGGAACGTCAGTATAGTTTGGCCGTGGGCCGCTCTCACCCCGTCCGCTGCGTCGTTGCCGCGCTCGTCGGCGCGACGCTGACGCTGTCGCTCTCGGCCGCACAGCGCCCGTCCGAACGCCCGGCCGAGCGACCGGTCGAATCCGGCCGGGCGAAGCTCTTCCCGCCGATCGACCTCGGCCTGCTTGAACCGCCGGACCGGGACGTGTGGCAGCAGCCGGATCAGATCATGGACGCGCTCGGCGTGACGGCCGGCTCGGTCGTCGCCGACATCGGCGCCGGCGCGGGCTGGTTCACCGTCCGGCTCGGGAAGCGCGTCGGGCCGGCCGGGCTCGTCTACGCGCAGGATGTCCAGCGTCCGGTGCTGGACGCGATCCGCCGACGCGCCGGGAAGGAGAACCTGCGCAACGTGCAGACGCGGCTCGGGATGGATGACAACCCGAACCTGCCGGCCAACGCGCTGGACGCGATCCTCATCGTCGACGTGTATCCCGAGATCGAGGACCGTGTGGCGTTTCTGCGCAGCCTCGGCCGCTCGCTCAAACCCACCGGCCGGATCGGCATCGTCAACTACAAGCCGGGCAACGGCGGCCCCGGCCCCGTGGCGCACCTCGGCGAAGGCCAGCGCGTGGCGCAGGCGGTGGTCGAAAAGGACGTCACCGCCGCGGGGCTCACGCTCGTCCCCGCCGCACAGTTCCTGTCGTATCAATATCTGGTCATCGCGACGCGTCCACCCGTGGAGGCGCGATGACGGCACCTCCCGTCGCGCTGACGATCGCGGGCTCGGATTCGAGCGCCGGCGCCGGCGTGCAGGCAGACCTGAAGACGTTTGCGGCCCACGGCGTGTACGGCACGTCGGCCATCGCGGCATTGACCGCGCAGAACACGCAGGGCGTGCAGCGGACGCAGCCGGTCGACCCCTCGATGGTCGCGGCGCAGATCGCTGCCGTCGCGGAGGACTTTCCGGTGGCCGCGGTGAAGACCGGCATGCTCGGGACGGCCGGCGTGGTCGAAGCCGTCGTCGACAGCCTGACGCGGTTCGCGCTGCCGCGCGTCGTGGTGGATCCGATCGTGCGGTCGTCCAGCGGCGCGGATCTGCTCGACGCGGCCGGCGTGGACGTCCTCCGCGCGAGGCTGCTGCCGCTGGCGGCGCTGGTCACACCCAACTGGGCCGAGGCGGAGGCGCTGACCGGCGTGCGCATCGCGAGTACGGGAGACGCGTGCCTCGCTGCGCGCGCGCTGCTGGACCTCGGGGCGGGCGCGGTGCTCGTGACGGGCGGCCACGGCCCGGGCGGGGACATCATCGATGTCCTCGTCACGCGTGACGGGGTCGCCGAGTTCAGAACCGCCCGCGTGCCCGGTCGCGCCACACACGGCACCGGGTGCGCCTTCTCGGCAGCGCTCACGGCCCACCTCGCGCACGGACGCCCGCTCGACGACGCCATCCCGCTCGCCCAGGCCTACGTCGGCGATGCGATCCGGAACGGCTTCGACCTGGGCTCCGGTCCGCACGGGCCGATGAATCACCTGCCGGACGACCCCACCGAGCCGGCCGAAGACATCCGCGCCACGACCCGCTCCGTCAGCGGCGCCTGACGCGCGGGCCGCTGCCGCCCGACGCGCCGCTATACTCGCCGTAACGTATGCCTGTCCCGCTGGTGGCCATCACGAGAGACGTGCTCGACACGACCGCGCTGGCGGCCGCCGTCTCAGCCGACGGCCCGGGGCTCGGCGCCGTGGCGACATTCGTCGGCCTCGTCCGCGACCACAACGTCGGGCGTCGTGTGCGGTATCTCGAGTACGAGGCGTACGACGCGATGGCGGTGGGCGTGATGCAGGTCATCTGTGCCGAAGCGGCCGAGCACTGGCCCGGCATCCGGCTCGCGATGCATCACCGCGTCGGACGCCTCGAGATCGGCGAGGCCAGCATCGCGATCGCCGCGGCATCGGCCCACCGCGCGGACGCTTTCGCGGCGTGCCGCTACGCGATCGAGCGCGTGAAGCAGATCCTCCCGGTGTGGAAGCACGAGCACTTCGACGGCGGCGACGTGTGGCTCGAGGGCGCGACGGTGCACCCCGAGGACGCGGACGCCCGCCGGAAAGCGCACCAGATCGCATGCGCGTAACGGTCCGCCTCTTCGCGCGCCTGCGGGATCTCGTCGGCCAGACCGAGTTCGAGCGCGACGTCCCCGCCCCGGCCACCGTGTCCTCCGTCTGGAACGTGCTCGTGGCCGAGTTCCCCGCCGCCCGCGACTACGAGCGCACGATGTCGGTGGCCGTCAACGCGAACTATGCCCGCCTCCACTCGCCGGTCCAGGACGGCGACGAAGTGGCGTTCCTCCCGCCCGTCTCCGGCGGGTAGTTCCCTCCCCCCCGTCACGCGAAAGGTCCGTCGAGGTGTGGCCGCGCTCGGGGGCGGTTCGCCGCGCTGACCCACGCCGCCTTCGGCGGCCCGCGGAAGCCGCGGCAAGGCGTGGCCGCGCGAAGCGGGGCTGTGGAGCATGCCGTCTTCACGACAAATGCACCGCAGGCGCCGGGTGGGATGTCGCCGGTGGGACCCGTTGGTCAGTCAGGCAACGGGCGGCGACAGGGGCCCACCCGGATGCGACAGGTCCGCCGGAGGTGCGTTTGTCCGGCATGCGGAACCGCCCCCGAGCGCGGACACGCCTTGCCGCGGCTGCAGCCTCCCGCCGACTCGCGCGGACACTCGCGCTAGACTTGGAGGGTTGTGTTCGACAAACTCGCCACGCTTGAAACCCAGTACGAAGACCTGACGACCCGCCTCGGCACGGTCGAGCTGCAGTCCGACCCCGCCGAGTACCGCAAGTCGGCCAAGGCGCTTTCGGATCTGGAGCCGCTCGTCCAGAAGTACCGCGAGTACAAGTCGATTGAGAAGGACATCGCGGGCGCGCGGGAGCTGGCCGACGGACCGGACCCCGACATGCGCGACATGGCGCGCGAGGAGCTCAAGGACCTCGAGGCGCGGTGCGAGACGATCCAGCAGGAGCTCAAGATCCTGCTGATTCCGAAGGACCCGAACGACGAGAAGAACGTCATCCTCGAAATCCGCGCCGGCACGGGCGGAGACGAGGCGGCGCTGTTCGCCGCGGACGTCTTCCGGATGTACTCGCGTTACTGCGAGCACCAGGGCTGGAAGATCGAGGTGATGTCGACCAGCGACAGCCCGTCCGGCGGCCTCAAGGAAGTCATCGCCAACATCTCCGGGCGCGGCGTCTACAGCCGGCTGAAGTACGAGAGCGGCGTGCATCGCGTGCAGCGTGTGCCGGCCACGGAAGCCGCAGGCCGCATCCACACGTCGACGGCGACCGTCGCGGTGCTCCCGGAAGCGGAAGACGTCGACATCCAGATCAACGAGAAGGATCTGCGGGTCGACACGTTCTGTTCGAGCGGCCCCGGCGGGCAGAGCGTGAACACCACGTACTCGGCCGTGCGCCTCACGCACATCCCGACGGGCGTCGTCGTCTCGCAGCAGGACGAGAAGTCCCAGATCAAGAACCGCGCGAAGGCCATGAAGGTGCTGCGTGCCCGGCTCTACGAGATGGAGATGCGGAAGCAGCAGGACGCCATCGCCAAGGACCGGAAGAACCAGGTCGGCACCGGCGAACGTTCCGAGAAGATCCGCACCTACAACTATCCGCAGAGCCGCATCACCGACCACCGCATCAACTTCACGACGCACCAGCTCTCGGGCGTCATGGAAGGCGACCTGACGGAGCTCATCGACCAGGTCGTCTCCTTCTACACCGCTGAGAAGCTGAAGGAAGCGACGGACGTCAATTGACGCTGCAGGAGGCGCTGGCCGCGGCACGTGCGCGGCTGGTGGCCGCCGGCATCCGCGCGGACGAAGCCACCGTCGACACGGACTTCTTTGCCTGCCGCATCCTCGGCTGGGACCGCGCCCGGCTGCTGACCGAACTCCGCGGCCCGGTTCCGGCGGCCCTTGAACCGGCGTTCGGCGCGTGGATCGACCGCCGTGCCGCGCACGAGCCAAGCGCCTACATCGTCGGCATCCGCGAGTTCTGGGGCCTGGAACTCGCCGTCACGCCCGATGTCCTGATTCCGCGTCCGTGCACGGAACTCATCGTGGAGGAGGCGATCGCGCTGGCTGGCGGTCACCCGGACTGGCGCATTGCCGAAATCGGCACGGGCAGCGGCTGCATCTCCGTCTCCGTGACACACAGCGTGCCCGACGTCCGCATCATCGCGACCGACATATCGGCGGCGGCGCTTGCGGTGGCGCGGGGCAACGCCGCCGAGTTCGGCGTGGGCGACCGCGTACGCTTCATCGAGACGTCGTATCTGGATGGCCTGGATGGTCCGTTCGACCTGATCCTCGCCAACCCGCCGTATGTGCGGCGCGGCGATGAGCCGGCACTCTCCCGTGCGGTCCGGCATGAACCGGACGAGGCGCTGTTCGGCGGCGAAACCGGGCTGCGCGACCTGGCCGGCGTCCTGGACGCGGCCACGCGGACGCTCGCACCCGGCGGCTGGCTCGTGATGGAGTTCGGCTACGGCCAGGAGGCGGACATCCGCGGGCTGGTCGGCGAGCGGCCCGGGTTCCGGGTCGTGCGCGTCCGCGACGACCTCGAAGGCATCGCCCGCACCGTCGTCCTCAACCGCGGCTAGCGTCACGCGGTCGAGGTTGCCGCCGGACGGCGCGTGGCATGATTTGGGCGTCGCGCCCATCGGCGGCGACAGTCAGGAGTCCTGTGATGCGGCTGGTAACGTGCGTCGGTCTGGTCGCGGCTGTCTGTGCGGTTGCGGCCACGATCGAAACGGGCGTGGCGCAGACGCCGAAGGTCGTGACCTTCCCGGACCCGGACCCCGGGGCACGCTCACTGCCGGCACGTCGGGAGTCGCAGTTGAAGACCGTCGGCGCCTTCACGGTCTTTCATGACTTCACGCTCAGCGACCAGCTGCCCTCCACCGGCATCCGTTTCGTGAACCGCGTGGTCGATGACGCCGCTCGTACCTTCAAGGCCGGGCACTACGACCACGGCACCGGGCTGGCTGCCGCCGACGTCGACGCTGACGGACTGGTGGACCTCTACTTCGTCAGCCAACGGGGTGGCAACCAGCTCTGGCGCAACCTCGGGAACGGCCGCTTCGAAGACATGACCGCGCGGGCGGGTGTCGCGCTCGCCGACCGCGTGTCGGTCACGGCGTCGTTTGCCGACATCGACAACGACGGCGATGCCGACCTGTTCGTGACCTCGGTGCGCGGCGGCAACGTCCTGTTCACCAACGACGGCAAGGGCCGGTTCCGCGACATCACCGCCCAGGCCGGAGTCGGGCTGGCGAAGCACTCCTCAGGGGCCGTGTTCCTCGACTACGACCGGGACGGCCTGGTCGATCTCTTCGTGTGCAACGTCGGCAAGTACACGACGGACGTCAAGGGACCGGACGGCGCCTATGTCGGGATGGACGACGCGTTTCGGGGACACATGTTTCCCGAGCGGTTCGAAGAGCCCGTCCTCTACCGTAACCGGGGGCAGGGACGTTTCGAGGACGTCACCGGGACCGTCGGTCCCCACGCACACGGTTGGGCCGGCGATGCCCTGGCGACGGACTTCAACCAGGACGGCTGGCCTGACCTGTTCGTGCTCAACATGGCCGGGGCGCAGCACTACTACGAGAACCAGGCCGGGAAGGCGTTCGTCGACCGCACGAAGCAGTACTTCCCGCGCGGTCCGATGGGTGCGATGGGTGCCGCCACGCTCGACGCCGACAACGACGGCCGCACCGACCTGTTTCTCACCGACATGCACGTGGACATGTTCAACCTCGACAGTGCTCGGGTGGACACCGAGACGAGGAAGTCCCCTGGCCCGACGATGCCCGAGATGCCCGGCATGGGCCGCACGGCGGACTTCATCTTCGGCAACGCGCTCTACCGGCAGCGCGCCGATGGCGGGTTCGCGGAGGTGTCGGATGCGCTGGGCGTGGAGACCTACTGGCCGTGGGGAACGTCGGCCGGCGACCTGAATGCGGATGGGTGGACGGACCTGTTCGTGACCGGCAGCATGAGTTACCCGTTCCGCTACCACATCAACTCGATGCTGCTGAACAACGCGGGCGAGCGGTTTCTCGCCGCCGAGTTTCTGCTGGGCATCGAACCCCGGCGCGGCGGACGGACGCACGTGCCCTGGCATGTCGAACCGGCGTGCAAGGCGACTGAACGGCGGACGCTGCCCAACGTGTCCGGCCACCCCTGCGACGGCCAGACCGGCGCGGTGCAGGTGATGGGCGCTCTCGGAAGCCGGTCGTCCGTCCTGATCGACCTGGACAATGACGGCGACCTGGACATCGTGACCAACGAGCACAACGCCGAGCCCCAGGTGCTGGTGAGCAACCTGTCGGCAGCCCGCTCGATCCGCTGGCTGAAGGTCGCCCTCGTGGGTACGCGGTCCAATCGAGCCGGCCTCGGAGCGACGGTCCGCGTGACGGCCGGAGGGCGCACGATGACCCAGCTGCACAACGGCAAATCCGGTTACCTCTCGCAGAGCGCGACACCCCTCTACTTCGGCCTCGGCGACGCCGACCGCGTCGAGCGCCTCGAAGTCCTGTGGCCGTCCGGCGTGTCGCAGACGGCGACGGTCGGACCCGGCACCAATCGAGTCGTGACGGTGACGGAACCCCGTTGAGGCAACATCTCTGTCGAGGCGCGGCTTCGGCTGCATGAGACGATGAGGGCATGCCGGCCGACCCGCACAAACCGCTCAGGGACGACGTCCGGCTGCTCGGCGGCCTGCTCGGCGACACGCTGAAGCTGCAGGGCGACGGGTCGCTGCTCGACACGGTCGAGCGCGTCCGCGCCAGCGCCAAGGCCGCCCGTGCCGGCGGCACCCAGGAGTTCGAGCGCCTTGCCGCGGCGCTTGCCGCGCTGCCGGTGGATTCCGCCCTGCCGGTGGCCCGTGCGTTCGCGCACTTCCTCACGCTCGCCAACATCGCCGAGCAGCACCACCGCGGGCGGCGGCGCCGCGAGCACCGCCGTGGTGGCGCACCGCAGCGGGGCTCCTGCGAGGAGGCGTTCCAGCACCTGATCGCGGGCGGTCTCGCGCCGGAGCAGTTGCACACCGCCGTCTGCGCGCTGCAGATCGAGCTGGTGCTCACGGCACATCCGACCGAGGTCTCGCGGCGGACGCTGGTCGAGAAGCACAACCGGATCGCGGCGCTGCTCGAGACCCGCGACCACACGGATCCAGCAGACCCGGTCCACCAGGAGATCGTCGGCGCCCTGGCCCGCGAAATCATGACGGCGTGGGGCACGGACGAAGTCCGGCCCTCGCGCCCGTCGCCCCTCGACGAAGTGCGCGGCGGTCTCGTCGTGTTCGAGCAGAGCCTGTGGCAGGCCCTGCCCCGCTATCTGCGCGGCGTGGACCGGGCGCTGATGGCGGCCACCGGCCGTGGCCTTCCGATCGACGTCGCGCCGGTGCGGTTCGGCTCGTGGATCGGCGGCGACCGCGACGGCAACCCGTTCGTCACACCAGACGTCACGCGTCAGGCGTGCCTGCTGGCGCGCTGGATGGCGACCGACCTGTATCTGCGCGAAGTCGATGCGCTGCGCGGTGAGCTCTCCGTCACCGCCGCGAGCGCGGCGCTCCGGGAACAGGCCGGGTCGGCGCGTGAGCCGTATCGCGCGCTGCTCCGTGGCGTTCGGACACGGCTCGCCGCCACGCGGGCCTGGATCGAGACGGCAATCGTCAGCGACACGCCGCCGCCGCCCGAGGCGTACCTCGACGTGGCCGACCTGGACACGCCGCTCGCGCTGTGCGATGCCTCGCTCCGCGAGACCGGGCAGGGTGCCATCGCGGATGGACGTCTGACCGACCTTCGTCGCCGCCTTGCGGCCTTCGGCCTGACGCTCACCCGCCTCGACATCCGGCAGGACGCGGCACGGCACACCGAGGCGCTGAGCGCCATCACCAGCGCGCTCGGCCTGGGCCCCTACAGCGCGTGGGACGAACCGACGCGGCTCGCCTTCCTGGAACGCGAGCTGGCCGGCCGGCGCCCGCTGATTCCCACCGACCTCGATGCGGGGCCGGAGGTACTGGACACGCTCGACACGTTCCGCGCCATCGGACGGATTCCGCGCGCCTCGCTCGGCGCGTACGTGATCACGATGGCGAGCCGGGCCTCCGACGTGCTGGCCGTCGAACTGCTGCAGAAGGCCTGCGGCGTCCGCGCGCCGCTCAGAAGCGTGCCGCTGTTCGAGACCTCGCGCGACCTCGGGAACGCCGGTGCGATCGTCAACCAGCTGCTCGAGATTCCCGGCTATCGCCAGCGGATCCACGGCCGCATCGAGGTGATGGTCGGCTACTCCGACTCGGCCAAGGACGTGGGCCGCGTCGCCGCGAACTGGGATCTCTACCTCGCGCAGGAAGCGATCGTGGCGGCGTGCGGACGGCACGGCGTCAAGGTGACGCTCTTCCACGGCCGCGGCGGCAGCGTCGGCCGCGGTGGCGGCCCCACGCACCTCGCGATCCGGTCACAGCCCGCCGGGTCGATCGACGGCACGCTGCGCGTCACCGAGCAGGGCGAAATGATCCAGGCGCTCTTCGGCCTGCCGGAGATCGCGCTCCGCACGCTGGAGGTCTACACGAGTGGCACGCTGGAAGCGTGGCTGACACCCGAGCAGCCGGCGCCCGCAGCGTGGCGGCAGCGGATGGACGCGCTGCGCAGCCGCGCCTGCGCGAGCTATCGCGCCATCGTCTACGAGCACCCACGCTTCGCGGAGTACTTCCGGGCGGCGACGCCGGAGGCGGAGCTGGCCGAGATGAACATCGGCAGCCGTCCGTCGCGTCGCGCCAGCGCGACGGGCGTGACCGGCCTCCGCGCGATTCCGTGGCAGTTCGCCTGGACGCAGACGCGCCTGATGCTGGGCGCGTGGCTCGGGTTGGAGGACGCCCTTGCGGAGGCCTTCGCCGGCGGGCACCGCGAGGAAATCCGGCAGATGTACCGGGAATGGACGCACTTCAGAAGCGCCATCGACCTCACGGAAATGGTGCTGGCCAAGGCCGACCGGCAGATCGCCGCGGAATATGACCGGCGGCTCGTGCCCGCCGAGCTGCAGCCGCTCGGAGAGGAGCTCCGCAGCCGCCTCGACCGCGCGATCGCGCTGGTGCTCGAGGTCACCGGGTCGTCCACGCTGCTCGAGTCGAATCCGGTACTCCGGCGTTCGATTGACGTGCGCAATCCGTATGTGGACCCGATCAACCTCGTGCAGATCGAGCTGCTGCGGCGCGCACGCAGCGGCGAGGACGACCGCGTGAAGGCGGCGCTGCTGGCCACCATCAACGGCGTCGCCGCCGGCATGCGCAATACTGGATAGCCATGTCCTCGTGCCTCTTCTGCAGGATTGCCGCGGGCGAGATCCCCGCAACGATCGTCCATCAGGACGAGACGCTCGTCGCCTTCGCCGACATCAACCCGCAGGCGCCACTGCACGTGCTGATCGTGCCGCGCCGGCACATCGCGACGCTGAATGACCTGGCGGACGGCGACGACGCGCTCGTGGGTTCGATGCAGCGTGCTGCCGCCGCGATTGCCAGGGCGCACGGCTACAGCGAGCGCGGCTTCCGGACGGTGATGAACTGCAACGCCGACGCCGGGCAGACGGTCTTCCACATCCACCTGCACCTGCTCGCCGGTCGCGGCCTGACCTGGCCGCCCGGGTAGCCTGTCCTAGCCTGCCGGCGCCCCGCCCCGGACGACGCGGGCCAGCAGCATCGTCAGCGGAGCCGCCGCGAAGCTGAGGAGCGCGCCCATCTTCGTCTGGTCCAGCAGCGACCCCGCCGGAAACGCCGCTGTGGCAAAGAACAGCGCGACGGTGAACCCGATGGAGGCCGCCACGCCGACGACCAGCGCGTCGGGCCACGTGAACGCGTTCGGCACACGCGCCCCCGCGAGGACGGCCAGTGCCGAACACCCCACGATCCCGAGCGGCTTGCCGACCAGCAGCGCCGCCAGCACGAAGTACGTGCCGGGCCCCACGGCCGAGACGACCACGCCCGCGTTCGCCAGCCCGAACAGCAGCAGCACGAACTGGACCGGTGTCAGCCACCAGTGCTCGAAGTGATTGAGCGTGTCCGGACGCCCGACCTCCTCGGCAGCGAAGATCCCTTTGTCGTCCGCGGCGTGCGGCATGAAGAACACGACCGGCACCATCGCCAGGGCCGGGTGCAGGCCTCCGATGTGGAGCGCGGCCCACGACACCGCGCCAGGCCCGAGGACGTACGGCCAGAAGCCGCGGACGTCGAACCGCCGGAGCGCTACCGCGCCGAGCACGGCCACGCCCATCAACCCGGCGAGCGGGAGCAGTTGCAGCGGGGCCGTCGGGTAGAACACGGCGAGCAGCAGCAGGCCCATGGCGTCATCCGCGATGGCGAGCAGCAGCAGGAACGGGACCGCCGGGTGCCCGGCGGGAAACACCGCCCGGGCGACCATCGCCGAGAAGGCGATGTCGGTCGCGCTCGGAATCGCCCACCCGCTCGAGAGGCCTTCTGGGCCGAACACATGCACCAGCCCCAGAAAGATCGCCGCGGGCACCGCCATGCCGCCCACGGCCGCCGCCAGCGGGAGCACCGCCTCGCGCGGAGACGCGAGCGGCCCGCCGGGCAGCAGCGCCTCCCGGACCTCCTTCGCGGCCAACGCGAAGAAAAAGACCATCCCGACGTCGTTCACCCAGAAGTGCAGGTGATGGGCGACGGCTTCGTAGGCGTCGTGATTGAGGTTGGCCCAGACGAGGGCGGCGACGGTGCCGGCGACGAGCAGCAGCGAGCGGTCACGGACAAACGACCAGACGCGTGCCCCTGTGATGCGATCGGGCAATGCGGATCTCCCGGGCCCGGTGGGCCCGGGGATGGCGGCCCGACCATCCCGTTACCTGCAGCGGGTAGTCGCCGCACCCTGTTGTGTTGCGGCCAGTATACCTATCGAACGCGCAGGTGCCGGCCTGCGCGGCCTGACGCGCGCCCTGCTATCCGGAACAGGACCGCGCGCCAGGCCGCACCGCCGCCCGCCACGATTCAGCGCCGTCCGCGTCGACCGTCACGTCGGTCGTTCCCGCGACCCCGGCCGCGATCATGGCTGCGGTCATCGCTCCAGCGGTCCCACCGGCCATCGCCACGCCCCTTCCCGGGACGGCCCCAGAAGCCAGCGTAGTACTGCCCGCCGACGTAGCGCGGACGCACCCAGTACGCACCCGCGTACGGAGCCTGCGCCCAGTACCCGTCACGCCAGCGATAGTGCTTGCCCTTCGGGTACCAGTAACCCTCCACCCACACGTAGCTGGGCCCTGGCGCGGGCGCGCGCATCACGATCACGTTCGGAGGCGGAGGCGGTGCGCCGATCTGGATGCCCACGGACACCTGCGCATCGGCTCGTGGCGCCACACTCAACAGCAACAGACCAAGTACGAAGATTGTCTTCTTCATGGTGTGTCCGTCCTTTCTGCTGTGCGGGGATTGAGCAAGGACCGGGCCAGCGAGAAAGCCATCGTTCTTCCGCGGGAATCTGCGTGGTTCTCACGAACAGGTCATCGGTCGTGTCACATGTTCTGGACTCGTCCCACGACACCCGCACTCCGCGGGTGTACACGCGGTGGCCACGATGACAACTCGCGCGTCATGGCTGGACGTGACCGGGCCAGGAATCGACTCGAGCGGCGTGAGGCCGCCCGAGTCCTGAGGGATCAGTTCGCGTCGACGCTGACCACGACGATCACCGGCGAGAGCACCAGCCGGCCAAGCACGGAGCCTTGCAGCGACTGGCGGCCATCGAAGTCCACGACCATCGTCGTCGTGCCGTTCGCCTGAACCTCGAAGTTGCGATTCACGCGCACTTCTCCCGACGGTACGTCGGCAGCCTCGCTGCGCCCGGCGGGCGGCGTGATCGACGGTGCGCACGCGCTGCCGCCGGATGGGTTGTCGTAGTACGCCGTCGCGCTCTGCACGACGAAGCGGATCATCGTGTACTGCCCGGGATCGAGCGACGCGGTACCGATGAGATCCTGCGATGACTCGAGCTTCTTCAGATCGCAGGTCCGTGTGCTGGCGCCTCCCGCGAACGACAGGGTCGTCGGCGCGCCGCCGGTCCGATGGACCTCGACCGACGAGAACGTGACGAGGACCGCCTTCGCGTCGTCGTACGGCGCATCCTTCATCATCATCCTGAAGTTTCCGCTCGTACCCGATGGTGATGTGGGTGAACCTCCACATGCCACCATTGACAAGGTTGTAAGGACACAGGCGACGACGGTTGACAGCATTCTCATGCGTGACCTCCTTGTCGATGCCTTCGTGGCAAGGAGCGGGCCACGCCGCGACCGGGCGGGTTCTCACTGTGTACTGCAGACCTGCGCGGACCCGTGATTCGCGACGCGGGCGATGGGATGGATGTACCGCCTGCCCTGTAGAAACTACCGGGCCTTGAGATCGCGGGCTTACAACCTTGATCCGCGGCGACAGGAAACGACGCAGCCGATGCCCGGCAGGAAACCTGCTGGCCGGTTACCTGGTCCGCGCACCGCACGCCGTGAGCGTGTCGCGCAGCGCGGTATCGAAACGGCCGGGAGAGAACTCGCGGGCACGCGCCTGTGCGCTGTGTGACATGGTCGTCAGCATCGCCCGATCGTCGATCAGATCACGCGTGAAGCCCGTCAGCTCGGACAGCGTGCGCCAGTGGAAACCGTCGACACCGTGACGAACCACTTCCGCCGGCCCGCCGGCGCCGAACACGATGGGCACCGCGCCGGCCGCCATGGCCTCGACGACCGAGATGCCGA
>CAYNUO010000063.1:0-17589 GCA_964400405.1 uncultured Bifidobacteriaceae bacterium | reverse complement strand
TCCGCCTTGAAGCCGAGCTTCTCGTTGGCCTCGACGGTGTCGAGCCCCTGGTCCTGCAGCGCGTAGGCCTTGATCTTGTTCGCGAGGCCGATCCCCCGCCCTTCCTGGTTCAGATAGAGCAGCACGCCCCTGCCCTCGTGCGCGATGCGCGCCATCGCGGTGTCGAGCTGCGCACCGCAGTCGCAGCGGGCGGAATGGAACACGTCGCCTGTCAGGCACTTCGAGTGCACACGGACGAGCACGTCCTTGCCGTTACCGATGTCGCCGCGCACGAGCGCCACGTGCGTCTCGCCGTCGACCTGGTTGTCGTAGCAGACGATCCGGAACTGCCCGTGCTTGGTCGGAAGGTCGGCTTCGGAGACGCGCCGCACGAGCCGCTCGGTCCGCATGCGGTAGCGGATCAGGTCCGCGATGGTGATCATCGGCAGACCGTGCTTCTTTGCGAAGCGCGTCAACTGCGGCACGCGCGCCATCGTGCCGTCGGCATTCATGATTTCGCAGATCACGCCGGCCGGATAGAGTCCCGCCATCCGCGCCAGGTCCACTGCGGCTTCCGTCTGACCGGCGCGCACCATCACGCCGCCATCGCGGGCCCGCAGCGGAAACATGTGACCGGGACGGGCCAGATCGCCGGGCTGCGTCTTCGGATCGATCGCGGCACGCACCGTCGCCGAGCGGTCCGCCGCCGAGATGCCGGTCGACACGTGCTTCCGCGCCTCGATGGACACACAGAACGCCGTCTTGAACGGCGTCGTGTTGCGCTCGACCATCAGCGGGATGTCCAGTTGATCGAGGCGCTCGCCCGTCATCGAGAGGCAGATGAGCCCGCGGCCGTACGTGGCCATGAAGTTGATGGCCTCCGGCGTGACCTTCGACGCGGCGATCGTCAGATCGCCCTCGTTCTCGCGGTCCTCGTCGTCGATGACGACGATCATCCGGCCGGCCTTGATCGCGGCGACGGCGTCCTCGATCGGCGAGAACGGCCCGGTGACCCGCGGCTTCGACGCCGGCGTCCGCCCGGCCTTCCTCTGTGCCGCCGCTGCCGGCGCCCGGCGCTGCGTCTTCGTCGCTGCCTTGCGGCCCTGCGTCTTCGTCGTCGACTTCACCGTCACGCCTCCTGATCCGTTCTGCCGGCCGCCCGCACGTCGAGCGCGCGCGCCACGTACTTGCCGATGACGTCGGCCTCCAGATTCATCTGGTCGCCCGGCCGCACCGATGCCAGTGCCGTGTGCGCCCACGTGAACGGAATGATCATGATGTCCAGTTCGCCGTCCCGCAGGTCGGCGATCGTCAGGCTGATGCCGTTGACGGCAATCGACCCCTTCTGCACGAAGCACGCGGCCAGTTGCGGTGGATACGCGATCGTCAGCCAGTGCGCCTCGCCATCGTCGCGGACGGCGACGAGCCGGCCCACGCCATCCACATGCCCCTGCACGAAGTGGCCGCCGAACCGGCCGTCGGCCCGCATCGACCGCTCCAGATTCACCCGCGAGCCCGGGTGCAGCGTGCCGAGCGACGTCACGCGCATCGTCTCCGGGCCCAGGTCCGCCGAGAAGGTCGCGCCGTCGTGGCTGGTGACGGTCAGGCAGGTGCCGTCCACGGCCACGCTGTCCCCCAGGGCCACCTCGCCCGCGAGCGCCGTACGCAGCACGAGCCGGCTGCCGCCCGGCATCGGCGCCAGCGCCACGACCTCGCCCACCGCCTCAATCAATCCCGTGAACATAGCCCTCGATCACCGTATCAGGTCCGACGGTTTCCGTACGCGCCTCGTAGAGCCGCGGCAGCGCCTGCAGCAGTTCCTCGGCGACGCGCAGGCCGCCCGGGCCCAGCTCGGCCGGTGTGACATACGCCTGCACCATGTCGACGACACCCTCGCGGAACGCTCCCGCGTGCAGCGCTGACCCGCCTTCGAGGAGCACCGCGTGCACGTCGAACGCCACGAGACGTCTCAACAGATGCGTCAGCGTGGGCTCGGCTTCCGCCACCACCGTGCCGCCGCGCGCCTCCAGCGCCGCGACCGCGTCGGGCTGCCCGGCCGCGGCCGCCGCGCTCGTCAGAATCAGGACGGGACCGGCGGCGCGCGTGTCGAAGATGCGCGAGGATGGCGGCGTGCGCAGCCGCCGGTCGAAGATGGCGCGCACGAGCGGGCGCTCGCGAAATACGTCCCTGACGTCCAGCCGGGGGTCGTCGGCGAGCAGCGTGCCGGACCCGACGGCCACGGCGTCCACTCTGGCCCTGGTCCGCTGCACGCGCTGATTTGCGGGGGCTGAGGTCAGCGCCGTGCGGATCCCCGGAGCGGCTGCCACGCACGCGTCGTGGCTCATGGCCACCTTGGCAATGACCATCGGCCGGCCCTGCTCGTGGACCGTGAAGAACGGCAGGTTGAGCCGCCGTGCCTCCACCGCGCGGACACCGACGTCGACAGCCACGCCGGCCGCGCGCAGCCGTTCGAATCCGCGGCCACGCACGCGCGGGTCGGGATCCTCGACGGCCGCCACCACGCGCGTCACGCCGGCGGCGATGATCCGGTCCGCGCAGGGGCCCGTGCGGCCCGTGTGCGCGCACGGCTCGAGCGTGCAGTAGAGCGTGGCGCCTCGCGCCTGATCGCCGGCCGCGTCGAGCGCCACGATTTCGGCGTGACGCTGGCCGGGAGGTTCCGTCGAGCCATGCCCGACGACGACACCGGCGGCCACGACGCAGGCGCCGACCGCGGGATTCGGCGTCGTCCGGCCGAGGCCCCGCTCGGCCAGCGCCAGGGCGCGCGCCATGTAGTCCTGGTCCGCGGCCCGCGTCTGATCCGTGATGCCCGTCACGCGGCCTCGAACAGCGCGTCCACGTAGGCGACCGGGTCGAACGGGATCAGGTCGTCGATGCCCTCGCCGACGCCGACGTACCGGATCGGCAGCTTCAGGTCGTGCGCGATCGCCACGGCCACGCCGCCCTTGGCCGTGCCGTCCAGCTTCGTCAGCACGATACCGGTCACGCCCGCGACGCCCAGGAACTCGCGCGCCTGCACGAGCCCGTTCTGTCCGACGGTGGCGTCCAGGACCAGCAGCACCTCGTGCGGCGCGCCGGGCATCGCCCGGTCGGCCACGCGGCGCATCTTCTCCAGCTCGTGCATCAGGTTCACGCGCGTGTGCAGGCGGCCCGCGGTGTCGACCAGGATCGGGTCGCACCCTTTCGCCCGGCCGGACGTGATGGCGTCGAAGACGACCGACGCCGGGTCCGCGCCGTGCGACGCGCGGACGATCTCCACGCCGGCGCGGTGCGCCCAGATTTCGAGCTGCTCGACGGCCGCCGCGCGGAACGTGTCGGCGGCGCACACCATCGGCGTGTGCCCGGCGGTCTTCATGGCCGAGGCCAGCTTGCCGAGCGTGGTCGTCTTTCCGACGCCGTTCACGCCGACGACGAAGACGACGCGCGGCGAGACACCGGTCACCGGTACCGACGCCGTGGCCGCCGCCTCGAACATGCCGCGGATCTCCGTCTTCACGCGCTCGCGCAGACCCTGCGGTCCCCCGCGCTTCACGGCGTCGACGACGCGGCGGGCCGCGCCGACGCCGACGTCGGCCGCGATCAGCATCTCTTCCAGCGAGTCTGCCGTGTCCGCGTCGAGCGTCGCGCCCGCGGGCGCCGCGTCCGCCGACCTGACGAGGTCGCCGAAGCGGGAGACGAGGCCCTGCGTCGTCCGGCTCAGGCCCTGCTTGAGGCGATCGAACAGACCCACTACCCGACCTCCGCCCGCTGCGGACGTTCCATCAGCTCCGTCACCGCGGCCTGCGGCGAGATGCGGCCATCGATGACGGCGACGACCTGCTCGGTGATCGGCAACTCGATCTGGTACCGCGCGCCCAGCGTGCGCGCCGCAGTGGCCGTCCGCACCCCTTCCGCAACGGCCTTCATGCCCGCCAGGATCTCGGCAGCCGTCCGGCCACGGCCGAGTTCGAGGCCGAACTGCCGGTTCCGACTGAGCGAGCCGTGACAGGTCAGGACCAGGTCACCGAGGCCGGCGAGGCCGGCGAGCGTCTCGCGCTTGCCGCCGGCGGCGACCGCGAGACGGGCAATCTCGGCCAGCCCGCGCGTGATGAGCCCCGCCTTCGCGTTGAAGCCGAGGCCGAGCCCTTCGGCGGCACCCGCTGCGATGGCGATGACGTTCTTCAGCGCCCCGCCGATCTCGACGCCGACCACGTCGTCGCTTTCGTAGAGCCGGAAGTAGCCGCTGCGGAACTCCTCGAGCACGCGCGCAACGGCCTTCGGGTCTGTCGAGGCGGCGACGACAGCGGTGGGCAGCGACCGCGCCAGTTCGAGCGCAAAGCTGGGACCCGAGAGCACGACCACGGGATGCCCCGCGCCGCACTCCTGCGCCAGCACATCCGACATCCGGAACAGCGAGTCCACCTCGATGCCCTTGGTCGCCGACACCAGCGTGGCTCCCTGGGCCAGGGCCGGCGCCATCGCCCGAGCAACTTGCCGGAGGCCGTGCGACGGCACGGCCGCCACAACCAGCGAGACGCCGCTCACGGCCGTGGCCAGATCCGCCGTCGGTGTGACGCCGGCGGGGAGTTCCACGCCCGGGAGATACGTCGCGTTGACGCGTGTCCTCCCGAGCTCGGCGATCAGGTGGGCGTCGCGGCCCCACAGGCGGACGTCGTGACCGACGCGCGCCAGATGGGCGGCCAGCGCCGTGCCCCACCCGCCACTCCCGAGAACGGCGGCCTGCGGGCGGCTCATGCCACCCCCACAGCCACTCGCGCGGGCATTCCGGAACCGGTCATCCCAGAGGTATTGATTCCGGCCGCCGGGGCCGGGCACACGAGGCGCGTCACAACCGAACCAGTGTACCCGTGTGCGGGCCGCTAACGCTCCAGGGTCCGCCTCAGCAGATCGAGGACGGCCTGCGAGGACTGGAACCGGATCTGCTCCCGGTCGCCGAGAAACTGCAGCACGCGGCTGCTGACGTGCTCGCCGGAAGCGCCGTCCGGCAGCGCCACCGCGATCGCGACCGTCCCGACGGGCTTCCCGGGCGTTCCGCCGCCGGGGCCGGCGATGCCCGTGACACCGAGACCCACGTCGGCGCCCGTGCGGGCCCGCACACCGGCAGCCATGGCCCGGGCAACCGGGTCGCTGACCGCGCCATGCTCGGCCAGCAGCGCGTCGGGCACACCGAGCCACGCGGTCTTCGCGGCGTTGCTGTAGGTGACCACGCCCTGCTCGAAGTACCGCGAGGCGCCAGGCACGGCTGTCAGCCGCTCGGCCACCAGTCCGCCCGTGCACGACTCCGCCACGGCCACCGTCCAGCCGCGCGCGACCAGCATCTGTCCGACCACCGCCTCGAGCGGCGCGCCGTCATCGCTGAAGATGTCACGGCCAATCACGTCGCGCGCCGTCACCGCGGCCGCATCCACGGCCGCCTGCGCCCGCGCGGGCTCGGCGTGCACGGCCGACAGGTGCAGTTCGATCTGCCCCATCGCCGCCAGGATCGTCGCGCGCACGGGAACGGGCTCCTCCGCCCACGCCCGGTAGGACGGCTGCAACAGCGCGTCGATCGTCGACTCACCGCGCCCGGTCATGCGCAGTACGCGCCGGACCAGGCGACGCCCGGCGCTCCGCGGTGCGATGTACGACGCGATCGCCTGTTCGAGCAGGGGCTTCATCTCGCGTGGCGGCCCCGGCAGCAGCAGCACGCCGTGCGCCCCGTCGTCGATCCACAGCCCGGGCGCCGTGCCGCGCGCGTTCGCGAGCACCGCGGCCCCCTGCGGCACCTGGGCCTGACGCCGGTTGTTGTCCGTCATCACCCAGCCGCGCGCGGCGAAGCGCGCGGCGATGGCGTCGGCGATGCCCTGGTCGAACTGGAGCGGGCGACCGAGCACGTCGGCGACGACGTTGCGCGTCAGGTCGTCGTCGGTGGGGCCGAGGCCGCCGCACACCAGCAGCAGATCGGCGTCATCGAGCGCGCGCCTGACGGTCCGCGCCAGGCTGACCGCGTCATCGCCGGCGACCGCCTTCCAGACGAGCTCGATGCCGCACGCATTGAGCGCCGCGGTCATGGCCAGGGAGTTGGTGTCGAGACGCTCGGCGCCCAGCAGCTCGCTGCCGACGGCCACAATGACGGCCCGCTCGAACGGCGCCGGAGACGGCACGGCCGGCGGCGGCGCCGCCATCACAGAAACCAGGTCGGCAGCATGGCGACGGCAAGACGCATCGCGAGCTGCCCGTAGATGCCGGCCATGACGTCGTCCAGCATCACGCCCCATCCGGCGGGCAGCCGCTCGCACTGGCGGGCCGGGAACGGCTTGATGATGTCGAAGACACGGAACAGCAGGAACCCCAGCACGGCGCCCGTCACGTTGACCGGAATCCACAGCAGCGTGATCAGCATGCCGACGACCTCGTCGATGACGACGGGGCCGGGGTCCTCATCCCCCATCTCACGTCCCGTGACGCCGGCGCTCCAGATGCCGACGAAGAGCAACGCGAGCATCGTGACGGCTTCGGCCGCTGGCGACCCGTACCGACGGAGCGGAAGGAGGAGCAGCAGGCCGACGGCCGAGCCCCAGGTGCCGGGCGCGATGGGAGCGAATCCCACGTACCCGGCGGTGGAAACGAACCGCGCGAGAGCCGTCATGGCCTCAGGCAGCCGGCAGCAGCACGACACGGGTGCCCGATACCCGGTCGTGGATGGCCCGCCGCTCACGCCCGACCAGCCCGGGGAGATAGCCAATCCCGGCCGTCGCCACCGCGACCAGCGACGCCAGGGTCCGGCGTACCGCCGTGCCGGCGGTCACGCCGCTGTCGTCCATCGAGACGACGCGGATGCCCGCCGCCATCTTGCCGATCGTCTGCCCCCCGAGCGCCGTGAACACTGACGCATACGAGAGCTTCATGCCGACCAGGAAGAGCACCAGGGGCCACACCGGCAGCACGCGCCACTCGGCGGCACCGAGACCGACGATCCGGAACGTCAGGTACAGCACCGCCAGGTCGATGCCCGCGAACAGGACGGCGTCGATGGCGGTCGCGGCGAGGCGCCTGAGCGGCGGGCTGTTCTCGAGCCCGGACGTGGGGACGAACGCACGCCCCTCCCCCGCCTCGTCGCTGCCTCCGGTTGCCGGGTCGAGCTGATCGAGAAAGTCGAAGGCCGGTTCCTGCGGCGTCGGGCGGGAAACCGCCCGCAGCTTCGGGCTCATCGGCGTCTTGCGGACCGCGACCGGCGCGCGCGGCTGCTGCAGCTTCACCAGCGGTGCGTCCTCGTCGACCGGCGCGCCACCAAACACGGCCGGCTGCGGGGGCCGGGGCTCGTGCACCGCATTCCGGACGACACGGTCGATCGCGGCGCGATCCAGCGTCTCACCGGCGACCGTCATCGACGGCTCCACGGGGCGGCTTACCGGCGCAGCCGGTTCGATGTCGAGGCTGTCCAGCGCGGCCATGTCGAACGCCGGGCGCTCCGCGGTCGGACGTGCGGCTGACGCTGCGGGAAACGACGACTCCCAGTCATGCACATCCGAGGGCTGCGTGAGCGACGGCGCATCCGGCCAGTTCACGATGTCGTCCGGAAGGTCGACGGCCGGCGCCTCGGAGACCCGCACCGGATCAATCACGTCGAGGTCGGGCCCCGGCAGCGCCTGCGCGGGCGGCAGCCCGGCAAAGGCGGACGGCCCGGGGTCCGGCGCCGTCACGCCGCTGGCCTCCGTCTTCTGCAGCAGTGCGTCCAGGTCGCCGGCGTCGAAGACCTGCCGTGTATCCGAGAACGGCGTCTGCGGGTCGAGCGCACTCAGCCCGGCCCAGTCCGGGTCGGCCGAGGTCCGCGCACCTGCGTGAACGTCACCGATGGCGAGGTCGATCTCGTCCAGCGCCGCCTCGTGCGTCACCGACGCCAGCGCGAAGTCATACGAGCAATTGCGGCACCGGGGCGCCTCGTCAAAACCGAGATAGCCGCACTTCGGACACTCCATCCCCTACCGCCCCCCGCCTGATCCGTCCAGTCCGTCGAGCTCCAGCAGCCGCCGCTGCCACTCCGCACGCAGACGGTCCGCCTCGGGCCGCAGGCTGTCGAAACGCCCGATCACCTCGAGCGCGCGCAGCGCGTCAGGCAGATGGCCGCCCGCCGCGAGCGTGCGCGCGCGCATCAGCGCGATGTCGCCACCACGAGGCACGGCCAGGTCGTCCGCGCGCGTCTGCGCCGCCGGAGTCAGCCCGGCCGGCGCGGCAAACCACAGTTCGATCGCCACGCCCGCGACGAGCGCGCCGGCGATGGCCGCGCCGATGGCGACCAGCGGCAAGCTCACACGCCGCGTCCGGGCGAGCGCGGGCGGCAGCACGGGTGCCACACCCTTCAGCCGCGCGCCGGCATCCGCCAGGCCGACCGCTCCGTGCCCGGGGCCCCGCCCGAGGCGATGCACGCGCTCCAGCACCGAGGCCGCCAGGTCGTCCGGCCCCGAACGCTCGACCGCCTGCGTCAGCAGCTCACGCGCGCGCTCGGTCTCGCCTCGATTGAAGGCGTCCACGCCCAGCTGCAGCAGCTCGTCACCTTCGCGCTGGCGTTCGGCGACCGCGCCACGAGCCCGCTCGATGTACGCACGCGCGCGGCCGTGGCCCCGTTCGAGGAACGAGACACGCGTCCACACGTTGATCGCCTGCTCGAACTGACCCGCGAAGTAGAGGTCGAGGCCGGCCAGCAGGAGCTGCTCGATCCGGGCGTCGCGGGACTCCGGCCCGATGGGCGCGCGATCGAGGGGCTGTGGTGTCGGGGACATGACAGGGATCGCGTCGGAACGACTGGGATTATAGCGCCGGAGCTGCCGCGCGCCGCTTGCCTCACAATGGCGGGGCCGATGCTCATCGAAACGATTCCGAACGTCAGCGAGGGCCGCCGGGCGGACGTCATCAGCGCGCTGGCACAGTGCTGCACGACGGCTGGCGCGCGGCTCCTCCACGTGTCGAGCGATCCGTCGCACAACCGGACGGTGCTCACAGGCGCCGGGACGCCGGATGCCGCGCACGCCGCCATGCTCGCCCTGGCCGCCGAGGCCGTCCGGCGGATCGACCTGCGGACGCACGACGGCGTGCACCCGCGGGTTGGGGCCGTCGACGTGATGCCGTTCGTGCCGCTCGCCGGCGCAGCGATGCCGGACGCGGTCGCGCTCGCCCGCCGGACGGCCGCCGAGATCGCGTCGTCACTGGGTGTGCCGGTATTCCTCTACGAGGAGGCGGCCACCGCCACCCACCGGCGGCGCCTGGATCAGATCCGGGCCGGCGGACTCGACGCCCTCGCCGCGCGGATGCAGCAGGCGGACTGGACGCCGGATGCCGGCCCGGGACGGCCGCACCCCACGGCCGGCGTCTTCGTGATCGGAGCGCGACGTCCGCTGGTTGCGTTCAACGTGGACCTCGACACGCGGGACATGACGGCGACGGCGGCGATCGCAACACAGGTGCGGGCCCGCGACGGCGGCCTCCCCGGCGTCAAGGCCCTGCCGATGTGGCTGGCGCACCGGGACCGCGCGCAGGTGTCGATGAACCTGACCGATCTCGATCGGACCAACGCGGCACAGGCGTTTGACGCGGTCGCCCGCGCGGCGGCCGCCGCCGGCATCCCGGTCATCGAAAGCGAAATCGTCGGCCTCATCCCGGAAGCCGCGCTCGGGGGCCGCTCGCCGGAGGAGCTCCGCATCGGCCACTGGACCCCGGACCTGCTGCTCGAAGTGCAGCTTCGGCGAGCCGGGCTCGTCCCGTAACCGGAGCGTCTAGTTCGTCTCGTCGTCGCGCCGGCCGACGGGAATACCGAGCGACCGCATCTTCCGGTACAGGTTGCTGCGCTCGACGCCCAGCACCTCGGCCGTCCGCGAGATGTGCCCCCGTTGTCGAGCGAGCGTCTGCAGGATGTAGCTCCGCTCGAAGGCGTCGCGCGCTTCGTGGAGCGGCTGGAGCGGGGTGCTGACCGTCTGCGGTTCGGCCGGCGCCAGCGGCCGGACGGCAACCGGAATCAGCGGCAGGTCTGCGACCGTCACGCGGCCACCCGGTACCATGATCATCAACCGCTCGATCACGTTGCGCAGCTCGCGCACGTTGCCCGGCCAGGCGTAACTCTGGAGCGCCGCGATCGCCTCCGGCTCGAAGGTCTTCTCCTTCCGGCCGTACTCCCGGGCCAGCGCCGCCATGAAGTGGCTCGCGAGCAGCGGAATGTCCTCGATGCGCTCGCGGAGCGGCGCCACGGTGATCGGCACCACGTTCAGACGGAAGTAGAGGTCCTCCCGAAACCGGCCGGCCTCGATTTCCGCCGGCAGATTCTTGTTCGTCGCCGCGACGACGCGGACGTCGACACGGATGCGCCGCGTGCCGCCGACCGCCTCCATGACCTGCTCCTGCAGCACGCGCAGCACCTTGGCCTGCGTCTTCAGGCTCATGTCGCCGATCTCGTCCAGAAAGATGGTGCCGCCGTGCGCCGCCTCGAAACGGCCGCGGCGGTCCGCCACGGCGCCCGTGAACGCACCGCGCACGTGGCCGAACAGTTCGCTCTCGATCAGCTCCTCGGGAATCGCCGCGCAGTTCACCTCGACGAACGGGCCCTGGCGACGATGGCTCAGCGCGTGGATGTTGCGCGCGACCAGTTCCTTGCCCGTGCCGTTCTCACCGAGGACCAGCACGCGCCCGTTGGTCGGCGCCGCCATCGCGATCTGTTCCCGCAGGTGCAGCATCACCGGACTCTCGCCCACCAGTGCCTGCTGGTGCTCGAAACGCGCACGCAGGGCCTGGTTCTCGACCTCCAGCCGACGCTGCCGGATCGCGTTTCTGACGACGAGCACCGTCTTGTCCAGCGAGAGCGGCTTCTCGACGAAGTCGAACGCGCCGAGCTTGATCGACCGGACCGCGGACTCGATGCTGCCGTGCCCGGACATCATGACGACCTGGGCATCGAACTGCCGCTCGCGCATCCGCGCCAGCGTGGCGAGGCCATCCATGCCGGGCAGCCAGACATCCAGCAGCACCACGTCGAAGGCGTCCTCGCCCAGCCGCGTCAGGCACGCCTCGCCGCTCTCCACGGCGACGACGTCATAGCCTTCATCCCGCAGCACACCGGAGAGGGCCGAGCGTACGCCCGGCTCGTCATCCACTATGAGAATCGATGCCATCAGGACGCTCCGTCTCCGCAGTCGCCTCTCACGACGCCAGTGGCCTCTCGCTTCATGCGCACGGCAGCTCGATCGCGAAGCGCGTGCCAGTCGGCGTGTTGTCCGACAGGTCGATGCTCCCGCCGTGCTCCGCGACGATGCGGCGCACGATCGCAAGCCCCAGGCCGCTGCCCCGGCGCTTCGTCGAGTAGTACGGCAGGAAGAGCTTCTCGCGCTCGGAGGCCGGAATCCCCGGCCCCTGATCCGCGATCACGAGCCGCACGAGACTGTGGCCGGTGTCGTGCTCGGTCTCGACCGAGATCTCGCCCTTCCGGTCCATCGCCTCGATCGCGTTGTCCATGACGTTCTGGACGACCCGGCGGATCTGCTCGGGGTCGGCGGACACCGGCGGCAGATCCGCTGCGAAGCGCCGCATCACGCGCACGTCCGTCAGCAGGCCGTCGTTCAGCGCGAGCACGTCGTTGACCAGCTGGTGCAGGTCGGTCGGCACGGCTCGTGGCGCGGGCATCCTCGCGAACTGCGCGAACTCGTCGACCAGACCCTTGAGCGAATCCACTTCGCCGACGATGGTCGTCGTGCACTCGTCCACCAGCGCGCGCGTCGCGTCCGGCGCGCTGCTGAAGTGCCGCCGGAGCCGCTCGGCGCAGAGCTGAATCGGCGTCAGCGGGTTCTTGATCTCGTGCGCCAGCCGCCGGGCGACCTCACGCCACGCAGCCACCTTCTGGGCGCGGATGAGCGGCGTCACGTCGTCGAAGACCAGCACCACGCCTTCCGGCTGCCCTTCCGCGCTGACGAGCGGCGTCGTCACGACCGACAGGTGCAGTTCGCGGCCGTCGAGCGTCATGCCGATCTCGCGGGGCCGCACTTCCTTTCGGCTGCGGGCGGCTTCGTCGATGAGCTCGGCGAGCGGGCGCAGCTCGCCGTGGCCGAAGATCGAGGCCACCGGACGGTTGGACAGGTCGCCGGCCAGGCCCAGCAGGCGCGCGGCCGCCGGGTTGACGGTCCGCAGCGCGCCTGTCTCGTCCACCGAGATGACGCCGGTCGCGACGCGCTCGAGAATCGTCTCGATGTAGCGGCGCCGCGCCTCGACGTCCTGGTGCTTCCGCTCCACGTCGAGGGCCGTGCGCTCGAGTCGCCGCCGGTTCGCAGCCAGCTCCGTGGCCATCGAGTTGAACGCGTCGATGAGCGACCCGAACTCGTCCGCCGTTTCGCGCACGAGCCGATGGTCCAGGTGTCCGGCCCCGATCTCCCGCGCCGCGGCCGCCAGCATCTGCACGGGCCGCGTGATCCGCTTTGCGAGGTACAGCCCCATCCACGTCGCGGCGACGAGGATGAGCAGCGTGAGCATGACGAAGAACGACAGGTAGACCGCCGTCAACGGCTGCCGCAGCACGCGCGCCTGCTGGTACGCCTCGTAGGCCCCCGTGACGCGACGGGCGCGCAGCGCGACCTCGCCCTCGAGGACATCGGTGGCGACGACGGCGCCGGCCGGCTGCCCATCCGCACCGTAGAGCGGCACCGCCAGGCCCATCAGATCCCGGGCGTTGTCGAGCCGGTCGTTCGCGCCGGCCTCGCCACGCCGATCGATCGCCCCCTGCGCCAGCCGCATCGCCGCGGCGGCGGCCGGTTCGGCCGCAACCGGTGGCCCGACGCGGACCACGCCCGTCTCCGTGCGCCGGAACAGGTGGACGGCCGGTTCGCCGTCCCGCACGCTTGCGAGCGGCGCGGGCAGCGCGCGGGTCCCGTCGGCGAGCCCGGCCAGATCCGTCTGCGCGAGTGCGTCCGCCGCCCGGCGCGCGGCGTCGCGCACGCGCGTCTGCCGCTCCTGGTACAGGTCGCCCGCCACCGCGGTCGCCGAAGCCAGGGCCTCCTCCATCGGCGCGTCGAACCAGCGGTCGACGCTCGTCCGGATCAGCTCGCTGCCGACGATGAGCACGAGCAGCGCCGGAATCAGCGTCATCCCCAGCAGGACGGCCACGAGCTTCACCCGGAACCGCGCGAACGGCAGCGCCCGCCGGTGTTCGACGACCAGCTTGACGATGTTGCGCGCGAGCACGAACGCCAGCGCCGCCAGCATGGCGACGTCCGTCACGAGCAGCGCGTAGAGGACGAACTCGGTGAGGAAGTCCGGCGCGAGGCTGCTCGACTGGCCCGCGAGAATCAGCAGACCACCGAGCACGCCGAGCAGCGCGATGATGCCGAAGACGATGAGCCGCGTGTTGTCCCGGAACGGACGCGGCGGCTGGCCCGGTACGTCGAACCGGCGCAGCGGCGGAGGAACCGCCGGGTGTGAAGCGGGTGCGGACCGCGAGGGAACGGCCATCCGCGAACCTTACTCCTTCGTGCTCAGCAGGTCCTTGAGTTCGCTCATGAACTCCCCGATGTCCCGGAAGTGGCGGTAGACCGACGCGAACCGGACGTAGGCCACCTTGTCGAGCCGCTTGAGCTCGTCCATGACGATGGCGCCCACCTCGGTAGTCGTCATCTCCTTGTCGGGGCGGTCCTGCAGCACCCCCTCGATGCGGTCGGCGACACCCTCGAGCGCGGCGACGCTGACCGGCCGCTTCTCGCAGGCCTTCAGCAGCCCCGCGATGAGCTTCTGCCGCTCGAACCGCTCACGGCTGCCGTCCTTCTTCACCACCATGTAGGGGATCTCGTCGATCCGCTCGTAGCTGGTGAAGCGCTTCCCGCACTCGAGGCACTCGCGGCGCCGGCGGATGACCTCGCCCTCCTTGCTCTCGCGCGAGTCGACGACTTTGTCGCCCAGATGGTTGCAGAACGGACACTTCATGAGGTCACCGTGGCTCCCTCGTCGGCCAGGCGCCGCAGACGGCTGACGTTCAGGCCGTCCTGCAGCATGAAAAGGCCGCCGAGCAGTGTCGTCGGGATGAACGAAATCGCGTGCAGCGTCAGCGCGGCACCGATCGCGGCGCCGTTGGACGCGCCGAAGAACGTCGTGGCGCCGATCCGGTACGCCTCGTGGAAGCCCCCGACGCCGCCCGGCGTCGGCATGGCGATACCGATCACCAGCAGGGCCTGCTGCAGGAACGTGCCGCCCGCCGTCATGTTGATGCCGAACGCGTGCGAGACCATCCAGGTCTGCGCCGCGATCGTCAGCCACAGCGCGAACGTCCATGCGGTCGACACGATCAGCAGCCGCGGCGCGCGCGCCACGCCGAGCCCATGCGAGAACCGCTCGGCGAGTCTGGCCAGAAGCGCCGCCATCCGCACCGGCAGCACGCGTTCCGTGCTGTGGACGATCTGCCCGACGCGCTCCGGGTGGGCCGAGAGCACCGCCATCAGCACGAGGAGCGCGAGGATCGCGGCGGCGGTGAACGCGGATGACGCCGCGACCGTGGCCATCAGCGCGGTCTGCGGATGCGGGCCGGTCACCCCGGTCAGGTAGAGCGCCAGCAGCGCGAGCACGGCGAGGCCGTCCAGCAACCGCTCGACCACGATCGTCGCGAAGGCCGATGTGGCGTTGAGGCCTTCAGCGCGCGCGAGGAGATACGGGCGGAGCACCTCGCCGATACGGGCCGGCAGCACGTTCGACGCGGCGAAGCCGATCATCGTCGTGCGCCACGCGTTCCGGATGCGCACGGGGCCCACCGGACGCATCAGGTATCGCCAGCGAATCGCGCGGATGAGCATCATCGGCACGAACAAGGTCGTGCCCAGCGCCAGCAGGCCGCGGTCGGCCGATCGCATACCTTCCCACACCTCGCCCAGGTTCGCGTGACGCAGGAACCACGCGACGAGCGCCACGGCGAGCAGCGACACGGCCACAGTGCGGAGAGACTTCAATGGATGGCTGTTCCTTGGAAGGCGTCCACAATATATCAGGGTGATCCGCTCCGTACACCGTGGGGCTTGCGTACGGTTGCGGCTCGGGCGCGGCCCGCCCTAAGATCGCCTCCCTGCCCGGATCATCTGTGACGCGTCCCGAACCGCTGCTCGAATCTGCCCTGCCTGGTCTGCCCGTGTTTCGCCGCGGCAAGGTCCGCGATGTCTACGAGGTGGACGACGCACTGCTCATCGTCGCGACGGACCGCATCTCCGCCTTCGACTACGTCCTCGGGTCCGGAATCCCCGACAAGGGGCGCATTCTCACGCAACTCTCGCGCTTCTGGTTCGGGCTGACGGGCGGCATCACGGCGAACCACCTGCTCGAGACGGACGTCGCCCGGTATCCGGCGGTGCTCGCACCGCACGCCGCGCAGCTCGCCGGCCGCTCCATGCTGGTCAGGCGGACGGAGCCGATCCAGATCGAATGCGTCGCGCGCGGGTATCTCTCAGGATCGGGGTGGAAGGAGTACCTGGCGACGGGTCAGGTCTGCGGCATCCCGCTGCCGGCGGGCCTGCGCGAGTCGGACCGGCTCCCGTCGCCGATTTTCACTCCGGCGACGAAGGCCTCGACCGGGCACGACATCAACATCAGCGAGGCCGAGGCAGGGCGGCTCGTCGGCGCCGGCCTGGTGGCCCAGCTGAAGCGCCTCACGATGGACCTCTACGCGTTCGGCGTCGCGCACGCGGCGCGCGCCGGAATCATCCTGGCCGACACGAAGTTCGAGTTCGGCCTGCTGCCCTCCGGCGGCGTCCTGCTCATCGACGAAGCCATGACGCCCGACTCCTCCCGCTACTGGCCGGCCGACGCCTACCAGCCGGGCGGCCCGCAGCCGAGTTTCGACAAGCAGTTCGTCCGGGACTACCTGGAGCGGATCCGCTGGAACAAGCAGCCGCCCGTGCCCACGCTCCCCGATGAGGTCGTGGCCCGCACGCGCGAGAAGTACCTCGAGGCCTACCGCCGCCTGACCGGCGCGGACCTGGAGGCCTGATGAAGGAACAGCTCGACCGTCTGGTGGGCGAAATGGTCTCTCGCGGCATCCGCTACGAGGACGCCCTGGCCGAGTTCGAAAAGCGCTTCATCGTCGAGGCGCTCCGCTCGGTCGAGGGCAGCCTCGGGCGGGCCGCGGAGCGCCTCGGCATGCACCGCAATACCCTCCGCCGGAAGCTGCAGGTCTACCGCATCCCCCGCCGGCTCATCAGCGAGTAAAGGCGGCAGGCCGCCGGCGGCGGACTTGGCACTCTCAAGCCGAGAGTGCTAAGCTGACAGCCGGCTCGGAGACGCGGCCTCGCCGCCCCTCCCGGCCACACTGGGGCCCCGCGCGGCCCGACAACAGCAACCTACCAGTCAGTGGAGTCGACCGAAATGAACGTCAGACCGCTACACGACCGCATCATCGTTCAGCGCCTCGAGGAATCGGGCGAGCAGAAGATCGGCGGCATCATCATCCCGGACAGCGCCAAGGAAAAGCCCCAGCAGGGCAAGGTCATCGCGGCCGGCGCCGGCAAGGTGAAGGAAGACGGCACCCGCCAGCCCCTCGACGTCAAGACCGGCGACACGATCCTCTTCGGCAAGTACTCGGGCCAGGAGATCAAGGTCGAAGCCGAGGAATACCTGATCATGCGTGAGGACGAAGTCCTCGCGGTCATCGACGGCAAGAAGTAAGCGCGGACAAGGGAGAACAGCAGCAATGGCAAAGCAGATTATTTACGGTGAGCAGTCCCGCCAGGCGATCCTGCGCGGCGTCAATGCCCTCGCCGACGCAGTGAAGGTGACCCTCGGTCCGAAGGGCCGCAACGTCGTCCTCGACAAGAAGTTCGGCTCGCCCCTGATCACCAAGGACGGCGTCACCGTCGCCAAGGAGATCGACCTGAAGGATCCGCTCGAGAACATGGGCGCCCAGATGGTCCGCGAGGTCGCGAGCAAGACGTCGGATCTGGCCGGCGACGGCACGACGACCGCCACGGTGCTCGCCCAGGCGATCTACCGCGAAGGCGCGCGCAACGTGACGGCCGGTGCCAACCCGATGGAGCTCAAGCGCGGCATCGAGAAGGCCGTGGAAGCCGTCGTCGAGGAGCTGAAGAAGTTCAGCCGCGACGTCAAGGACAACAAGACCATCGCGCAGGTCGGCACCATCTCCGCCAACAGCGACTCGACGATCGGCAACATCATCGCCGAGGCGATGGAGAAGGTCGGCAAGGACGGCGTGATCACGGTTGAGGAAGCGCGCACGCTCGAGACGACGCTCGACGTCGTCGAGGGTATGCAGTTCGACCGCGGCTACCTCTCCCCGTACTTCGTGACCGACCCGGAGCGCATGGAAGTCGTGCTCGACAACCCGGTCATCCTGATCCACGAGAAGAAGATCAGCTCGATGAAGGACCTCCTGCCCGTGCTCGAGCAGGTCGCCCGTGCCGGCAAGCCCCTGCTCATCATCGCCGAGGAAGTGGACGGCGAGGCCCTGGCCACGCTCGTGGTCAACAAGCTGCGCGGCACGCTCGTCGCCGCCGCGGTGAAGGCGCCCGGCTTCGGTGACCGCCGCAAGGCCATGCTGGAGGACATCGCGATCCTCACCGGCGGCCGCGCGATCACGGAGGACCTCGGCATCAAGCT
>CAYNUO010000062.1:0-17908 GCA_964400405.1 uncultured Bifidobacteriaceae bacterium | reverse complement strand
TCTGGCGCCGTCCGGCATCGGTGGTCCTGAGCGTCTTTTAACGCAAATCGTCCTGTAAGTGTCATCGGATCACGCCGGTGTCATGTTTCGTCACGGTTTGCCAGTTGCCGAGAGTGCATAGGCGCCCTTACATCTGACACCTCGGTAACCGCATGACATTTTCGAGAGGCTTCCCGTGAAGAGATGCTGGATAGCAGTTGCCACCTCAGCCGTGCTGGTACTTCTGGCTGCCCAGGCCCGCGCCGCAGGTCCCGGCACGTGGACCGCAACCGGAAGCACGGCGACCGCACGCGTCAACGCGACGGCCACGCTCCTGCCGGACGGACGCGTACTGGTCGCAGGCGGACAGAACGGGGGCGGCTTCCTGGCCGCCTCGGAGATCTACAACCCAGGCACCGGCACGTGGAGCGCGACGGCGAGCATGTCCTCGGCGCGGGCGAGTCACACGGCCGTGCTTCTGCCAAACGGCAAGGTACTGGTGGCCGGTGGCATACGGTCCGGCGGCACCGAGTCCAGTGCTGAACTCTACGACCCGGCCCTGGGTACCTGGAGTGCCGCTGGCGGCATGAGCACGCCCCGCGTCCAGCACTCGGCGGCACTCCTGGCCAACGGCAAAGTACTCGTGACAGGTGGCCACGCCGCGATTCCCGGATGTTGCTATCAGGGGTTCTGGAACAGCGCCGAACTGTACGACCCGGCGACGAACACGTGGTCCCCGACCGGCAACATGGCCTACGTCCGCATGAGCGGCCACAACGCCACTCTGTTGCCGAGCGGGCTCGTGCTCGTTGCTGGTGGACAGGCAACGCCCGGTGGTGGCTGCTGCGCGCCGACGGCGAGCGCTGAGCTGTACAACCCCGCGACCGGCACGTGGTCGGCCACCACGAACCTGCCGGCGACGCGGGACATTCACTCCACAACGCTGCTGTCGAGCGGGCAGGTGCTGGTGGTGGGCGGCAATGTCGGCGGCACCGCGACTGCGTCGGCACTGCTGTACAACCCGGCGACGGGACTGTGGGCCGCGACCGGCAGCCTTGGCGTGCCTCGGTGGCTGCACGCCGCCACGCTGCTGGCCGACGGCAAGGTGTTGGTGAGCGGCGGCTCGAATGGCAGCGGCTACCTGGCGTCCGCCGAGATCTACGACCCGGCCACCGGGGCGTGGAGCGCCACGGGTGCCATGGCGGGTCCCCGCAGTGACGGTCACCGTGCGGTGCGGCTCGCGACCGGTCACGTACTCGAGACCGGCGGCTATAGCGGCAGCGGGTACCTGACGAGCGCCGAGGTCTACACGCCACCGGCCGCACCGTTGACTGTCAACGCCGGTCCCGATCAGCTCCTCACGGCGAACGTGTACGGTTCGACGGTGGTGTCTCTGGCCGCCACGAGCAGCGCCGCCGCCTCCTTCCTGTGGACAGGACCGGGTGGCTTCAGTGCAGCCGGACCAGCGGTGGGGACCACGCTTGGCGTCGGCATCCACACCTTCACAGTGACGGCGACTGACAGCTTCGCGCAGACGGCCACTGACTCCGTGACGGTGTCCGTGCAGTTCCCTGCGATCACAGGCCCGGCCGGTCCGGCGGGTGCCGATGGTGCCCAGGGTCCACCAGGTCCGGCAGGCCCGCAGGGTCCCGCTGGTCCACAGGGACCCCAGGGTGAGACAGGGCCGATGGGTCCCGCGGGTCCCGTGGGTCCAGCGGGGCCGCAGGGAGTTGCAGGCCCCCAGGGCGAGGTTGGACCGTCGGGTCCGCAGGGGGCGACGGGCGCAACGGGACCCATGGGTCCGCAGGGGCTGCAGGGTGAAACGGGTGAGACGGGCGCGACCGGTGCGGTCGGGCCGCAGGGACCCGTTGGTGCGACTGGTCCGCAAGGTGAGATCGGTGCGACGGGGCCGATCGGACCGCAGGGTGCAGCCGGTCCACAGGGTGTGCCTGGTGTCGCGGGCCCGCAGGGTGAGACGGGTGCGACCGGTGCGGTCGGGCCGCAGGGACCCATTGGTGCGACGGGCCCGCAAGGGGAGACGGGTGCGACAGGGCCGATTGGACGGCAGGGCGAAGCCGGTCCACAAGGTGCGCCCGGTGTCGCGGGTCCGCAGGGTGAGACGGGCGCGACCGGTGCGGTCGGGCCTCAGGGACCCATTGGTGCGACGGGCCCGCAAGGGGAGACGGGTGCGACAGGGCCGATTGGACGGCAGGGCGAAGCCGGTCCACAAGGTGCGCCCGGTGTCGCGGGTCCGCAGGGTGAGACGGGTGCGACCGGTGCGGTTGGTCCGCAGGGACCCGTGGGTGCGACGGGCCCGCAGGGTCCGCAAGGGGAAACGGGTGCACAGGGCCCGATCGGCCCGGCAGGGCCACAAGGCCCTCAGGGTGAAACGGGGGCAACGGGCGCGCCCGGTGCGGTTGGACCGCAGGGTGAAGCCGGTCCTCAGGGTGCACCTGGTGTCGCGGGTCCGCAGGGCGCGCAAGGGGGGACGGGTGCGCAGGGCCCGATCGGCCCCGCCGGGCCGCAAGGCCTCCAGGGTGAAACAGGTGCGACGGGTCCTGCCGGTCCGGCCGGGGCGCAAGGGCTGCAGGGTGTTGCCGGTTCGATCGGCCCGCAGGGACCGCAGGGTCCTGTGGGACCGGCGGGTGCCAAGGGCGACAAGGGTGATCCGGGGACGGCGCTGACGGGCTCGATTCTGCTGTGGCAGCCGAACCTTCCCGTGCCGCCGGGCTATACCGTCCTCGGTGTGCTGAACAACCTCAACATGAAGGAGGAGGATCGTCGGCGCGGCAATCGGGGCGACGGTCGCAGTGACGACACGGACGGGAAGAAGGTCTCGTTCCTGGTGCTGCGCAAGAACTAGCGAGGTCTGCGGACTACCACGCGACGCGCGCGGAGAGCTGGAGCATGCGGGGGAACCCCGCGGCGTCGCGGATCTGCCCGAAAGTGGCACTGCCGAACGAGACGTCCGGTCCGCGGAAGTCGGCGGCGTTCAGGACGTTGATGATCTCGGCACGCGCCGTCACGCGCGCGGCCGCGAGGCGCACCGACTTCTGCACGGCGATGTCCCAGTTGCGCCGTGCCGGCGTGCGCGCACGGCCGTCGGCCCGCGGGGCGTTGCCGAATGTGAACGGCGCCGCCTGGCTCCACGCCGCGGGATTCAGCCAGCGGATGCAGCCGCACGACACGTCGTAGTGATCCTGCGGGTCGTCCGTGAGTACGGGGTTGACGCCGTTGACCACGTTGGGCCGCTGGCTGCTGCCGAGCAGATTGGTGTTGTTGGCACCCTGCGAGACGGTCACCGGAAAGCCACTCTGCCACGTGACGACCGTGCTCAGCGTGATCCCGCCGGGGACTTCGATGCTGCCGCTGACGTTCAGACGGTGCGGCGTGTCGAGCACGGACAGCCCGTATTCCGCGCCGGGGTTGTGGTTGTCACGTGTGCCCGACCCGCCCGCGAAGTAGTTGCTCTCGTTGAACTGGCTGTCCTGCTGCCGGCTCCACGTGTAGTTCGCCTGGCCGCTCCATCTCCCGCCGGCGCGCCGCTCCGCGGAGACGACGAGCGCGTCGTACCGCGAGCGCGCCACGTTCGAACGGATCGCATACACGCCGTCGAACTGCGGGTACGGGCGAAGCAGCTGACCGCGTGCGATCGTCGGTGTCGCCAGGATGCCGACCGCCAGCGGTGTCCCGAAGAACGGGTTCGCGACCGGTTCCTGCAGCGCCGTCCCGAGCGCGAAGTAGCGGCGGTCGAGCTGGTTGATGTTGAGCGGACCACCGGCGGGAATGCCGCCGATCAAGTCGCGGCCGAGCGCGCCGAGGTAGGTCACGTCCAGCACGACCCGCAGCGGCAGCTCGCGTTGAATGCCGGCGGAATAGCGGTGAAAGCGGCCCATCCGGCTGTCGGGGTCGACGAAGACCACGGTACTGCCGGCTCCTGTCATCCGTCCGAGGGCGCTCCCCTGCGGTTGCCGCAGGCCTGACGGAAACGGGTTCGTCAGCGAGCACGTGTCACACGGGACGAACCGGTTCGCGCCGGTGGCGACGTAGTCGGTCGTCTGGTTGAATCCCATCGTCGCCGAGCCCCACTCGTCGGCGCTGATGCCCTGCAGCGGCGCCCAGAACAGACCGTAACCCGAGCGCAGGACCGTGCGGTCATTGATCGAGTACGCCGCGCCGGCTCGCGGCCCGAACTGGCGGCGATTCGGTGCGCCCTGCACCCGGGGGGCACCGTCGACGCCGGCGTAGAGCAGACCGCCGGTGAGCGCGAGCGGTGTACCGTCCGGCCTGAGGCCAGGCACCTGGATCGGGAATGGCGAGTCGAACGCCCAGCCTGTCGAGATGCGGTCCTCGCGTTCCGAGAGCCCCTGTTCGTACTCGTAGCGCAGGCCGAGGTTCAGCGTCAGCCGCGGCGACACGCGGATGTCGTCCTGTGCGAAGGCGCCCCAGTACCCCATCCGCACATCCAGCGGTGCGCTCAGCCCCAGCGACCCGCTGGACGGATACCCGAGCAGGAAGCTCGCGAAGGCGTCCCCAGAGGCCAGCGCCGGCTGGTTCGGATCCGGGCCGAATGTGAAGTCGCGGCTGAAGTTGTAGCCGCCCATGCCTCCGGGGTTCTCGAAGCGGACGCCGGTGCGCCGGTGCTCGCCGCCGAACTTCAGCGTGTGCCGGCCCGCGAGCGTTGACGTGCTGGCGCTTGCGTTGTGCGCGTAGTAGGTGGCCGTGGACTGAGGGCGGTCGCCGAGAAACCCGTAGCCCGTGCTGTATCCGGAGACGCCGATGCCGGGAAACTTCTGCTGCGGCACGATCGACAGGAAGGCCGGCGAGAACCCGAGGCCGGACGGGTCGAACGGCGTCGGCCGGTTGTCGTCGAGCAGCTGATTGAAGCCGTAGCGGACCTGCATCGTCGTACGCGGGCTGTGCACCCACGTGCCGTTGAGAGCCACCAGATGTGCCCGGCGCACGAAGGCGCCGCCTCCGGGATCGGCGGCATTGTCGAACGCGCCATCACCGAGGAATCGAGGGTCGGGCTCCTGCGAGCCGTACCACGCGTAGAGGCCGGTGGTCGTCAGGCGATCGCTCCACCGGTGCGTGACCTTGCCGGTCAGCTGGTCGGCCGCATCGACCAGTTCCGCGACGGCGGGCCGGCTCTGCCCCGCAGTCGGCAGCGGGAGATACGACAGCAGGGCGAGCGACACCGGGTTCAGCCGGTTCGCCGGAATGCGATTACCCGGGAACGGATCCCGGATGAACTGTCCTGGGCGGGAGGGGTCGGCACGCGTCGTCAGCGGGTCGTAGAGCGTCACGCCGGACTGGGAGAAGTCGCCGCGGCGTTCCGCCTCGGTGGGTAGCACCATGACCGCGCTGCGCGTCGTCAGCGACCGGTACCCCTCGGTGCTGCCCCAGACAAACGTACGGTTCTGCAGGACCGGCCCGCCGACGCCGCCGCCGTACAGACGGAAGTACGTGTCGGATTCGTCCGGGATGTTGTTCTTCGCGGCGAAGTACGGTTGCGCCTGCCCCCAGTCTGGACGGTTCTGCACCATGCCCGTGCCGCGCCAGGCGTTGGTACCCGAGCGCCCGACGACGTTGAACACGCCGCCCGACGTCCGCCCGACTTCCGCGTCGTATGCCCCGAGCTGCACGCGCATCTCCTCGACCGCCTGGAAGCTCGGGATGAACGTCGCGCGATTCTGGATGTCGACAATCGGTACGCCGTCGACGACGTACGTGTTGTTGCGGCGCGGGCCGCCGCCGAGCGAGATCAGCGACGAGTTGGACTGATCCTGCTGCCGCACGAAGCGCGAATCACCGGTCGGGACGACGGTCGGCGTGATCCCGGCCATGTGGAAGATGTTGCGGCCGGCTGACGGCAGTGTCTCGATCATCTCCCGTGAGAGGAGCGTGCCGACCGACGCGGTCGACGTGTCGAGCCGCGGGCTGGCCGCGGTGACGACGACGGTTTCCGCGATGCTGCCGGCGTCGAGGACGACATCGACCGTGAGGAAGGCCTGCGTGGCGACCTGGATACCCGCGCGCTCGAAGGCCTTGTACCCGGCGGCTTCCACGCGCAGCGTGTACGTGCCGGGAATCAGCTGCGGAAACGCGTACTCGCCGTCGGCGTTGCTGGCTGCGGCGCGTGTGAGGCCGGTGGCTTCCGCCGTGAGACGCACCGTGGCCCCGGCAATGACACCCTGCGGGTCGCGGACGCCACCGCGGACCGTGCCGTGGAAGTTCTGCGCGTCGACCGAGGCGGCGAGCAGAACCAGACCCAGGACCAGAGGCAGAATGCGCGCGCGGGTCATACGAATGGCGCGATTCTACTGCCGCGCCCGGAGTCCGCTATTGACTAAGTACGCTCCTCGCCGCGGCGACGGCTTCATCCACCGACGCGATCTCCCCGTCCAACTGACGTTCGTAGACCTGCGCCAGGATCTGGCCGACGCGCGGACCGGGCTGAAGCCCCATGGCCAACAGGTGCCGGCCGAGCAGCAGCGGCGCGGGCGGCCGGCGCTCGACGCCGATCGCGCGCGCACGCTCGATGAACCAGTCCATCGCGGAACAATCGAAGTGGCCCGTGCGGCCGTGGCAGTCGGCCCGCGCCACGCGCGCGAGCAGCTCGCAGTCCACCTTCTGCGCGAGGCGCCGGAACGCGCCGTCGGAGACGGACGGTGCCTTGTGGAACTGTCCGGGCTTCAGATGCTGCGCGACGAGCGCCGCCACCTGGCCGCGCACGTCGTATCCGTCGATCGAATGGACGTTCAGCCGGTCGAGCAGACTCAGCGTCGGCGGAACGCCCGCCTCTTCGTGTCCGGGTGAGCGGATGCGCCCGTCGATCACGGACGTCGTCGCCGGCTTGCCGAGGTCGTGGCACAGCGCAGCCAGCATCACGGTGAGGAGCAACGGGCGCCCGAGGTCGCCGTTGCGCGCGCGGGCTTCGTCGACGACCAGCAGCGTGTGCGTCCAGACGTCGCCTTCCGGATGCCACTCCGGTTCCTGCGGGCACGTGGGGAGCGGTATCAGCTCCGGCAGCAGCCGTTCGACCACGCCGAGGTCCCAGGCGAGCTGAAGGCCGATGGAGGGCCGCGGGGCCTGGAGCAGGAGCTTCTCGAACTCGCTCCAGATCCGCTCGGCCGGAAGATCGTCGAGCGGGATCGACCGGCAGATCGCGAACGTGGCCGGCTCCAGCGTGAAGTCGAACCGCGCCGCGAACTGCACGGCGCGCAGCACGCGGAGGCTGTCGTCGCCGAAGGTGGCCGGGTCGACGACGCGGAGGAGCCGGCCTGCGAGGTCGGCCCGTCCGTCGAACGGATCCTCGAATGCGCCGGTCAGCGGGTCGAGCGAGATCGCGTTGACGGTGAAGTCGCGCCGGCGGGCGGCGTCGGCGATGGACATGTGCGGGTCGCCCTGCACGCGGAAGGCTTTGTGTCCGCGGCCGGCCTTGGACTCCCGGCGGGGCAGGGCCACATCGACTTCGGCTCGGCCGTCATCCGTGTCAGCGACGACCTTGTAGACGGGAAAGCTCTGGCCGACGGCCTCCACACGTCCGAAGCGCCCGAGGAGTGCCGGGAGGCTGGCTTCCGTGATGCCGAAGACCTCCATGTCGAGGTCCTTCGACGGCGCACCGCGCAGCGCGTCGCGCACCCAACCGCCGACGACGAGCGCCCGGCCACCCGCGTCGTGCGCGGCGCTCGCGATATTGCGGGCGATGTCCGGAGCCTTTACCATGCAGACGCCATTATGAAGCGCCTCCCGCTCGTTGCCTGTGTTGCCGCGATCGTCGTCGCGGTGCTGGTCGGTCACCGGACGCTCGTCGCGCGCGCACCCCAGGCCGCGCCGTCGAAGCCGGCCGCGTCTCTGTTGATACCGGGCGAGAAGCACCTTGCCAACATCAAGCAGTTGACCTTCGGCGGCGAGAACGCCGAGGCGTACTTTTCGGCCGACGGCACGCGGCTCATCTTCCAGTCGCACCGGCCGCCCGAGACGTCGTGCGACCAGCAGTACACGATGAAGGTCGACGGCTCGGATGTGAAGCGCGTCAGCACCGGCACCGGCCGCGTGACGTGCGGCTACTTCTTCCCGGACGGCAAGAAGATCGTCTACGCCTCCACGCACCTCGGCGGCGCGACCTGTCCGCCCGAGCCTTCGATGGCACGCGGCTACGTGTGGCCCATCTATCCGAGCTACGACATCTTCACGGCGAATCCGGACGGGTCGAACCTGACCCGGATCACGTCCGGCAACGGCTACGACGCCGAGGCCACCATCGGTCCCGACGGCCGCATCGTGTTCACCAGCGTCCGAGACGGAGACATGGAGATCTACTCGATGAAGGGCGACGGCACCGACGTGAAGCGCCTGACGCATCGGGCGGGTCCTGACGGCGGGCCGTTCTATTCAAAGGACGGGAAGCAGATCGTCTTCCGCGGCCGGCCGAGCGAAGGGCCGGAACTGCAGGACTACCTGGGTCTGCTGAAGGACGGCCTGTGGCGGCCGACGACGCTGGAAATCTATGTGATGAACGCCGACGGCTCGAACATGCGGCAGATCACGAAGCTGGGCAAGGCGAGCTTTGCGCCGTACTTCTTCCCGGACGGCAAACGGATCATCTTCGCCAGCAACAGCCACGACCCGAAGGGGCGCGACTTCGACCTGTACGTGATCAACGTGGACGGTACGGGGCTCGAGCGCGTGACGTGGAACCCGACCTTCGACAGCTTCCCGATGTTCTCGCCGGACGGGAAGAAGCTCGTCTTCGCGTCCAACCGCAACGCGGCCAAAGAGGGCGACACGAACATCTTCATCGCCGACTGGGTGAACTGAGCGGGGTTACGCGACGCCGACGCCCTTCTTCTCGTGGCGCAGGCTTCTGAGCAGGAAGCCGACGTTGGACGGTCGCTCGCCGAGGCGGCGCATGAAATACGGGAACCACTCCTTCCCGAACGGCAGATAGATCCGCATCCGATACCCGCGCGCGAGGAGCGACGCCTGCAGGTCGCGCCGGATCCCGTAGAGCATCTGGAACTCGAAGCGGTCGGCCGCGATGCCGCGCTCTCGCGCGTAGGCGATCGTCGCCTCGATCATGGCCGGGTCGTGCGTCGCGATCGCGTGGTACTGCCCTGAATCGAGCAGGCGCTTCATCGCCGCGATGAAGTGGTCCTCGACGTCGGCCTGCCGCGGAAACGCCACCTGGCGCGGCTCCTTGTAGGCGCCTTTGACCAGCCGCACGCGCGTGCCGAGCCCGAGCATCCGCGTCAGGTCCGCGTCGGTGCGGCGCAGATAGCTCTGCAGCACGACGCCCACGTTGCGGTAGTCGTGCTTCCACAGCGTCTCGACGATGTCGAGCGTCTGCTGCGTGTGGCCGGAATCCTCCATGTCGACGCGGATGAAGAAGCCCTGTTCGGCGGCGGGCGTCAGGATGCGCCGCAGGTTGTCGACGCAGGTCGCACGGTCGATGTCGAGGCCGAGCTGCGTGAGCTTGAGCGAGACGTTCCGTTCGACGCCGGCCTCGCTGATGACACTGAGCAGCCGGAGGTACTCGTCCGTGGCCGCGGTCGCCGCCTTCGGTGTCCGCACGCTCTCGCCGAGGTAGTCGAGCGTGAGCAGATACCCCTGGGCCTGGATGGCCTGGGCGGCGACGAGGGCCTCGCCGATCGTCTCGCCGGCGATGAAGCGCCGGGCGAATCCCGTCTCCTTCACCATGCCGTAGCGCGAGGCCAGCCGCCGCACGAGCGGACTCTGTGCCAGCAGGTGAAAGACGGCCTTCGACGGGAGATGGAGCACGGCGCGGGCTCCTGCGGATGCCTAGTGGGTGCGGTCGGACGGCGACGCCAGCGCGTGCTCGATCGAGCGGGCGTAGTAGCGGAGGACGTTGCGGTCGCGGACGCGGAGCCGGCTGCCTTCCACGACGATCACGCCGCGAAGCTCCAGCGGCTCCACGCCGAGCTCGACGGCCTCGCGGCCGGACTGCACGCCGAGGTTGCCACCGCCCGCCCGCGCGGCCTCGACGATCGCTTCGGCTCTGGAGATGAGCTCGCGCCGCGTGATGGCCGGTCGCATGGCCGCGGCGACGACCGTCGTCGGCAGGATCTTGACCTGCCGGCCGATCGCGCCCATCACGGCGTGAGCGAGGTCGAGCACCGCCTTGCGTGAATCCACCTCGACGTGCTCGACAGGGATGGGCCGGCCGAACGTGACGAACGCGCGTGACCGGTAGCCGACCGCATAACGGACCATCTCTGCGAGTTCGCGGCTGAAGGGCCGCTGCGTGCGCTTGATCCGCTGCCGCGCGAGCACGTGGTCCTCGAGCACGAGGTCGTAGGAGATCGCGGTCGGCACGATGACCAGATTCGAGCGTTCGGCCTGAAGCGCGGCGTTGAAGAGGCCCGTCTTCGGGCTCTTCAGCTCGCCGCTGTAGCTGCGGCCGCCTTCCGGGTAGAAGAACAGGTCCTGCGTGCGCAGCATTTCGGCGACGTACGCCTTGAGCGTCACCAGATAGGCCGGGTCCTTGGCGTTGCGCCGCACCGGAATCGCTCCAGTGACGTGCCGGTGGATGAGCCCCATCGCGCCACCAAAGAGATTGATGCCGGCCGCGATGACCGGGGGCCTGATGCCGTTGTCGTCGAGCACGAGCGGCTCAACGAGGTAGTCGGTGTGGCTCCGGTGGTTCGACGCGTAGACGATCCGGTTGCCGCGGGCGGCGGACTTGACCAGCTGTACCTGCTCGCCGATGCGCTCGATCTTGCGGAGGATCGGATAGAGCGGATGCTTGAGCGCCTTGTAGATGGAGTAGCGCTGCGTGGTGCGCATCTCCTCCAGATAGGCTTCGATCCGGCCACGCGCCTGGGCGCCGGTGGCCTCATCGTGGAGGTACCGGGCGATGTCTTCCCGCGCGAGCACGGCCTTCGTGATGTCGTCCAGCATGCCCGAGGCCGACTATAGCAGATGGCCTCCGCTCATCCGCGCGCCCGGGTACCCGATCGGGCGTGCCACGCCAGCAGGATGAGCGTGCCCGCGAGGTTCAGCTGCATGAGCCGCGTCGACCGCGCGTGCAGCGCGTCGAAGCGCAGGCGCCGCGGGTCGCCGGCCTCGAGCGTCGACGGCGAGACCGCGGAGCCGATCGCGGCCTGAATCCGGTTGACCTCGGGGTAAAGGCTGAATCCCGTGTAGAGCGCGACGGCCAGCATCGCGGCCGCGAGGACCCCGCGCACGGCGAAGCCCTCGGCATGCGCCGTCCGGTCAGCGTCCATCCTCTTCCCGACCCGCGCCATCGCCGCGAGCGTGATGAGCACGACCGCCGCGCAGGCGTAAGCCACGAACTGGAACCGGTCGAGGATGGTGCCGAACACGGCGGCGGCCAGGACGCGCCCGCTCACCGCGTCCCGTGCCTGCAGCACCTGAAACGTGGCCGGCGCGACGACGGCGCCGAGTACGGCCATGCCGCCGAGCCAGACGGCGAGCGCGAACGCGTGGAGGAACCGCACAACGGACATGGACCGATTATCGCTGTTCCGCTAGACTGATGACCTCTTCCAGCGAGGTTTCATGTCCATTTCGACGTCTTCACGGGTTCCGGTCCTGCGGAACATCGCCACACGACTGCGCATCGAGAGCGTGCTGGCCACCACGGAATCGGCCAGCGGCCATCCGTCGACCTGCTGTTCGGCGGCGGACATCGTGGCCGCGCTGTTCTTCGCGGAAATGCGCTTCGACCCGAAGAACCCGCAGCTGGCGACGGCCGACCGCTTCGTGCTGTCGAAGGGGCATGCCGCGCCGCTGCTCTACGCGGCGTGGGCCGAAGCCGGCTACGTGGCCCGGCGCGACCTGCTGAACCTCCGCAAGATCGACTCCGACCTCGAAGGCCACCCGACCCCGCGTCTGCCGTTCGTGGACGTCGCGACCGGGTCGCTCGGGCAGGGCCTCTGCGCCGGCGTCGGCATCGCGCTGAACGCGCGGCGCATCGGCTCCGACTATCGCACCTACGTGCTGATGGGCGACGGCGAGACCGCCGAGGGCTCGGTGTGGGAAGCGGCGTCGGTCGCGGCCTGGGAAAAGCTGGACTCGCTCTGCGCGATCGTCGACGTCAACGCGCTGGGCCAGAGCGGCCCGACGCAGTTCGAGCACGACATGGAGGCCTACCGCGTGCGGTGGACCGGATTCGGCTGGCACGCCGTGGTGCTTGACGGGCACGACATGCCGGCGATTCTCGCCGCGCTCGACGAGGCCCGCGCGACGAAGGGCCGGCCGACGGTGCTGCTGGCGAAGACGCTCAAGGGCAAGGGCATCTCGTTTGTCGAAGGGAAGCCCGGCTGGCACGGCAAGGCGCTGAAGAAGGGCGAGGAGTGCGACAGGGGCGTGGCGGAACTGACGGCGCAGCTGGTGAGCGGCGTCGAGGATGTGCCCGTGCCGCCGATGCCGGCCGCGCCGAAGGCGCTTGCGGCACCGGGCGCGGTGGCCGCGCCCGAGTACAAGCTGGGCGAGCTGATTGCGACCCGCGAGGCGTATGGCGACGCGCTCGCCAAGCTGGGCGCGCAGGATGCCCGGGTCGTCGCGCTGGACGCCGACGTCAAGAACTCCACCTTCAGTGACAAGTTCGAGCAGCGGGCCGACAAGGCGCGGTTCCACCAGAACTTCATCGCCGAGCAGGTGATGGTCGGGGCGGCGATGGGTCTGGCCAGCCGCGGCGCCATTCCGTTCCCGTCGACGTTCGCCGCGTTTCTGACCCGCGCGTACGACTTCATCCGGATGGCCGCGATCAGCAACCTGAACATCAAGATGGCGGGGTCGCACGCCGGCGTCTCGATCGGCGAGGACGGCCCGTCCCAGATGGCGCTCGAGGATCTCGCGATGATGCGGGCGCAGCCGAACATCACCGTGCTCTATCCGTGCGACGCCGTCAGCACCGATCGCCTGATCGTCGCGATGGCGTCCACGCCCGGGCCTGCCTACATGCGGACGTCACGGCCGAAGACGCCGGTGATCTACGGCCCGGCCGAGCAGTTTCCGATCGGCGGCCTGAAGGTGCTGCGCTCGAGCGCGGCCGACGTGGCGACCGTGATCGGCGCGGGCATCACCGTGTTCGAGGCGCTCGCCGCCCACGACACGCTCAAGGCCGCCGGTACGGCGATCCGCGTCGTCGACCTCTATTCCCTGCAGCCGATCGACGCCGCCGCGCTCATCGCGTGCGCGAAGGAAACGGGCGGGCGCCTGATCACCGTCGAGGATCACTACGCGGCGGGCGGCGTCGGCGATGCCGTGGCTTCCGCGGTCGCCCCGGCGGGATACACCGTGACGCGGCTCGCGGTGCGCGAGATCCCGCGCAGCGGCAAGCCGGAAGAGCTGGTGGATCGCTACGGCATCTCGGCGCGCCACATCGTGGCGGCCGTCCGCGCCTGACAGCGCTAGCTGCCGGCGGCGATCGCCGCGCGCTGGCCGGGCGCCTAGCGGCGGCCCGGGAAGTTCCGCTTCCCGATCACCTGACGCGCCTGCCACAGGTGGCGGCGTTCGTGCGCCACCATCAGCCCGAAGGCGGAGCCGAGCGGCATCCGCAGCCAGTGATACACGGGTGAGCTGACCCTCGCCCGCGCCAGGTCGAGCCCGTTCGCCTGCCGCAGCCGGTCGATGAACTGCGTCTGATAGGCGCGGAACGCGGGGAGCGTTTCCTCCTTCGCGCGCCGGGGCTGCGGCAGCCAGGTCCTGGGCGCCGTGTACCGCCGCCTCGGCGGCGGCTCCATCGAGCGGACCATGAAGCGGCCGATGAAGTTGTAGTGATAGGGCCCTGGTCCGTAGACCCCCTGGCGGATCGCGGCCTCGATCCCGATGTCCAGCATCGGCAGGTACTCGCGCGCTGCGGCGTTCAGATGTTCGAGACACTGCGCGACGGACCACGCGTCCGGCGCGGGCTGCCAGTTGAACTGATCGTCGGAGAGAGGCTCCGCCATAGCGGCGGCGGCGTCCGCGAAACCTTCAAACTCCAGGCGGAACGCGTCGAGCTCCGGCGGCAGCGAGTGGACGATGGCCATCGCGCGTTCAGCGCGCCAGGCTGGGCTGAGGCGGCGCGAGCGGTGAGGTCGAGTCCGCCACGACCCGGTTGCGGCCGCGGCGTTTGGCGTCCAGCAGGCGTTTGTCGGCGGCGGCGACCAGCACGTTGACCGCGGCTCCGTCGCTCGGGCACGAGCAGACGCCGGCCGAGCAGGTGACCGTCACCGCGATCTGCTCCACGTCGATCGGCGTGCCGCCGATGGCCGCGCACAGCTCCTCGACCTTGGCCACGGCTTCCGCCGGTGGGGTTTCCGGCAGCACCACGGCGAACTCGTCGCCGCCCAGGCGTGCGACGAGGTCCGTGCGCCGCACCTTCTTCCGCAACCGGTCGGCGGCCTCGAAGATCACCGCGTCGCCGGCCGGGTGGCCCATCGTGTCGTTGATGGCCTTGAAGCGGTCAAGGTCGAGGATCGCCACCGCCAGCGGCCGGCCGTGGCGCATCGCGCGCTCGATCTCGAGCGCGAAGCGTTCCTCGAAGTGCGCCTTGTTGAGCAGCCGTGTCAGGCCATCGAGCACGGACGAGAGCCGGATCTCGCGGGAGCGGCCCACGATGATGAGCGCCAGCACCGTGGCCGTCGCGAGCACGATCAGTTCCTCGAACTGCCCGTCGAGGCGCGTCGTCGGATAGAACCGTCCACTGGCGATCGCCTGGGCGCCCAGCCCCGATGCGTCGGCCCAGATGATGACGGCCATCCACTCCAGTGCGGAGAGGAGCCCGGTGGCGACGACCAGGCGCGGGTCGTACCGGAGCCCGGTGGCGATGATCGCGAAGACGTACAGCGAGAACGTGGCGCGGCTGCCCATCGCGACAAATGCCATCCCGTCGAGAAACAGCATGGCCTGGTAAGCGGTGACGAGGCTGATATCGATGGCCGACCCGGCGTAGCTCGCCCAGGCGGGGTGCGGCTCACGCCGCGCCAGCCACAGCGTCCAGAAGCCGACAGCCACGAAGAGGCCGACGAGGGGCAGGGACAGCGTGGCCTGCAGCGCGCCCGGGTCCTGGTAGAGCGTGACGAGGGGGCTGACGCCGAGCAGGAGCGCCAGGCCGATCCGGGCCTGCGCTGCCGCGACTTCGCCTTCCCGGCCGGCGCTGACGAGCGCGGGCTCCACGGGTGGCCACAGGTGCCGCCAGGCGGCGTGGTAGAGCTTTGGAATCATCCCCACGGGTGGACCACGTCCATGAAAGGCACGTTCATGGTAATGCCGTTGACGTCGGGGAGTCGTCCTTTTCTGGCGGGATCGAGTAGTCTGACCGCACATGCCCGGCCGCCTGGCGACGTGCGTGATCGCGGCGCTCATGCTCGGGAGCGCGGTGGTCGCCCTGCGCGCCCAGTTCGGCTACTACGGCGAAGGCCGTATCGCCGCCCGGTATCCACCTCCGACGGGCATTCCCACCTCGGGCTTTACCTTCTGCCGGCTGATGTACACCCAGGTCCGGAGCGAGGCGATGGGGATGGGGTGGCGGACCGACTACCCCGGCGCGGAGCGGAACCTGATGATCCGCACCTCCGAGCTGACGAAGACCCGGGTGCACTTCGAGAGTCCCGGACAGCCCGCCCACTATGTGGTCCGCATGACGGACCCTGCCCTGTTCCAGTGCCCGTTTGCGATGGCGTCGGACGTGGGGACGGTCGGCATGTCTGACGCCGAGGCGGCCTCGCTCCGCGCGTATCTGCTCAAGGGGGGCTTCCTCTGGGTCGACGACTTCTGGGGCGACGCGGCGTGGGAGCAGTGGGCGCACGAGATCGGCAAGGCCCTGCCGCCCGCGCAGTTTCCGATCGTGGACGTCGCGCCGGGCGACGCGCTCTACAAGGCGATGATGGCCGTGGACAGCGTGCCGCAGGTCTCCAACATCCAGTTCTGGCGGGGGGTGGGGGGCAGCACGACGTCCGAGCGCGGTTTCGAGACCCGCGACGCGCACCTCCGTGCGATCCGCGATGCCCACGGCCGGATCATGGTGCTGATGTCCCACAACACGGACATCGCCGATGCGTGGGAGCGCGAAGGCGAGGACCCCGAGTACTTCTACCAGTTCTCCCCGCGCGGCTACGCAATCGCGATGGACGTGATCATCACCGCTCTCAGCCACTGACAGACCAACCCTGAGCGTGAACGGGACTATGCGCCTGGCGGCGACCTGCGCAAAACGCGGCGCGGAGCGCGACTGGTTCTCAAGCCGGGCGCACGTCTGAGGCGCCCAGGGAGCGCGAGCACCGCGTTTTGCGTGGGGCGCTGACGGGCGCGTGCGGCGTGTCCTGGCGAGCGTGATTGCTACTCGACCCGCTCCGCCGGCTCCGGCAACCAGAACGACGCGATGAAGTTGCAGGCGTAGACGAACACGCCGATCCCCGCCGCCACCAGCGCCAGCTTCGTCGGGGCGTACGCCCGGTCGCTCGTGACGGCCAGCGTCGCCGCGACGTAGGCGAACGACGTGCCGATCAGGCGCCCGCCGATGTTGGCCGCGAACGCCTCGCCGGTACCTCGCAGATGCACGGGGTACACGCGCGGCAGATAGTTGCCCCAGAAGCTCATCTGCCCGGTCGTGAAGAGCCCGGCGAAGAAGGCTGCCGGCCGCATGTAGTCGAGGCTCGTCGTGGCCGCCCAGGCGAACGCGAGCGGCATGACGATGAGCCCGGGCACCTGGAACAGCCGCACGAGGGACCGCCGGCTGACGATGTAGATCGCGAGCACGGCCATCAGCACGCGACCGGCGAGACCGCCCAGCTCCTGGAGCGACGTCACGCTGGCCGCCAGTTCCTGCGTCATGCGGGCCGCGACCGGCGGCGTGACACCTTTGACTGCCTCCCGCACCTCGGGCAGGCCCGGGACGATCTGCGGGATCTGCTGGAGCGAACCGAAGGCCGCGCCGTAGACGCACGCAAACATGATCGTCGTGACGATCGTCGTGCGCCGGAGTTCGGGCGAGAAGATCGCCGCGATGCTCGGACGCTTGAGCGTGCCCGCGGCCTTGCGGGCTGCCCAGACCGGCGACTCGGGGAGGAACGGCCGGATCACGATCAGCGGGAGCGCCGGCAGCACCCCGGACATCACGGTGTAGCGCCACGCGGCGTGGGGGTCGTGAATTGCCAGGCCAAAGGCCGAGATGGCCGGCAGGCTGGCGGCGTGCGCGACGCACCAGCCGTTGACGAGCGCGACGAGGATGCCGCCGAGCGACGAAAAGGCCTGCGTGTAGCCGAGCACTTTCTCGCGCTGTTCACCGTTGGGGAAGAGCTCCGCCAGCCACGCGACGGCGGCCACGAACTCGACGCAGACGCCGACGAAGACGATGCAGCGCGCCACCAGCAGCATCTCGACGGAGGTGACGAAGCCGGAGCCGAACGCGCCGAAGGCGTAGAGCAGGATGCTGTAGGTCAGCACGCGTCTGCGGCCGAAGCGGTCCGTCAGGTAGCCGCCGAGCAGGCCGAAGATGCCGCCGGCGAACGCCGGGATGTAGAAGAGCCGGCCGACCCAGGCCTGGAACACGGGTGAGCCCGGCGTCGCGCCGGTCAGCTCGATGAGCGCGGGCCGCATGATGAGCGGCGCCATCAGGATCTCGTAGATGTCGAACGCGAATCCGATGGACGCGATGGCGCAGATGGTCCACTCGAGCGGACCAAGCGTCTTCTTCGCGGGTGATGCGGCGGGGGCGTCGGCCATGAACGGGTTCCTCCGAGAGGCGGCCCATCATACGCGAGGCTGGAGACCGGCCTGTGGGCGGCCGGGCTGCGGAGGAGCGTGCCATCGTGGCCGGTCCGGTTCCGCATGCCGGACAAATACACCTCCGGCGGACCTGTCGCATCCGGGCGGGAACCCTGTCGCCGCCCGTCGCCTGATCGCCCGACGGGTCCCACCGGCGACGTCCCACCCGGCGCCTGCGGTGCATTTGTCG
>CAYNUO010000061.1:10859-18115 GCA_964400405.1 uncultured Bifidobacteriaceae bacterium | reverse complement strand
CTGGCTGAGCATTGCCGGCGGCAGTGCGTTGCTGTAGAACGTCCGCTGCTTGAAGCGCCAGCCCTCCGGCGTCTTCACGATCACGTCGTCGTAGGTGCCGGTCGCGGTGATCGCCGCCGCTTTGCCGGACTCGGGCGTCGGCACGTTGAAGAAGTAGGCGCTGCCGACGGCCCCTTCCGCCGACGGCTCGATCCGGATGTTCGTCGCAAAGTGGTGGGGCGCGCCGTTGCTGCCCTTCGCCACGCCGTGAGCGAAGCCCAGCAGCGCCTCGCGGCCGACGAACTTCTTCCCGCCACCGAGGTCGAATACGCCGTCCTTCGTGAAGGTGCCGGCCCACATCATGCCGTTGTCGCCGTGGGTGTCGATCCCGTAGTTGTAACGGATGTAGAGCTGGTTGATCTCCGCGTAGTCCTGCGCCGTCAGCGTCGCCTTCTTCTGCTGCCCCAGGACGCCCACCGACAGCGCGACGACCGCCGCCAGCACACCCGCCGTTGTCCAGTACTTCATATGCACTCCGTTCTGATCAGCCCATGTGGGCGATGATGCGGTTCCCGAACTCCGACGTCGACACTTCCGTGGCGCCCTGCATCAGGCGGGCGAAGTCATACGTCACCGTACCGGCCGATACCGACCCGTCGATCCCCTTGATGATGAGGTCGGCCGCCTCGGTCCAGCCCATGTAGCGGAACATCATCTCTCCGGACAGGATCACCGAGCACGGATTCACCTTGTCGAGATTGGCGTACTTCGGCGCGGTGCCGTGGGTCGCCTCGAACACCGCGTGCCCCGTCTCGTAGTTGATGTTTCCGCCGGGCGCGATCCCGATGCCGCCGACCTGCGCCGCCACGGCGTCGGACATGTAGTCGCCGTTCAGATTCAGCGTGGCAACCACGTCGAACTCATCGGGCCGCGTCAGCAACTGCTGGAGCGCGATGTCCGCAATGGCGTCCTTGATGAGGACCCTGCCGGCGGCCAGCGCGGCCTTCTGCTCGGCGTTGGCCGCCGCCTCCCCCTTGGCGGCCTTGGTCGCCTCCCACTGATCCCACGTGTAGGTCTGATCGGCGAACTCACGCGTGGCCAGTGCGTAGCCCCAGTTCCTGAAGGCACCCTCGGTGAACTTCATGATGTTGCCCTTGTGGACCAGCGTCACGCTCTTCCGCTTGTTCATGATTGCGTAACGGATAGCTGACCGGATCAACCGCTCACTGCCCTCCTTCGAGACCGGCTTGAGGCCGATCCCGCTCGTCTCGGGGAACCGGATGCGCTGGTGCATCTGCGGGAAGTCCTGCTTGAGGTAGGCCAGCAGCTTCTTCACGGCGTCGGAGCCAGCCTCCCACTCAATGCCCGCGTAGATATCCTCGGTGTTCTCCCGGAAGATGACGACGTCGATCTTCTCGGGGGTCTTGACCGGTGACGGGACGCCGTTGAACCAGCGCACGGGACGAAGGCAGACGTAGAGGTCGAGCATCTGCCGGAGCGCGACGTTCAGCGAGCGCATGCCGCCGCCCACGGGCGTCGTGAGCGGACCCTTGATACCGATCAGATACTGCCGGAAGCCGTCGATCGTGGCCTGCGGGAGCCAGTTCTGCTCGAGGTCGTAGGCTTTCTGACCGGCGAGCACCTCGATCCACTCGACCCGCTTCTTCCCGCCGTAGGCCTTGGCGACCGCGGCGTCGAAGACCCGGACGCTGGCGCGCCAGATGTCCGGCCCCGTGCCGTCCCCTTCGATGAACGGAATGATCGGACAGTCCGGAACGGAGAGGACGCCGTTCTTCAGTGTGATCGGTTGCGCGGACGGATTCTGTGGCATGAGCGAGCCTCGTCAGGTAAGGGGCTGCGGGGCATCAGCGGGCCGCAGACGTTGGTCGGGTGAGTAGGGAAAGAAGTCAGTGACAGCACCGGCACGAATCGCCTCCTGCCGGCCCCGCCAGAAATCGACGTCGAGCAGGTCGCCGTGCCGGGCCATGAACGCCTCCCGGAGGACGCCGGTCAGACCGAGGAACGCGCCGAACTCCTCGGGAAACACGTCACCCTCCGTGACGGAGAACCAGGGCTGTTCCGAGTAGGCCTCGATGTCGTCACGGGCCTCCGGCATGCGGCGGAAGCGGCAGTCTGTCAGCAGCAGGATCTCGTCGTAGTCGTAGAAGACCACGCGTCCGTGACGCGTCACCCCGAAGTTCTTCAGGAGCAGATCGCCCGGAAAGATGTTCGTCGACGCCAGATCCCGCACGGCTGCCCCATAGTCCAGCACAGCTCGCACGGCGTCGTCCATGGGGGCGGAGCGCAGGTATACGTCGAGCGGCGTCACGCGCCGTTCGGTATACACATGCCGCAGCAGGAGCCGCTCCTGCCCGACCTCCACCGACTGCGTGGCCTGGCTGGCGAGTTCCTCGAGGAGCCGCGGCTCGAACCGCCGGCGGTCGAACGCCAGCGACAGGAACTCCTGGGCGTCCACGAGCCGGCCGGCGCGGTCGTGTTCGAAGACGAGCTGGTACTTGCCCATCACACCTTCCCGGGTGATCGACTTGGGATAGGCGAAGCGGTCCCGCAGCACCTTGAAGACCTGTTCGGCGCCGGGCATCGCGAAGACGATCATGACCATGCCGTGGGCCCCCGGCACGAAATCGAACAGCTCCGTCGTAGCGCGCTGGCGTTCCAGCAGTGCGCGGTACAGCTCGGTCTTGCCCCGCTTGTGATGTCCGATGGCGATGTACAGGTCCGCGATGGGCTTGTTCGGCAGCACCATCTGCAGGAAGTCGACCAGCGCTTTCGGAGACGCCACCGCCACGGAGAAATAGGACCGCGTGTAGCTGAATACAACGCTGACCTCGTCCTCGGTCAGCAGTACGGCGTCCACCGTGACACCCGCGGCGGCATCATGCCGGAGCGCCACCACCAGCGGAACGGGCTGTCCGGCATGGCGCAGGATGCGGCCGACGAGGAACGCGCTGGTGTTGCGGTAGAAGACGGCGTCCACCACCTCCGCCCCGGCAATCGACGCGTCGTCCACCGCGCGCGCGATCCGGTCGGCGGCGAGGCGGCAGTCGCGGTCGAGGTCGTCCCAGGCGACCGCCAGCGCCGCAACGCCGAGCACGTCCCTGACGAGATGCTCGACCGATCCGCGATAAGCGACGTGGCGGGCCACCGCGGACGCCGGCGCAGTGCCGCCGATCGCCTGCAGGAACTCGATGTCGGGGTCGACGCCGACGGTGCCGAAGAAGCGGCGGGCCGCCGAACTGAAGAACGTCAGCGCGAGGTCGGCGTCACTCCGGTCTCCGGCGAAGCGGAGGAAGGCGTCCCGCACCGCGGGCCATGCCGCACGCGCGGCCACGCGATCGCCGAACAGCGCGGTCAGCGAGATGTCCACGCGCGCGACGAACGCCTCGTAGAGCGCCAGCCGCGCCACGGAGTCCTGCTGCCCTTCCCGCCACTCGCGACGCTCGAAGCGCTCCTGCGCCCTGGCGGTCAGCGTGGCGAAGGCGTGCCGGCCTGCATCGAACCCGTCGAGGATGATGCGCGCGCCCGCATCAGAGAGGGGCGTCTCGGATGGCGGCGCGGCTGGCGTCACTGCTTACAGGACCTCCGCCGAGGCGTGCTGCGGACGGTTCGTCTTGCGCAACGGAATGTCGACGATGAGCAGCGCGAACGCCACGCCGACGGCCGCCAGGATCGCCCCGTAGACGAACACGTCGTGAAGCGACGAGGACAGCGCATGCTTCACGGCGGCGAACACGGGCACCAGGCGCTCCATCAGTGCGGGTCCGCCCGAGGCCTGGAGCCGCTCCGTCATGTGCGGGTCCATCAGCACCTGCGGGTTCTCGAAAGCCTGCAGGACCTGCGCGGGCACACCCGCGGCGGCCTGTGGCGAGAGCGCTGCGTGAAAGGCGGGGCTGAAGCGGTTCGTCAGGATCGCGCCGAAGATGGCCGCGCCGATGGAACCTCCAATCGAACGCAGGAACTGCAGCGACGACGTCATGACGCCGACGCTGCCGGGATCGACGGCGTTCTGCACCGCGAGCGTGAAGACCGGCATCGTGATGCCGAGTCCGACGCCCATCACCACCATGTTGCGCAGCACCGTCGCATAGGTCGTCTGCTCGTTCATCATCGCCATCAGCACCATGCCGACCGCCGTGACCGCCACGCCGGCCACGGCGATGTACCGGTACTTTCCGAGGCGCGTGACCAGCTGCCCCGACACGATGCTGGAGCCGATGAGCGCGAACATCATCGGGGTGACCACCGCACCGCTCTCGGTCGCCGACCGGCCGACGACGCCCTGGATGAAGAGAGGGATGAAGAGCGTTGTACCGAACATCGCAATCGAGACGACCGTCGAAGCCCCGGCGGACGTCCAGACCACGCGCGGTTTGAAGAGTGACGGCGGCATCAGCGCGTCGGCCGTCCGTGTCTGCAGGTACAGGAAGAGCCCGGTCATCGCAACGCCCGCCATCAGCATCGACACGATCTGCGGCGAGGCCCACGCATAGTCACGGCCACCCCACGACAGGGCGAGCAGCAGGGGCACCACGCCAAGCACGAGCGTGACCGCGCCGGACCAGTCGACACGGGGCTTCGTATCGCGGTGGCGGACCAGATTCGGGAAGTAGAAGTAGAGGACCCCGAGCGCGACGAAGCCGACCGGCACGTTGACATAGAAGCACCAGCGCCAGCCGGGGCCGTCCGTCAGCAGGCCGCCGACCGCCGGGCCGACGATGCTGGCGAGGCCGAATACTGACCCCATGACGCCGCTGATGCGCCCGCGCTTCGCGGGCGGATACAGGTCCGCGATGGTCGTGAACGCCGTCGCCTGCGAGAAGCCGGCGCCGATCCCCTGGAAGCCCCGCGCGGCCACGAGCCACGTCATGCTGGTCGCGGCACCGCACAACACGCTGCCGATGATGAAGATCGCAACACCGACCAGGAGAAACGGCTTCCGGCCATACAGGTCGGAGAGCTTGCCGACGATGGGTACCACGACGGTGGACGCGAGCATGTAGATCGTGGTCACGGCGGCGTAGTGCTGGAATCCCTGGAGTTCCGCGATGACGCGGGGCATCGCGGTGCCGACGATCGTGCCGTCCAACGCCGCCATCAGCATCGCCGCCATCACACCGGCCATGCTGGCCAGCACCACCCGGGGCGGCAGTTCTCCATCCAGGGCGCGAACCGGCCCCGCAGTCGTCGACGCACTCATCGTTGTTGGGAACTCCGGGGCCTTCAACTGGGAGGCCGTCTGCTCGTTCGTGATCCGGTTCCGGGCGGGCGCCCGGAACACCGCTCTAGTTTAGCGGATGGCTCGGCTCGAGGGCGGCGCCTGGGACACGGCCACGTTCAGGCCGAGGCGTGCCACCACGCCCGCGAACCGGGCGTCGGAGCGAAGCGGCGCAAACCGGGGCTCTACGGCGACCTGCCCCACCGCCGGGTCCCGGTCGTCGCACGCCCGCCCGAGTGCCGCGAACGCCGCGTCGGCCTCCCCGGCGCCCGCGTACGCCAGGGCCAGGTGATAGGACGGCACCGGCGTTCGCTCGAGCCGGCGCAACAGCGCCACGGCTTCCGCGTGGTCGCCTGCGGCGGCCCGCGCGTACACGAGCCACGCCAGCAGGAGCGGTTCGTCGCCGCTCGTCGCCCGCGCGAGTTCCAGCAGATCGACCGCTTCCCCGGCCCGGCCCGTCAGCAGGTAGGCCGCCGACAGCAGGCGCCGGGCCAGCGAGTATCCGTACCGCTGGTCCATTTCGATCGAATGCCGGCATCGCTCGATGACCGCCTCGTAGTCGCCTGCGATGTACCGCACCCATGCGGCGCTGGTCCCGACGACCAGACAGAGCGGGTCGAGTGCGACGGCGCGGTCCACCTCGTCGACCGCGGCATCGAACCGGCCGGTGACGGTCAGCAGAATGCCGTGTGCCCGATGCGCGCTCTCGCTGTTCGGATTCAACTCGGTCGCCCGCCGGTACGACGCCTCGGCTTCGGTCCAGTTCCAGTCGAGGAGGCGATGGATGTCTCCGAGCGCGACGTGCGCGCGCCAGTGTTCGGGGTCGAGCGCCAGCGCCTGCTCGGCAGAGACACGCGCCCGCGACAGCACCGGCACGACCGGCTCGTTGTAGTACTCCGCCTGCGCAACGAGGGCCCGGGCGCGGGAGGCGTGGGCCGGCGCGAGCGCCGGGTCCTGCGACAGCGCCTCGTCGAAGTACGCAATCGACTCCGCCAGGCCTTCATCGCCCGGTCGATTCCAGTGGTACCGGCCCTTGAGATATGCCTGGTACGCCCCGGCCTGGGCCGGATCAAGACGGGGCGTCACGCGGGCCTTCGGCATCAGCTCCGAGGCCAGCGAGTCCGCGATGCGCCTGGCGACGTCCGTCTGAACGGAGAGGCAGTCGGCCACGGTCCGCTCGTACGTGTCCGCCCACAAGTGCGTCTCACCGGCCGTCTCGACAAGGCGCGCGGTGATCCGCACGCGGTCCCCATCCCGCCGCACGCTGCCCTCGAGCAAGTAGTCCGCCCGGAGCGCGTCCCCGATCTCGCGGACGCTTCCGGCGCGGTCACGGAACAGCATGGACGACCACCGGGCGAGCACGCCGATACGCCTCCCGCAGATCCGTCCGAGCTGCGCGATCATCTCCTCCGTCAGGCCGTCGCTGAAGTACTGCTGGCCGGGGTCCTCGCTGAGATTGGCGAATGGCAGCACCGCCAGCCGCGCCACGTGCGCACGGGGAGCGAGCGTGACTCCACCCGTGACGGCGCTCCCGGCCGCCATGCCTTCGACGGCGGCGATGAGCCGATACCCACGGCGCGGAATCGTCTCGATGTATCGGGGTTCGACGGCGTCATCGCCAAGCGCTGCGCGCAGGCGCTTCACCGCGGCGTTCAGGCTGTGCTCGAAGTCCACGAACGTGCCGTCGGGCCAGAGGCTCCGGCAGAGGTCTTCCCGCGTGACCACGGTGCCCTGAGCGGACGCCAGCGCACGCAGGATCTCGAACGGCTGCTCCTGCAGGCGACGCCGGCCGGCGGCTGACCGGAGCTCGCGCGAGCGCAGGTCGAGCTCAAACGCGCCCACCCGCACCGTCGTCCCGCGCTCCATGACGCCCTGGCCCCCTCGCTCGTCGATACACCAGGCTCGTGGGCAGCGCTGCCGGACGCACGCGGTCCCGCACCTGGATATGCCTACTACGGTACCTGAGGTCCGCCGGTTTCGCCGGCAGGTGACACACATGTCACCCCCGCGTCATCGCCCGTGCATTGAGGTACCCGCGGCC
>CAYNUO010000061.1:7158-10759 GCA_964400405.1 uncultured Bifidobacteriaceae bacterium | reverse complement strand
GGTGACACACATGTCACCCCCGCGTCATCGCCCGTGCATTGAGGTACCCGCGGCCGGCCCGCAGAGTCGCATCCAGCGGCGCAACTCCCTGCGCCGCGGGAGGCCGCAATGCGCATCCACCGGCTGGCGCCCCTGGCGCTGCTGTTCATCGTTCCCGCTGCCGCGAGCGGCGGTACCCGGCTCCCGCTGACCGTGCGCGTCTATGACATGACCAGCGACGACGTGGATCGGCGGCGCGCGCTGGCTGCGGCGGCGCGTGCGCTCGCACCGGCCGGCGTCGAGATCCGCTGGGTCGATCCCGGACGCCCGGACGCGGACACGCCGGAGCCACAGGATCTCGTCGTGCGGCTGGCACGACGCGACGCCGGTGCAACGCAGCCCGGCACGATGGCGCTCGGGTACGCCGTCGTCGACGCCGAGGGCCGGCGCGGCACCGTAGCCACGATCTTCCTCGAGCGCGTCGACTGGCTCGCGCGAATCTCGGGAGCCGATGCGGAGGAGCTCACCGGCCTCGCGATCGCGCACGAAGTCGGGCACCTGCTGCTCGGAACCAATGCCCACGCGCGGAGCGGGCTGATGCGCGCGCGGTGGACGGCCGGTGAGCTGCGTGCCCAGCGGCCGGGGGATTGGCAGCTCCACGGGCGCGAACGTGACCAGTTGCGGACCGGCCTCGCATCGCGCCTGGGCACGCGCGCGGGACACCGCGGCGCCGCGCCCGTTGACCGGACCGTGCCGCAACTGCTGGACTGATCGACGCGAGCGCGGGCTCCCGGGGCGGTGCTACCGGCCGGGCTCGAGCTGGGCCAGGTAGCCCTGCGCGGGGCCGTGCGCCGGCTCGAGTTCGAGGGCCTTCTTCAGAGCCGCGATTGCCGCCGGCCGGTCGCGTTTGACGACGTAGGCCCGCGACAGCGCGACGTGCGCATCCGCCGACCGTGGCGCGAACTCCAGGTGCGCCTGCAGCAGTGGGATGGCCGCATCCGGCCTGCCCTCGGCCAGCCGGAAGGCAAACGAGAGGAACTCCTGCTCGCTGAAGTCGAACGTGTCGCGCCCGTAATACCGGCGCCGGAGTTCACGGTAGCGATCGGCGGCCGCGGCATTGCCTTCGGCACCGATCGCGGCCAGCAGCGTCTCGGGCAGGCTCCGTGGCACCGGCTGGCCTCGATGACAGGTCATGCACTGCACGGCCACGGACGCCGCCGGCGCCTTCCCCGTCGCCTCGGTGATCCGCGCATTGACCTCGCGCGTCATCGCGATCATCTGCCGCGCGATCCCCTTCTTCGGGTTGGCGTCGGACTTGAAGTCGCCCTGGACGTGGCAATGACTGCACGTCACGCCGAGCGCCTTTGCAATGGCGCTCATGTCGGGCAGCGGCTCCGTCCGCGCCGGCTGCTGCGCCAGTGCCGCTCCGCCAGCGGCGAGCCATCCGCCGAAAACGACCGCTGCCATCACGATGCGCATCGCCTGCCCCCTACGACCGGTGATAATAGCCGTCCATGACGTCGCTTGCGGTTCTGATTTCGGCCTCCGACCGCCCGGGCACGCTCTCGGCCCTGGCCCGGGTCTTTGCGGACCACGCCGCGAACATCGAACACGTGGACAGCCACAGCGGGGGTGCGGTGTCGGACATTTACTTCGAGGCCACCGCGGAGGCCGGGCGCCACGCGGCGATCCTCGCGGAGCTCCGCGCGATCCCGGGTGTCGTCTCGGTCACCGACACCGCGTCGCTCACCCACATCTACGGGAAGCGGATCGTCATCATGGGCGGCGGCGCCCAGGTCGGACAGGTGGCGCTCGGCGCCATCTCGGAGGCGGACCGCCACAACATCCGCGGCGAGCACATCTCCGTCGATACCATCCCGCTGGTTGGCGAGCAGGCGCTGGCCGCGGCCGTCCGTGCCATCGTCCGGCTGCCCCGCGTCAAGCTCATCGTGCTGGCCGGGTCGCTGATGGGCGGCGAGATCGCGGCCGCCGTCGAGGACGTACGCGCGCAGGGGATCGCCGTCATCTCGCTCAACATGGCGGGGAGCGTCCCGGACGCGGCCGATCTCGTCGTCAGCGATCCGATTCAGGCCGGCGTGATGGCGGTCATGGCCGTCGCAGATACGGCGCGGTTCGACATCGTCCGCCAGCAGAAGCGGAAGTACTGATCGCTAGTCCTTCTTGTCGGGCGTTCCCGCCTGGAACTCCCGTTGACTGCCGCTCTGGTTGCGGCCACCGACCTGCTTCTTGATGAATCCCTCCAGGGTGACGGCACCCTCGGATTTCGCGCCCAGCTTCCGAAGCAGCGCCGCCGTGCTGACGCGTTCGAAGAAGAAGCCACTCAGGTTGTTACCCTCGGCGATGCCGAGCGGTGACTGCCCGTTCTTCGCGACCTCACTCAACTTCGCGCCGTTGTCGGCGAGGAACTGCACGACGCTGTCGAAGCCCGCAAAGGCCGCTGCGTGCATGGCCGTGAATCCGGCACGGTTCGTCGCGTCGATCGGATCGCCGAGTTCGAGCGCCAGCTTCGCGGCCGCGAGGTGCTCGGCCTCCGACACGCGGCTCTCGTTGTCCGCGTGCGCGATGCCCGACGCCACCATGAGCGGCGTCGTCCCGTCCTTGGCGGTGATGCGCCGGTCGGCTCCCTTCGCCAGCAGCAGCTTCATGACCTCGACGTCGCCGACCAGCGTCGCCAGGTAGAACGGCGTGCCGCCCGGCAGATAGTTTCGCTTGAACAGCGAGAAGCCGTACCGCGGCAGGTCCTTGCTGACCTGCGCATTGACGTCGGCCCCCTTCGCGAGCAGCGCGTTGATCAGCGCGAGCTTCTGCGTCCGGTCGGGAATGCCGGCCAGCGCGGCCCACTCGCCTGGCGCCTCGGGGTAGTCATTCGTGATCACGCCTTCGGACCGTGTGGACGCCCAGTGCAGCGGAGTGAAGCCGGCTGCCGCCGGCTCACCGTCAGCCCTGGCTCCCCGGTCCAGCAGCCAGAGCGCGAACGGCACGTGCCCCCTCACCGTGGCAACCAGCAGCGGCGTGCTGCCGTCTGGCGCCGACTGGTTGACGTCCGCTCCCTTCTCGAGGAGGAGCGCGGCGATCGCCTGGTCACCTTCGCGCGCCGCGAAGAGCAGCGGCGAGAACCCGGCCTCCGTCCGCGCGTGCACGTCGGCACCGGCTTCGATGAGCACTCCAACCACCGGCGCATGCCGTTCGGACACCGCCCACATCAGCGCGGTCTGCCCCTTCGACTTCTGCTTCGCATTCACGTCAGCGCCACGGGCGAGCAGCGTCTTCACCGCATCCACGCGGCCCGTCCGCGACGCCGTCATCAGCACCGACTCGCCCGTCGGCAGCGCGGCGTTCGGGTTGGCGCCCGCGGCCAGCAGCGCCGCGATCATCGGCGCGCTGCCGTTGGTGGCCGCCAGGGACAGCGGCATCACACCGTAGTCGTTGACGGCGTCGACACGGGCGCCGGCCTTCAGCAGTTGTCCGGCCATCGCGAGGTCGTCCCACTGCACGGCCCAGTGAAGCGCCGTGGCGCCGTCGGCCTGCGGCACGGTGACGTCCGCCCGCTGGCGAATGAGCGCCGCCAGGGCACGGCCGTCACGCTGCCGGGCAGCCTCAA
>CAYNUO010000061.1:0-7058 GCA_964400405.1 uncultured Bifidobacteriaceae bacterium | reverse complement strand
CGCTGGCGAATGAGCGCCGCCAGGGCACGGCCGTCACGCTGCCGGGCAGCCTCAACCACGCGGCGATCGGGCCCCGCGGCCGACACCATCACCGCACCGGCCGATAGGACAACCAGCCAGAATCCGGCCAGAACGCGCCTGTGTGCCTGCATCGTCGGTCCCTCGGCTCCGCCCGTTCCTCAACGCCGAGAATCGCGTTGACGCCTCGAGCGATCGCTCCTACAGTTACGGATTAACAAAGATAAGGACCTGGGGGTTCCATGTCAAAGCATCTCTCTGCGCTCGGGATCGCCGGCGCCGGCATCGCACTGGCGGCTGGCGTCACGGTCAGCGCGGCCACACCACGGCCAGCCACTCCCCGCGCGGCTCAGACAGCCCCGACCGTCGAGCCGCGCGCGGTCGTCGACAGGTACTGCGTCGGCTGCCACAGCAGCCGCATGAAGGCCGGCGACCTCGTGCTCGAGAAGCTGGATGTCGACAATCCGGCGAACGCCGAGACATGGGAGAAGGTGATCGGCAAGCTGAACGCGGGGATGATGCCGCCGCCCAGCGCGCCGCGCCCGGACCGCGCGACCTACGACGGCCTCATCCACGCGCTCGAGAGTTCCATGGACCGGATGGCCAAGGCGGCCCCCAACGCCGGCCGGCCGGCCATTCATCGTTTGAATCGCGCCGAGTACACGAACGCGATCCGCGACATCCTCGCCCTCGACATCGACGGGAAGGCGCTCCTGCCGGCCGACAACTCCGGCTATGGCTTCGACAACGTCGCGGACGTACTGACGGTCTCGCCCGGACTCCTGGAGCGATATCTGCTCGCGGCGAAGAAGGTCGCCCGCATGGCCATCGGTGACGCGACCACGCGCGCGATGACGAGCGTCTACGACATCCCGTACATGACGCTGGTCCAGGACGAGCGCATGAGCGAAGACCTGCCGTTCGGCTCGCGCGGCGGTATCGCGATCAAGCACTACTTCCCCGTCGACGGCGAGTACGAGGTCCGCCTCCGCGTGCAGCGCAACTCGCTGAACATCGGCAACGAGATCCGCGGCCTCGACGTGCAGAACGACATCGACCTGCGGCTCGACGGACAGCGGCTCAAGGTGTTCACGCTCGGCGGCCGCACGTACGGTGGCGGGTCCTACACCGAGACGGAGGACATCGCCGACTCGGGACTGGTCGCGAAGTTCCAGGCCAGGGCCGGCATGCGCACGCTCGGCGTCGCATTCAACCGGGATCAGTGGTACGTCGAGGGCGTCGGCATGTCGCGCCTGCCGCCGGCGAGCGACGGATATGCCTCGGGCCGCAAGACCGAGCTCGCGTACGGCCGCGTGAACATGGGCGTGGACCGCGTGGAGGTGACCGGCCCCTTCAACGGCCGAACGCCCCTCGACAGCGTCAGCCGCAAGCAGATCTTCCGTTGCACACCCGCTGCGTCGAAGGAGGAGGATGCCTGCGCCCGGACGATTCTCCGCGCCGTCGCCCGCCGGGCGTACCGCCGGCCCCTCACGGTGGTCGACACGCAGACGCTCATGGAGTTCTACCGGAGCGGCCGCGCCGATGGAACGTTCGACGACGGCATCGAGAAGGGTCTCGTCCGCGTCCTGACGGACCCGGACTTCCTGTTCCGCGTCGAGAAGGACCCGGTCGGCCTCAAGCCAGGCACGAACTTCCGCGTGGCCGACCTCGAGCTCGCCTCACGGCTCTCGTTCTTCCTGTGGAGCAGCGTGCCGGACGACACGCTGCTGACGCTTGCCGCCAGCGGCCGCCTGCATCAGCCCGCCGTGCTCGACGCCCAGGTCCGCCGGATGCTCGCGGACCCGAAGGCGTCGGCGCTGGTGAGCAACTTCTTCGGCCAGTGGCTGATGGTGCGGAACATGGCGACGGTCCGTCCCGATGCCAAGGCCTTCCCCGATTTCGATGAGAACCTCCGCGAGGCCTTCCGGCAGGAAACTCAGCTTTTCCTCGAGAGCCAGCTCAAGGAAGACCGCCCCGTAACCGACCTCATCCGGGCCGACTACACGTTCCTGAACGAGCGCCTCGCCCGGCACTACGGCGTGCCGTACGTCTATGGCAATCACTTCCGGAGGGTCTCGCTCCCTGCGTCGGCAAACCGCGCCGGGATCCTGAACCACGGCAGCGTGCTGACCGTGACGTCGTACGCCGACCGGACGTCCGTCGTGCTCCGCGGCAAGTTCATCCTCGAGAACATTCTCGGCACGCCGCCGCCGGTGCCGCCGGCCAACGTGCCCCCGCTGGAGAACACGAAGGTGGAAGGCTCCCTGCGGCAGCGGATGGAGATGCACCGGAAGAACCCTGTCTGCGCGAACTGCCATGCGCAGCTCGACCCGATGGGCTTCGCGTTCGAGAACTTCAACGGCATCGGCAAGTGGCGGACCGAGGACGGCAAGGCCACCATCGATCCGAGCGGCGGCCTGCCTGACGGCACCAAGTTCGACGGGCCGGCCGGCTTCCGCGACGTACTCGTCGCGAAGCAGGAGATCTTCATCAGCACGATGACCGCGAAACTGCTGACCTACGCGCTGGGCCGCGGGTTGGAACCCGCCGACATGCCGGTCGTGCGTCAGTTGATCCGCGACACGGCGGCCGCAGGGAACCGCTGGTCCACGCTGATTCTGAACATCACGCGCAGCATGCCGTTCCAGATGAGGAGAGCCGAGTCATGATCGTCACGAAGCGCCACCTTCCCCGCCGCACGATCCTGCGTGGCGCCGGTGCCACCCTCGCGCTTCCGCTGCTGGATGCGATGGTGCCGGCCTTCTCGCCTCTCCGCCTGTCCGCGGCCGCTCCCATCAAGCGCTTCGGCGCGGTGTACGTCGGCATGGGGTTCAACATGCCGATCTGGACGCAGCCGAACCCGAACGGCGCACTGGAACTGAACGCGATCCTCCAGCCGATGGAACGCCACAAGGACCGCCTGCTGGTCGTCAGCGGCTGCGACAGCAAGCAGGGTGACGGCATCGACGGCGGACAGCATCCGCGGATGCAGACGTCGTGGCTGACGGGCTCCCGTGCGTTCCGGACCGAAGGCGTCAACATCCACGCGGGAACGTCGCTGGATCAGGTCGTCGCGCGCAAGTGGGAGAAGGACACGCAGCTCGCGTCACTGGAGCTCGCGATCGAATCAACGGACCTGCTCGGGACCTGCTCGCTCGGCTACAGCTGCGCCTACAACAACACGATCGCCTGGCGCACGCCGACCACGCCGCTGCCGATGGAGAACAATCCGCGCAACGTCTTCGAGCGGCTCTTCGGCGCGAGCGACAGCACGGAACCGAAGGTGCGGCTCGCGGAGATCCGGACGGACCGGAGCGTGCTCGACTCGGTGACGGCGAAGGTGGCCACGGTCAAGACCACGCTCGGCGCCCGCGATCAGACCAAGCTCGCCGAGTATCTGGACGCCGTGCGCGACGTCGAGCGTCGCGTGCAGAAGGCCGAGGAGCAGGTCGCGCGTGAACTGCCGGTCGTCGAGCGGCCCGTCGGCATCCCCGGCACGTTCGAGGAACACGTCAAGCTGATGTTCGACCTGCAGGCACTGGCCTTCCAGACGGACCTGACGCGCGTCTTCACGTTCCTGATGGTCCGGGAAGCCAGCGTCCGCTCGTATCCGGAGATCGGCGTGCCCGATTCACATCATCCGCTCTCCCACCACCAGAACAACCCGGAGAAGCTGGTGCGGCAGGCGAAGCTGAACGCGTTCCAGATGCGGATGCTGGCCTACTTCGTGGACACGCTGGCGAAGACGCAGGAAGGCGACGGCACGATGCTCGACCACTCGCTCCTCTTCTACGGGTCGGGGATGAGCGACTCGAATTTGCATCTGCACAAGAACCTGCCGATCACCGTGGTGCATGGGAAGCAGATGGGCATCGCCGGCAACCGCCATGTGCTGGCGAAGGAGGGGACGCCGCTTGCGAACCTCCAGATGACGCTGCTCGGCAAGATGGGGATTGATGCCGAGAAGTTCGGCGACAGCCAGGGCGACCTCGACCTGATGAGCGGGATTTAGCGCGACGCGCGCGGAAACGACCGGGGGCCGGTTCGCCTGGCGGACCGGCCCTTCGTGCGTACGACGGCGCTAGGGCCGCTTCGAGCCCGGATACAGCCCCGGCTTGTCGCCGCCGACAGGCGCGTAGGCGTGCGGCGGCACGAAGCCTGCCTTCAGGCCGGCGATGAACAGATCCAGCCCCACGGTCACCTGGGGATCGAAGTCCGTCTCTGGCGGCATCGCATTCACGCGGCGGAGGACGGCGATGCCGTGCACGAGCGCCCAGAAGAGCCCAGGGACGTGGACCGGTGTGTCATCGGCAAAGACGCCCGTCTCGATGCACCGGGCGAACCGCCTGTTCGTCTCTTCGCCCATGCGCTTCAGCGCGGGTGTCTCGTAGGTCAGATGCGGCGCCGACGGGTCGACGTAGAGCAGCGCGAAATACTCGGGGTGGCTCTTCGAGTACGCGTAGTAGTTCGTGAAGATGGCGCGATAGTCGGCCAGCGGGTCGTCTGACTCCGGCGTCAGGACAGCCTCGGCCATGACGTCCAGGCCGATCTCCTGCAATGTTGCAAAGATTTCCTCCTTGCTCAGAAAGTAGTTGTAAATCGCCGGCGCGCTGAACCCGAGCCGCTGGGCGATGCCCCGCATCGTGACGGCGCCATACCCTTCGGCGGCGTAGAGCGCCAGGGCGGCAGTCAGAATCGCTTCCCGTGTGCGCGCGTTGCGGTCGTCCGGCGGGGGAGCGTCCTTCCGGGGACGCTGGGCGTGAATCCGCCGCTCAATGACCCGCCGGACGCTCGACTCTGGATTGGAGGATGACACCCCCAGATTGTTTCGCAGGAGCGGACACCGGGTCCAGCGACGGTAGAATGGACGGCTATGAGCATCAGTACGACGTCTGCCCCGGTCGACACCCAGACGAGTTCGACCGACGCCACCCCGCTCCGCTTCGTCACGGCCGCGAGCCTGTTCGACGGGCACGACGCCGCCATCAACGTGATGCGGCGCCTCATCCAGGCCCAGGGCACCGAGGTCGTGCACCTCGGCCACAACCGGTCCGTCGAGGACGTGGTGCGCGCGGCGCTGCAGGAAGACGCCGACGCCATCGCGCTGTCCTCCTATCAGGGTGGGCACGTCGAGTACCTGAAGTACATGGTCGACATGCTCAAGGAACGCAACGCCGCGCACATCCGCGTCTTCGCGGGTGGCGGCGGGACGATCACCCCCGAGGAGATCGCCGAGCTCGAGGCGTACGGCGTGGAACGGATCTACCACCCGAACGACGGCATGAAGCTCGGGCTCGTGGCCATGATCGAGGACGTCGTCGCGCGCACCCGCAAGGCCGTCGCGGCACGCAAGCTCGCCGAGGGCGTCAAGGCCCCGAAGACGGCCGTCAACGTCGAAGACGAGATCGCCGTGGCGCACGTGCTGTCCGCGATCGAAGAGGGGCACTACGGCGCGGCCGAGATGGCGGCGCTGCGCGAGCAGTGGAAGACGCTCGGCGCGGGCACGCCGGTCGTCGGGGTGACGGGCACGGGCGGCGCCGGCAAGTCGAGCGTCGAGGACGAGCTGGTTCTCCGGTTCCTGCACGCCTTCCCCGAGATGCGGATTGCGGTGCTCGCGGTCGACCCGACGCGTCGGCGCTCCGGCGGCGCCCTGCTCGGCGATCGCATCCGGATGAACGCCCTCCGCTCCCACCGCGTGTTCATGCGGTCGATGGCCACGCGCCGGCAGCACGCCGCCACGAGCGTTGTGCTGAAGGACTGCATCGGGTTCCTGCGGTCGCTGAAGTACGACTTGGTGATCGTCGAGACGGCCGGGATCGGCCAGAGCGATTCCGAGATCGTCGACCTCGTGGACTTCCCCGTCTACGTGATGACGAGCGACTACGGCGCCCCGTCGCAGCTCGAAAAGATCGACATGCTGGACTACGCGGAGCTCGTCGTCCTGAACAAATTCGACAAGCGCGGCGCCGAAGACGCCCTGCGTGACGTTCGCAAGCAGTGGAAGCGGAACCGGACGGCGTTCCAGACGAAGGACGAGGACATCCCGGTCTATCCGACCATCGCCAGCCAGTTCAACGACCCCGGCGTCACGTGGATGTTCAGCAACCTCTGCCGGCTGCTCCGGGCGAAGCTGAGCCTGCCCGAATCCGCCTGGACACCTCAGATCGACACCTCGCTCAAGGAACCGCGGGCGACCGTGCTGATTCCCGGCGCACGGCTCCGCTATCTCGCCGAGATCGCCGAACAGGGTCGCGGCATCAACAGCGACGTCGACCGGCAGGTCGAGGCGGCAACGCGGGCGCAGGGCTTCTGGCAGTCTCTGCAGGAGATTGAGGATCCGAAGCTGCCCAAGGCGCTGGCGCTGTACGAGCAGGCCGACCTGACCGGCGGCGGCGACGGCTCGCTGCTGCGCCTCCGTCAGCGCTACCAGGACGCCGTCAAGGCGCTCACGACCGACGCCGTGGAACTGCTGCGGTCCTGGCCGGATCGTCTGAAGGGCATCACCGACGAGCATTTCTCGTACGACGTCCGCGGCAAGGCCGTCGTCGGCAACAACTACGTCGAGTCGCTGTCGCACCAGCAGATTCCGAAGATCGCCGCCCCGACGGCGAAGAGCTGGGGCGAACTGCTGCAGTTCCTGATGCGGGAGAACCTCCCGGGTTCGTATCCGTACACGGGTGGCGTCTATCCGTACCGCCGCGCCGGCGAGGACCCGACGCGCATGTTCGCCGGCGAGGGTACGCCGGAGCGCACGAACCGCCGGTTCCACTACCTCTCGGCCGGGCAGAAGGCCGCCCGTCTGTCGACCGCGTTCGACTCCGTCACGCTCTACGGCGAGGACCCGCACGCCCGCCCGGACATCTACGGCAAGATTGGCAACTCGGGCGTTTCGATCGCCACGCTCGACGACATGAAGAAGCTCTACTCGGGCTTCGACCTGCTCAACCCGAGTACGTCCGTCTCGATGACGATCAACGGCCCCGCCCCGATGATCCTCGCGATGTTCATGAACACGGCGACCGACCAGGCCGTCGAGAAGT
>CAYNUO010000060.1:14060-18353 GCA_964400405.1 uncultured Bifidobacteriaceae bacterium | reverse complement strand
CACGGCAAGCAGAAGGGCCACGCCACCGTCTACCGGGGCAAGGAATACGACATCACGCTGCTGCCCAAGATGGCGATCGACGTCGTCGTACCGGACCACCTCGTCGAGGCCGCAACGCAGGCCATCATCGGCGCGGCACGGACCGGCGCAATTGGCGACGGCCGGATCTTCCAGATCCCGGTGACCCGCACCGTCACGATCCGGACGGGCGAGATAGAGGAATAGGCCCGGTACCTCGCTGGTGTCCGCCTCGGGAGGGGCACCAGCGGGGAGACCGTTGACGGGCGCATTGGCCGTGGACGCGGATGTAAACGCCGTGTAACAGATCGCGCGGCATTCGGAGTACGATTCCCGGGCCCGCCGAGGACCTATGCCCCGATTCAGTCTGATCCCCAAAGAAGAGAAGTTCTTCCAGGATTTCGTCGCGCTCGCCAGCCACGTCCAGGAAGGCGCTGAAGCCCTCAGGACGATGCTCAGCTCCAGGCCCATCGAGACCGAGGCGGTGACCCGGATCAAGGATCTGGAGCACACCTGCGACAAGTACACGCGCGGCATCATGGACCGCCTGAACCGGACGTTCGTCACACCGCTGGACCGGGAGGACATCCACGCCCTGGCCAACTCGCTTGACGACGTGATGGACGCCGTGGATACCGCCGCCGCCATCATCAAGCTCTACAGGATCACCGAAACCCGCCCGGGAGCGCTGCGGCTGGCCGAGATCATCGAGGACTCCGCCAAGCTGCTCCACGAGGCCTTCCGGATGATGGAAAAGCGTGACGGGGTGCGGGAGCTCGCGGCCCGCGTGAACCAGCTCGAGCACGAGGCCGACCGCGTGCACCAGGACGCCATCGTGGCGCTCTTCGACGAAGAGCAGGGCGACCCGATCGCCGTCATCAAGTGGAAGGAAATCCTCGACGTGCTCGAGGCTGCCACCGACCGCTGTGAAGACGTCGCCGACGCGCTCGAAGGCGTCGTCATCAAGCACGGCTAGTCCGCCGCCCCACGCCCCGCCATGGACCTCTCGCTGCTGGCCGTCATCGCCATCATCGCCGTCGCGCTCGTCTTCGACTACATCAACGGCTTCCACGACGCGGCCAACTCGATCGCCACCGTCGTCTCCACGCGCGTGCTCACGCCGGGCCAGGCCGTCGCCTGGGCCGCGTTCTTCAACTTCGTCGCCGCGTTCTTCTTCGGCACGGCCGTGGCCAAGACGGTCGGCGCGGGCATGGTGGATCTCAAGGTGGTCACCTTCGCGGTGATCTTCTCCGGACTCGTCGGCGCGATCGTGTGGGACCTGATCACGTGGTACTTCGGCCTGCCCACCAGTTCCTCGCACGCGCTCTTCGGCGGCTACGCCGGCGCGGCCATCGTGAAGGCCGGCTTCGGCGCCATCATCGTCTCCGGCTGGACCAAGACCCTGATCTTCATCGTCGTGGCGCCCGTCATCGGCCTGGTGGTGGGGTGGCTGCTGATGTCGCTCAGCATGGTCGTGTTCCAGAAATCGACACCGCGCAAGGTCGACGGGTTCTTCCGGCGGATGCAGCTCGTGTCGGCCGCCGGCTTCAGCCTGATGCACGGCGCCAACGACGCGCAGAAGCCGCTGGGCATCATCGCGGGTGCGCTCGTGACCGGCGGCTACCTGCAGATGGACGCCAAGGGAGGTCTGCCCATTCCCTTCTGGGTCGTGCTGGCCGCGCATACGGCCATCGGGCTCGGCACCCTCTCCGGCGGCTGGCGCATCATCCACACGATGGGCTCGAAGATCACGCGGCTGCAGCCGATTGGCGGCTTCGCGGCTGAAACCGGCGCGGCGCTCGCCATCTTCCTCGCCACGCAACTCGGCGTCGGCATCAGCACGACGCACACGATCACCGGCGCCATCGTCGGCGTCGGCGCCACGCGGCGGCTTTCCGCCGTCCGCTGGGGCGTAGCCGGGCAGATCGTCTGGGCCTGGGTGCTCACCATCCCCGCGGCCGCCGTCATCGGCGCGGTCTGCTACGAACTGGTCGCCTTCATCACGGGTGCGGCATAGGCCCCACCCCACCCCGAGAGCTGTCCATGAACCAGAACGACAAGGCGTTTGACGGATCGATCCCGAGGATCTACGACACCCATCTGGTGCCGCTGATCTTCGAACCCTATGCGGCCGACCTGACGCAACGCCTGGCCGGGCGCACCCTGACGCGCATTCTGGAGGTCGCCGCCGGGACAGGCGTCGTGACGCGCAGCATGGCCGCTGCCCTGCCCGACCGCGTGTCCATCGTCGCGACGGATCTGAATCAGGCAATGCTCGACCTGGCCTCGACGGCCGGAACGGCGCGTCCCGTGGAGTGGCGTCAGGCCGATGCCATGCAGCTCCCGTTCGCCGACGGTCTGTTCGACGCGGTCGTGTGCCAGTTCGGCGCGATGTTCTTCCCCGACAAGGCCCGGGCGTTTGCCGAGGCCCGCCGGGTGCTGAAGCCGGGCGGCCTGTTTCTCTTCAATGTCTGGGACCGGCTTGGAGAGAACGAGTTCGCCGACACCATCACGACGGCGATGGACGCCCTGTTTCCCGAAGACCCGCCGCGTTTTCTGACGCGGACGCCGTACGGCTACTTCGAGCACCACACGATCGAGCGCGACCTCGCCGCCGGGGGCTTCACCGCTCGGCCGACCATCAGCACGATCACGGCGCGAAGCCGCGCGGACTCCGCCCGCGTGCCCGCCGTCGCGTACTGTCAGGGCACACCGCTCCGCGGCGAGATCGAAGCGCGCGACGCCTCCCGGCTCGGGGAAGCCACGGACCGGGCCGCGGCGGCCATCGCGCAGCGGTTCGGAGAGGGCGCGGTGGACGCGAGCATCCAGGCGCATGTCGTGGCCGTCGAACGCTGAGCCACGCGGACACGAAGTCGCCACATGAAGGCCGCCGACAGAGACGCGCTGCTGCAGACCCTCAAGACCCGCTTCGAGACACACCCGCAGCGTCACCGCGGCGTCGCCTGGGCCGACGTCGAGGCCCGGCTCGCGAAGCACCCCGCGGCGCTCGACTCACTCCACGCGATGGAAGCCACCGGCGGTGAACCGGACGTGATCGGCACGGACACGAAGACCGGAGAGATCACCTTCTGCGACTGTGCCGCCGAGAGTCCTGCGGGCCGCCGGAGCCTCTGCTACGACGGCGACGCGCTGCGCGCCCGCAAGGAGAACAAGCCGAAAGGCAGCGCGGTCGAAGCGGCCGCGAAGATGGGCATCGAACTGCTCACGGAGGACGAGTATCGGGCGCTCCAGACCCTCGGTGCGTTCGACCTCAAGACGTCGAGCTGGGTGAAGACGCCCCCGGAGATTCGAGCACTCGGCGGCGCGCTCTTCTGCGATCGGCGCTACGGCACGGTGTTCCTGTACCACAACGGCGCGGAGTCCTATTACGCCGCGCGGGCCTTCCGCGGACGGCTGCGCGTCTGATCCCGGCCGGACGGCGCGCGGCCCCACGCGGTACACTGGGCGCCCCATGACGCGTATCTTCGTGGTCGAGGATGACCGCGACATCGCCAACCTGGTCAGCCTCTACCTGACGAAGTCCGGCTGGCACCCCGAGGTCTTCGACTCCGGCACGGATGCGCTCGCCGCCATCCGCCAGGCGCCGCCCGACCTCGTCATCCTGGATCTCATGCTGCCCGGCATGGACGGCCTGGCCATCTGCCGCGCGCTGCGGTCGGACGCCGCCACGGCACGCATCCCGGTCATCATGGTGACGGCGCGGGGCGACGAGACCGACCGGATCGTCGGCCTCGAACTCGGTGCCGACGACTACCTGCCGAAGCCCTTCAGCCCGAACGAACTCGTGGCCCGCGTGAAGGCGCTGCTGCGCCGCGCGCAGCCGGCCGGGCCGTCCGAGCAGACCCACCGCTTCCGTTCGATCACGATGGACCTGACACGGCACACCGTGTCCGACGGCGCCCACGACGTGAAGCTCACGGCGAAGGAGTTCCTGCTGCTGCAGTACCTGCTCGAGCACCGCGGACGCGTGCTGTCGCGCGACCTGCTGCTCGGCGACGTCTGGGGCTATCGCTATACGGGCGGCACGCGCACGGTCGACGTGCACATCCGGCGGCTGCGGGAGAAGCTGCCGGTGCTCGTCGAGGCGCTCGTGACCGTGAAACAGTTCGGTTACAAGCTGGACGAACACTAGTGGCCGGCTTGATCCTCGGGCGCCGCGCGGCGGAATCCGCTGCACATCTGGTCGGGACAGGCCACTAGGATGACGACCAGCGTCCGCACCAAGGTGTTCATCGCGGCCCTGAGCGCGGCCGC
>CAYNUO010000060.1:0-13960 GCA_964400405.1 uncultured Bifidobacteriaceae bacterium | reverse complement strand
GGATGACGACCAGCGTCCGCACCAAGGTGTTCATCGCGGCCCTGAGCGCGGCCGCCCTGTCGCTTGTCGCCGTGGCCGGACTGGCCGCCTGGCAGGGCCGCAACCGCGAGCGGGCGCAGATTCAGGCGCGGTTGATCACCGAGGCGACGCTCATCGCGGACCTCCTCGCCCAGGCCTCTCCTCTGAACACACCGGAACAACTCGACGCCGAGGCCGACCGGCTGGCACGCACGGTCGAGGGCCGCGTGACGTTCATCGCGGCCGACGGTCGGGTGACCGGCGATTCCGAGCAGACGCTGGCCGAGGTCCTGCAGCTCGACAACCACGCCGGCAGGCCCGAGGTCGTCGCGGCCCGCGCGTCCGGCACCGGCGTCAGCCAGCGGTTCAGCACGACCGTCGACACCGACATGGTCTACGTGGCCGTGCGCGCCGCCCACCCTGGCGTCGCGTTCGTCCGGCTGGCGCTTCCGCTCTCGAGTGTCGCCGGACAACTCGCCGTCGTCAGCACGGCCCCGCTGGCCGCGCTGGTCGCCGCCGTGCCCGTCGCCCTCATCGTGGCGTGGCTGCTCTCGGCGCCACTCGCCCGCCGTGTCGAGCGGATCGCCGGCATCGCCGAGCGCTACGCCGCCGGCGACATCACCAAAACCACGTACGACTACGGCGAGGATGAACTGGGCACCGTGGCCCGCGTGCTCGACGCGTCGGTGCAGCAGCTCGGCTCGCGCATCGACGAACTGACGCGCGACCGCGCGCGCACGGAGGCGGTGCTGGCGGGCATGGTGGAAGGCGTGCTGGTCGTGGATCGCCAGGGCCGGCTGCAGCTGGTCAACGGCGCCGCGCGCGCCATGCTCGCCGTGGACGCCTCCGCCATCGGCCGTCCGTATCTCGAAGTCGTCCGGGACCCGGACGTCGCCGCGCAGATCAGCGGCGCGCTGAACGGCGACACGCCCGAAAGCCGCGAGCTCTCCCTCATCCGGGATCCGGGCCGCACGTTCGTCGCCCGAGCCACGCCGGTCGCCGCGGCCGGTGGCGCGGGCGCCGTGCTCGTCCTGCACGACGTCAGCGACCTGAAGCGGGCCGACCAGGTGCGCCGGGACTTCGTGGCCAACGTGTCTCACGAACTGCGCACGCCGTTGACCGTGATCCGGGGCTACATCGAGGCGCTTCAGGACGACCCCGGCGGCGTGTCCACGCCGCAGTTCCTCGACACCATCGCGCGGCAGAGCGTGCGCATGGAGCGCCTCGTCACGGATCTGCTCCGGCTCGCCAGGCTGGACGCGCATCAGGAGCCGCTGGATCTGAGCCCGTGCGACCTGCAGATGCTGTGTGACGCCGTCACCGCGGACCTCGAACTCGCCTTCGAGGCCAAGCGGCAGCGCGTCACGGTTGCCATCGGCGCGGGCGCGTCCACCGTCCTGGCCGACCAGGCCAAGCTGCACGACGTGCTCCGCAACCTCGTCGAGAACGCGACCAACTACACGCCGGAAGGTGCCGGCATCCGCATCAGCACCGCGATGGTGGACGGCCGGATCGAGATCGATGTCAGCGACTCGGGCCCCGGCATCCCGGCCGAGGATCTGTCGCGCGTCTTCGAGCGCTTCTACCGCGTCGACAAGTCGCGCTCACGCCCGGGCGGCACCGGGCTCGGTCTCGCGATCGTCCGGCATCTGGTGGCGCTGCACGGCGGAACGGTGCGTGCCGAGAACCGCCCCGAAGGCGGTGCCCGGTTCGTCGTCAGCCTGCCCGCCGAACGTGCGTAGGAAGCCGGCACAATAGACCCCTATGTCCATCCACGCCTGTCGATGCACCGAAGTCCATGCACCGCTCCGCATCGTCCTGACCGGCGGCCCCGGCGCAGGCAAGACCGCCACGCTGGAGATGATCCGGCAGACCTTCTGCGCGCATGTCCGCGTGCTGCCGGAAGCCGCCGGGATCCTCTTCACGGGAGGGTTTCCGCGCGCATTGGCGGGCGAGGCGCTCAAGGCGGCGCAGCGCGCAGTCTTCTACGTGCAGCGGGAGCTGGAGTCGGCCGTGCAGGACAATCCCGCCATCCAGGTCTGTGACCGCGGGACGGTCGACGGCCTCGCGTACTGGCCCGGACCCGAGGACTTCTGGTCGACGCTCGGCACGACGCGCGAGGCGCAGTTTGCCCGCTACCAGCTCGTCATCCACCTCCGCACGCCCGCGGCAGGTGCCGGCTACAACCGGTCGAACCCGCTCCGCATCGAGTCCGCGGCCGAAGCCCTGGCCATCGACGAGCGCATCTTTCAGGCGTGGGACGGCCATCCGCATCGCGTCGTCGTGCCCAACGCCACGGACTTCCTGACCAAGGCCACGCGCGTCATCGACCTGATTTCCGGCGTGCTCCCTGCGTGCTGCGCCGGGCCACGCGACCTTCCTCGAAGCTAGGCGTCCCGCGACGGCGCAAACTCGAAGGGCGGATACGCGTCCACCATCAGCAGCAGGTAGGCTTCGACCCGGAGCGCCCACGTCAGCGTCCCGACGCCGAACGCGTACAGCGGTCGCGGATACGCGCCGGTGATCACAATCGCGAACCAGGCGATCACAGTGGTGACCAGCCAGGCAAACAACAGGAACGGAAGCACGACGAGGTGCGGGATCGCCAGGAACAGCCGTACGGCGACGCTCGCGCGGTCTCTGGCCATGGCAGGGGCCGCCACGTCGATGGTCACCGGGTAGGGCGCGTCTCCAAACGGCGGATAGGCGTCGACGAACAGCGCCATGTAGGCCACGGCACGCGTCCGCCACCGGAGGTAGTACATCGTGAACTCCCGGATGCCGGCCAGGTGTTCGCCGGTCACGAGCAACGTGAACCAGCTGACGACGGCCAGGACGTACGCCGCGGCTCCGAGCAGCCCCACGCCGCCGGTGCGGAACGACCAGTAGATGGGACCGACCAGCACGGCGTGTGGCAACGCCAGCAGCGCGCGCACGGCGACGGTCAGGCGGTTCCTGCCTCCCGACGGAGCCTCGACAGCAAGCGTGACGGGGTATGCCCTCACTCTCTCATCCTCCACTTCGGTCACTCCACGCCGGAACGTTCGGAACGGGTGTACTTGATCTCCACTCTCATCGCGCTGAGACGGTCGAAGAGGCGCGCCTGCGCCTGGATGGGCCACCAGTCATACAGAAACACTTCAAGGGGACGCCACATCGCGACCCACCCGCCGATGAGGAACCCCTCCCGCAGGACGTCAGCGGCGCCCTTCTGCGCCACGTAGCGGGCCAGCGCGTTGCTGACGGCCACCGAGACCGCGAGGAATGCCAGCGCGATCGCCAGACTGATGCGCCCGCGACGAAACAACTCGCGCAGCCTGCGGCGCGAGGCCACGGCCCGCTGGCTGAAGTACTCCCGGATCGCGCTGCTGAGCACGACCCGCTCATTCGACGGTTCCGCGTGTCCCTCGAGATAGACGACCAGTGCCAACGGTGCATCGGCCGGAAACGTTCTGCTCCAGTCCACGATGAACTCTTCCGCCTTCGGATCGAGGTCGCGCTCATGAAACGGAGACGGGTCGATGGCGTTGAAGAGCTGTCGCAGCTCGTTGACACGCACTTCGATGACCCGCTCGCCCGGCGTCGGCCGATCTGGCTGCTCCACGTCAACGCGCTCCGTCGCGGCGGTCCACAGGCAGAGGGACACCCTTGCGCTCACGGATGACCTTCGCAGCCACGACCCAGTCGACGCGCTCCGTCACGCCCAGCGCCGCCGCCTGCCGGGCGACCTGCCTGATCGCAGGCTCGACGGCCCGGCGATAGATGTCGGGATGCGCTTCGAGCAGCACACCGCGTGGCGTCAGCGCCAGCAGCACCGGCTCGTAGATCACGCGGCCTCGTGTTCCAATCTCGACGCGTTCGTAGAGCGCGGCGAGTGCGGCGTCGTCCAGGCGGACGCACCCGTGCGTGCTGGCCCGATAGAGACTGGACGGCGCGTTCGTGCCGTGGATGCCGATGTGGCGGAGCGAGAGTCCGATCCAGTAGCTCCCCAGCGGATTGTCCGGACCCGGCGGCACCTGCTCGACCACCGGCTGCCCGAGCCGGCGCATCTCCTCCCGGATGGACAGCGGCACATCCCAGGTGGGATTGACCTCCTTCGCGATCACGTCGAAGGCCCCGGCCGGCGTGGGCCATTCCCGACGACCGACGCCGACAGGGTGGGCATCGACAGGCTTGCCGTCCTCGAACCGGAACAGCATCCGCTGCGGAACATTGATGACCAGCGTCTGGCCCTCTCCGATGCTGGGGACGAGGTGTCCCCCAAGCACCTGCTGCGCCGCCGCCTGCGTCTGCAGCGTGAGCAGCAGCACCCCGCACGGCACAAACCTTCTTCTCACCGACGCCATCGGGCAGAACTGAGCAACCTTCGTGCCCGCCACGAGATCCACCCGAGCCATTGCCATCGTCCCAGACGCCCCGGGCCGGCGCGCCGTGGCCACACATGGATTCCTTCGCGGCATGCGGGATAGTTCGCGCCTGACGGTCGACTTTCTTCGGCGGTAAGACGCAACAAGAGGCTTCCCACACTGGCATCGCGGCGCCGCGGCGCGGTCGCCCTCCGGTGGAGAGACGGCATCAGACTTGCCCGTCCATACGTGGGAAGGCGCCATGAGACCCGCGAACCTGCTCAGCGTTCCGATCATCTACTCGCTGATCGTTCCGTTTGTGCTGCTGGACCTCTGGACGACGCTCTATCAGTGGCTCTGTTTTCCCCTCTTCAACATCGAACGTGTCTCGCATCGCGACTACGTCGTCTTTGACCGGTACCGCCTGCCGTACCTGGCCTGGGCCGACCGGCTCCACTGTGCCTACTGTTCCTACGCGAACGGCGTGCTCGGCTACACCCGCGAGGTGGCCGCACGCACGGAGCAGTACTGGTGTCCCATCAAGCACTCGCGTGCGCTTCCGGATCCGCACGATCACTACCAGCTGTTCCTCGACTACGGCGACGCCGCCGGCTACCAGCGGGAATGGCCCGGCCTTCGCGCGCGTCTGGCCCCGCCCGACCTCTCACCGCACACCGCGTTCGGACGGCCGGCCGGGCCGGACGACTCGGTTCGTGATTCAGAAGAGGAAGGACGATGGAGTCACTGGAAACAACGAACTGGTTACTGACGATTCTGACGGTCCTCGGTATTGGCGAGGCGGTCGTCTTCATCGGGGCGCTGGGCGCCCTGCTGCTCCTGGTGAGACGTCTGGCGACGATGCTCGAGCAGATGGAAACACGCTACGTGGCGCCGGCGTCCGAACGCGTCAACGCGATTCTCTCGGACGTCCATGACGTCACCACGTCCGCCAGAAATGATGTGCACCTGCTTCGCCGATCCGTACGCCGCCTGGCGCGCTGGGTCGTCCGCCTGCTCGCCGCACGCATGACGGCCCGACCCGGCCGCGGCGGGGCGCGTCCCTCCTGACCGCTGGCGCGGGAACGGCCTTGATCAGCCGTGCAGGACGACGCTCAGCAGAGAGCTGTTGATCTTGAGTGCGCCGTTGTACTCGATGAAGCCGAGCCGGCGAAACTTGTTCATGAAGAAGTTCACGCGCGACCGCGTCGTGCCGACCATATCGGCGAGTGTTTCCTGCGAGAGGATCGGCAGCTCGGCGACCGTCGAGTCGTCGGCGCCGTAGCGCGCGAGCAGCAGCAGCGTGCGGGCCAGGCGCTTCTCGCTGGAGTTGAAGAGCTGGTCGACCAGGTCTTCTTCGATGCGGATGTTCCGCGCGAGCATGTGCTTGAGGAAGCGATCCGCGAGCTCGGCGTGGTCGTGCAGCGTCGCCACCATCTCGGCCTTCGGCACGCGCAGCACCGTGCAGGCCGTCGCGGCCTTGGCTGTGCCGATCCGGTGGAGCTGCCCCGCGAGACACCCTTCACCGAAGAAGTCGCCGGGACCCAGCAGCCCCACCACGGCTTCCCTCCCCGCCGACGACACGACCGAGAGCCGCACGGTTCCGGCCTGAACGTAGTAGACGCTGTCGGCGGCGGTCCCCTGCGCGAACACGACAGCGCCTTTCTTGACCTTGATGACCCTGCGCGTCAGACCCGCGGATTCGAGGAAGACGTGCAGGTCGAAGCCCTGGGCAGGTGCACCGGCCTGGGTCGGACGCGGGACCTTCTTCACTCGAGTCATCGTGTCCCCTTCGCCGGTCGACGCGATGGGCGACCGTTGCCGCGGGCGCTCCGCGCCGCCGAGTCGCGAAGCAGCCCCCGGGCGGAACGGATATCGAGCCGCCTCGCGATGACAACCGCCTGCGCGTCCGCCAGCACGGCGGCCAGCCTGTCGCGGGCGAGCACGTCCCGCGCGAGCTGGAGCGTCAGGCGTCTGATGGTCGCGGGATCGGTCACGAGTTCCTCCGGCGAGGATGACACGGGCTGTCCGGTCCAAGCTGTGCTGGATTGTACAAGTCGAGTGCCCGTCCTGGTCGTCGGGCCCCGGGAGGTAGTGGTGCGCCCGCCGAGATTCGAACTCGGGACCCCCGGCTTAGAAGGCCGGTGCTCTATCCAGCTGAGCTACGGGCGCGTCTGACGAGTGTAAACCGGCGCGACGATAGCTATCATGGACGGCTCGTGGCCCGTTCCCGCTCCTCTGCCCGCCCTCACCTGCCTGTTTCCACGCCGGCACCAGCCCCCACGCCCTGGCTGGCCATCGGCGTCCTGATCCTGCTGGGCGCTGCCGTCTACGCCAACGCGCTGGGCGGCCCGCTCGTGCTCGACGATCAGCGGTCGGTCCGCGAGAACACCACGATCCAGTCGCTGGCGGATCTGGGCCGCGTGCTGCACCCGCCGGTCCAGAGCCCGATGACGGGACGGCCCATCCCCAACCTGACGCTGGCACTCAACTACGCCGCCGGGGGCGACGCGGTCCGCGGCTACCGCGTCACCAACATCGGCATCCACATCCTGGCCGCGCTGGCGCTCTTCGCGTGGCTGCGCCGCACGCTGGCGCGCACCGGCACGGAGAGCGGCACCGCGGCACAAGCCGACGGACTGGCGCTGGCTGTCTCGGCACTCTGGCTGGTGCACCCGCTCAACACGGAGACCGTGAACTACCTGACGCAGCGCACGGAGTCCCTGATGGGCCTCTTCGTGCTCACCAGCCTGTGGGCGGCAGCCCGCGCGGTGGACGCGCGCCAGGCGCTGCGGTGGGAGCTCCTGGCCATCGCGGCGGCGTTCTGTGCGGTGGGCTCGAAGGAAACGGCCCTGCTGCTGCCGCTGCTGCTGGCGCTGTGGGACCGCGTGTTCGTGTTCGAGTCCTGGGCCGCTGCCTGGGCCGCACGCCGCCGGCTCTATCTGGGCGTCACGGCGAGCTGGCTCGTCTTTGCCGCATTCGCACGGGAACTGCCCTTCTTCGTCGAAAAGGGATTTCAGGAGCACGTGTCGCGGCTGGACTATCTGCTCCACCAGGGCCCGGTGGTGCTGCGCTACCTCGGCCTGACGGCGTGGCCCCAGAACCTGGTGTTCGACTACGGCGCACCGGGCCCGATCGTACTTAGCGCGGTCCTGCCGGCCGTGGCGGTGGTGGCCGCGCTGGGGATCGCAACGCTCGTCGCGCTGAGCCGCTGGCCCCGCCTGGGCTTCTGGGGTGCGTGGTTCTTCATCACGCTGGCCCCGGCCTCGAGCTTCATCCCGATCCCCACCGAGGTCGCGGCCGAGCGCCGCATGTATCTGCCGCTCATCGCCGTGCTGACCCTGCTGGCCCTGCTGGTGCGCCACCTGCTGGCGCGGCTGGACGCCGTGGCGCTCCGCGCGCGCGTGGCGGCCGGTGTGACGGCCGTGCTCGTGGTGCTGCTCGGCGCCACGACGGTGGCGCGCAACCGCGACTACCAGGACGCGCTGCGGCTGTGGCAGACCTCGCTGGACCGCTGGCCGCAGGCCCGCGCGCACGAGCACGTGTCGATGGCCTATCGGGACCTCGGCCGGACCGAGGACTCGCTGCGGCATCTGCGGCTCGCGGCGCCCGAGTCGCCAAACGCGCGCCATGCGCTGGCCTCACTGCTGCTCGAGCGGGGCGAGCTCACGGAGTCGATCACGCAGTTTCGGGAGTACATCCGGTTGCGGCCCGACGACCCAGACATCATCCTGGGGCGTGAGGAGTTCGCGATTGCGTTGCTGCAGGCGAAGGATGCGGCCGGAGCGGCCGAGCAGTTCCGCGCCATCATCGCGCTCGATCCGAACTACGCGCGGGCGCGGGTGGGCCTCGGTGACGCCCTCGTGCAGCTCAACCAGCCCGCCGCCGCGCTCGAGGCCTACCGGGAGGCCGTCAGGATTCAACCCGATAACCTCGCCGCGTTGCAGAACCTCTCCGTGCTGCAGCGTGCATCCGGCGACGTGCCCGGAGCCATTGCAAGCCTCAGAGCGATCGTGCGCGTGGAGCCGCGGCTTGTGCAGGCGCGACGGCAACTGGTCCAGCTGCTCCTCTCGACACGGGACTACGCGGGCGCCGAGCCGGAGCTGCGTGCGTTGATCGCAGCCACGCCGCAGGATCCGGCGGCCCACAACCTCCTCGGGCTGGCGCTCGTCTCGCAGAACCGGGTGGCGGACGCCCGCGAGGCGTTCGAACAGGCCCTGAAGGTGGCACCCACCTTTGACGAGGCCCGCAGGAACCTCGCCCGCCTCCGCTAGCACGGCCCCGCGCCCCGTGGCGCCCGTCAGAACCGCAGCAGGCGGTTGAACTTCACGATGAGCGACCGGTTCTGCAGTTGCGGCGCCCCGGCCGGGGTTGTGTCGCGCTGGTCGTTGAAGACCACGAAGAACTCGCTGCCCGGGGTGTACTCCCAGCGCAGCCGCGCGTTGGTGCTGAGCGTGCGAGACGCCGAGTTGTACTGCACGAGCGCGCTGAAGAACATCCACGGCGAGAACGTCTGCGTGATGCGCGAACCGACCACCGTGGTCGTGAAGTTCCCGGCCGGCAGTTCGACGCGGTTCCAGGAGATGGTCGGCTCGACGTTGAACCGCCGGCTCAGCTCCAGCCGGCCGGACGCGAGGCTGTAGGTCGTCCGGCGTCCGTTGTAGAACGTGCCAGCCTGCACGGAGCCGGTGCCCGAGAACCTGCGCTGCTGCGCGAGCGTAAACGAGACCTGGGCGTCGTCGAACGGATACGCGCCGACCGGCAGCGTCACGTTCCGCGCAATCTGGAACGGCCGCGGCAGATATTCGTACGTGTGGTTGTAGCGCGCGTTCAGGGCGTCGCCCTTCTGGAACTCGATGCCGAAGATGGCCGCGCCGGCTTCCGACTCCCGTCGCCCGGACGTGTTGTCCACCACGAAATACGATCCGGTGTAGGAGTATTTCCGGACCAGCCGCGCGTTCTTCGGCCGGGGGCTGAAGCGGACCTGCCCCAGCGTCTTGCGCATGTCGAGGCGACGGACGAACCCGGCCGCGGGGTCGAACCGCGCGCCGACCAGCAGGTGTTCCGCCTGCACGCCGTACCGGTCACCGGAGTAGTCGAGCTGGGCACGGTAGCTCGTGCCGTCGCCCGCCGTGCCCGATCCGTCCGTCCGCGCCCAGTAGGCGTTGACGTTCAGGTTCTGGAACAGGCTCAGCGTGCTGTCCGCGGCCACGAGCGTGCTGCCGCCCGCCCGCGTCTCCGCGACCGACCTGTGCGTGGCCATCAGGCCCACGCTGCTCCGCCTGAGCAGGTCGCGCTTCACCCGGACCACGCCGAAGTTCGTCCGGGGGCTCGCCGTGGCCGCATCCTCGCGCGAGGCGATGTCGATGAGGCCGATCACGTACGGGCCCACGCGACCCGTCAGGCGGCCGCCTCCGATGAGGGGCACGGCCAGGCCGTTCCGCAGACCGATGCGCCGGCTGTAGAACAGCGTCGGCACGTCGCCGGACGCACCGCCGCCCGCGCTGAAGACGCCTTGATTCTCCAGGAAGAACTCGCGCTTCTCGGGGAAGAAGAGGCTGAAGCGTGTGAGATTCACCTGCTGCTCGTCGGCTTCGACCTGCGCGAAGTCCGTGTTGTAGGTCAGGTCGGCGGCCAGGTTGTCGGTCAGCCCCCATTTGGCATCGATCCCGGCGTCCGCCGCCGGGTTGTTGGTCACCGGGGGCCGTGCCAGCCGGTCGGTCGTCAGGCTGCCCGTCACGTACGGCTTGAGGTCGACGCGCGGGCCACGCGGCGGCACCTCAAGCCCCTCCAGCGTGGCGTACTGGGACACGACCTGGAGCGCCCGCTGCGCAAACGCGCGCGGCATCAGCGTGATGAACGTCGTCTCGTTCTTCCAGCGGATCTCGCGGCGGAGCTGGACCCCCCATGTGTGCTTGCCGGATGGATAGCGGAGCGATTTGAACGGAATGCGCGCCTCGACCGTCCAGCCGCCCTCGAAGCGCCCTGTTTCCATCCGCCAGACGGGATTCCAGTCTGCGTTGTAGGAGCGTTCGTCGGTCACCTGTCCGTCCATCCGGCCGCCGATCGGCGTCACGGTGAAGATCAGCCCGTTCCGATGGTCCTGGAACGGATCGAAGGCGAAGCCGATGAAGTCCTGCTGCGGGATGATGAACGAGTCCCGCCGCATTTCATCGGCGATCATGCGCTCCAGGTGATCCTCCCAGCAGCGGGCGGTCACATAGATCGCGTCGTCATCGAACAGGATCCAGAACTCGGTCTTCTGCGAGGCTGGCGGACCGTTGAGCGGCTCGGCCTGCAGGAAGTCGTCGATGGGCGGCACGTCCCGGTAGACGTCCTCATCGAGCTTGCCGTCGAGCCGGATAGGCGCCCGGAGACGCACGGCGCGCAGCGTGGTCTTCCCCGCCGCGTCGCGCGAGAACACGGGTGAGCCGGACGGGGTCTGGGCGGAGCCCGGTGACGCCGCCGCGAGCGCACACACGGCGAGGAGCACCGCTCCGAAGCGGACAGGACGCCGGGCGGACATGCTACGATTGGAAGTTCCAAGGGCCGCCACGGCCCTCGTCTGGTGGGTGTAGCTCAATGGTAGAGCACCGGACTGTGGCTCCGGACGCTGCGGGTTCGATCCCCGTCACCCACCCCACTTCTCTTTCAACTCCCGCGGCGCCATCCGGTCAGCCGCTTACGGCTTCGTGAACACCAGCAGGTGCTGCCATGGCAGGTCGTGCTTGACCTGGCTCAGCGTGAAGCCTTCGTGCTCCAGTTCCTGCTTCGCGGTCGCGATCGACATCTTGTGCAGGGTCTGGATCGGCACCTTCGGGTCTTCCGCCCGGTATTCGAGCAGGATCAGCCGCCCGCCCGGCTTGAGTGCCGCGCGGATCTGCTTCAACACCGCCTGCGGCTGATGGAGCTCGTGGTACACGTCGACCATCAGCGCGAGGTCGAGCGTGTTCGCGGGCAGCTTCGGGTCGGCCTCGTCGCCGAGCACGAGCGTGACGTTCGTGAGCGATGTCCGGGCCAGCTTCCGCCGGATGATGTCGAGCATGTCCTGCTGGATGTCGCTGGCGTACACGCGCCCGGACGGCCCGACCAGTTCGGCCATCTTCAGCGTGAAGTAGCCTGACCCGGCGCCCACATCCGCCACGATGTCGCCGGCCTTCAGCCCCAGCAGGCCGATCGCCTTCTTCGGCGCCTCTTCGTCTTCCCGCTCGGAGCGGTCGAGCCACGGCGCACCGGCCGCGCTCATGGTGTTGGCGAAGAAACGGCCGCTGACAGGGTGACGACCGTCGTCCTGAGCGCGGGCCAGGACGGCCGTAACGACGGCCACGCAGGCCGCCAGCAGAACGACGCGCGCGGTGGAAGTCCGGAGCATGACCAGAGACCTCCTACAGGCCCACGCGCACTTCGCCGACGATCTGCCGTCGCAGCACGTCACCGAAGATGTGCTGCAGCACCATGCGGTTCCCGAGGTTGTTCACCTTCAGGCTCGTCGTGATCCGATCGTCGAACCACTTCACGCCGACCGTCCCGTTGACCGTCGTGTAGGGATCCGTGCTTCCGGCATACCGCGCGTCGAGCACGTCCTGCCAGAAGGCGCCACCCGTGTAGCTCACGTTCAGGTTGCCGAGCCACCGCCGGTAGCCGAAGTCGAAGCCCGCGTTGAACCGGTTCGTCGGCGGGAGGTTGATCTCGGAAATCGGGAAGTTCTTCGCGATGGGCAGGAACTGATACGAGTAGTTCGTGAACACGTTGAGATAGCGGTTGACCGCCAGGTCGACACCCAGCTCGACCCCTTTGTCCTTCACCGTGCCGAGGTTCTTGTACGTGAAGCCCGACGGCAGGCCGGCCCCGCCGGTCTGTGCCGCGAGCAGCTCGAGCACCACGGGCGGCAGCGGCCAGTTCGGCGGCGGCGCGGCGGCACTGTACCGGCTGGCCTGGCTGAAGAAGATCGCGTCGTCCGTGGTGTTCCAGTAGACGGCGGCCGTGAGCGTCGCGCGGTTCCTGACGACGCCGGTGTACCCCACCTCGACGGCCGTCATCGTCTCCTGCTTCAGGCCCGTATTGCCCTTGGCGAGAATCGGAAAGTTGAAGACCTGCCCGGCCAGCAACGGGTTGATGGACCCGAGGTTCAGCTGATTGATCAGCGCCGAGTCGATGTTGTTGTTGATGAAGGATGGCGCACGGAAGGCGCGGTTGAACGAGAGCCGGACCGTCTGGCTCCGCTGCGGCTTGAACAGCAGCGTCGTGCGCGGCGAGAACACGGCGTTCTCGATCGACGAGAACTTGTCCACGCGGCCGCCGATGACCCAGCGGAACATGTCGTTCAGGAAGACCTCGTCCTGGACGTAGGCGCCACCTTCGTTCCGATCCTTGCCGTTCGGCGCGAGGGAAATGTCGAACGTATTGCGGCGGTAGTTGCCGCCGAAGGTCAGGACGTTCCGCGTGCCGAAGACCTTCGTATCGCCGGCCTCGATGTCATACGTCTTGGTGTCGAAGTCGAGCACCAGCCGGTTGCCGGTGGGATTCACCGTGAGCAGGTTCGACGCGTTGCCGTCGAGCATGTTCGTGAAGAAGGCGATGCGGCGCGCGCCCTTCGTGTAGCGCGTCGAGAAGTAGATCAGGCCCGATCCCTGTTTGATGTCGAACGGGCCGACGCCCGAGTGGATGATGCCCTCGGTGCCCGCATAGCCGCCGGAGACGCTGATCGTGCCGCGGCCGTCCGCCAGGTCGTAGTCCAGCCGGCCGTCCACCTTCGGCTGCTCCGTGCCCGTGTTGTTGAACGGCGGGTACGGCGTCCGGAAGCTGTTGGGAATGGCGCCGGTGGGGCGCGAGAGCGGGTCCTGCGTCAGGTAGCCGGCGGAGACCTTGAACGCCACGCGGTCGTTCACGGCGTGCGCGTGCGACCCGTTGATCGAGAAGAGCGACCCCGCTCCCGGGTTCGTCGTGCCGACCTGACGATCGAACCCGCCGAAGGTCATCGTCATGCTGGAGCCGCCCCGGGCCGCGGCCATCTCGCGGGGCGTCTTCGTGATCACGTTGACCACACCGGTCATGGCGTTGGCACCCCACACCGCGGAGGCCGGGCCCCGGATCACCTCGATCTGCCGGACTTCGTTCATGTTCGTCGGCACGAGGTCCCACATGACCATGCCGAAGAAGTCCATGTAGATGCTGCGGCCGTCGACGAGCGCCAGCTGGGAGGTCGCGAGACTGGCGGTCGCCCCTCGGGCCGTGATGTTGATGTCACGCGCGGAGGTCTGCGCCACGTTGACACCGGGCACCGACCGCAGCAGGTCGCCGACATTGGCGGCCGGAGAATGCTGAATCTTGCTCGCGGTGATGACGCTGACGGCAGCCGGCGCGTTGACCAGCGCCTCCTCGGAACGGGACGCCGTCACCACGACCTGCTCTTCGTAGGCCGGTGCCTGCTCGTCGGTCTTCGCGGGCTCCTGGGCCCCGAGCACCGGCGAGCACGCCAGCATCACGCCGAAACCCAGCAGTACGGACTGGACGCGCATCCATGCTCTCCTTCGCGCGCTTCCGTGCGCGCATGTCAAAGCCGGCGAGTATTGTGGGTCAAGGACGGCGCGCCGTAAAGT
>CAYNUO010000059.1:12439-19466 GCA_964400405.1 uncultured Bifidobacteriaceae bacterium | reverse complement strand
GTGGCCGGCCGGCGCGAATCAGTAGATCCGGTAGAGCATCACGTAGATCACCACTCCGGTCACCGAGACGTACATCCAGAGCGGGTAGGTGATCTTCGCGATGGCGCGGTGGCGGACGAAGTTCGCCTTGAGGGCGCGCACCGTGGTCACGATCACCAGCGGCACGATCGTGGCCGCCAGGATGATGTGGCTGATGAGGATCGTGAAGTAGACGTAACGGACGGGGCCCTGTCCCTCGAATGGCTTCGACAGGACGTTCAGGTGGTAGATCACGTACGAGATCAGGAAGAGCGTCGACGACGTCAGCGCCGCCAGCATCGCCAGCCTGTGCGCATCCCGCCGGCCCCGCTTGATCAGCGTAATCCCGGTCACCAGCAGGATGAACGACAGACCGTTGAGCGTGGCGTTGAGCGCGGGCAGATCGGCGACCGTCATCGAATTCCTTCAGCGTCTACTGCAGCCAGAGCCGGTTGAGCAGCAGGCCGCCAAGCAGGAGTGGCAGATACGTGATCGAGGCGAGGAACACGCGGCGCGCCGACGTCTGGCTGAGCGTGCGCCGGAAGTCGTAGCAGAGCGTCATGAGCGCCACACCGAGCAGGCCCGCCAGGAGCAGGTACGGCCAGCCGGCCAGTCCGACCGCGGCGGGTGTGGCGCTGACGCCGACCAGGGCGCCCGCGTAGAGCCAGGCGTGACGGCCGGTGCTGCGGCCATCCGGCTCAATGACCGGCAGCACGAGCATGCCGGCCCGGGCGTAGTCCTCGCGGTAGAGCCACGCGAGCGCGAAGAAGTGCGGCATCTGCCAGAAGAACATGATCGCGAAGAGCGCGACGGCGCCCCAGCCGACGCCACCCGTCGCGGCGGCCCAGCCGATCACCGGTGGCAGCGCGCCCGGGAATGCGCCGACCAGCGTCGAGTGCCACGTGCGCGTCTTGAGGGGCGTGTAGATGGCGACGTAGCTGACCAGCGTTACGAGCGCCACGGCAGCGGCGGCCACGTTGACGCCGAGCGCCAGCTCACCGAGGCCGAGCACCGAGAGCAGGAGGCCGAAGCCGGTCGACTCGCCCACACCGAGCCGGCCCTGGGGCAGCGGCCGCGACCCCGTCCGGTGCATCAGCGCGTCCGTCCGCCGTTCCCAGACCTGATTGAGCGCCGCCGCACCGCCGGCGACCAGCGCCGTGCCGGCCAGTGTGTGCACGAGCAGCGGGAGGGCGACACCGCCGGGCGCCGCCAGATAGAGACCCGCGAGCGTCGTGAAGAGGGCGAGCAGGTTGAGGCGCGGCTTCATCAGCGTGATGAAGTCGGCCGGGCGGCCCGGCTGTCTCGTTGTGGCGCCGGCTCCCGCGTCCGGCACGATGCCGGCCGGCGCGACCGTCACGCGCGGGCCCCGAGATGCGTGACCGCCGTGGCCCGCACGCGGCTGGACCCGGTGGCCAGCGCCTGCCGGCCGAAGAGGCGGTGCGTGCGGAGGGCGAGGACGAGCGCCGTACCCAGCACGAGCGCGCCGTTCGCCACGTGCGCGGAGTTTACGACGTACTGCTTGGCCGTCCACACGACGTAGGCGCCGAGCGTTACCTGCGAGACGAGGGCCACCAGCAGCAGTACGGCGGGATTGCGCAGCGCGGGCCGCCGCCGGTGATGGAACAGCACGTGGCCGATCGTGGCGAGCGCCAGCAGCGTGACCGTCAGTGCGCCGAGCCGGTGAGCGAAGTGGACGGCGATCTTCGCGTTCCATTGCGGCGGCACGAGGTGGCCGAACGCGAGCGGGAAGTCGGGGATCGCGAGCCCGGCTTCGGTGTGCCGCATCGTCGCGCCGATGAGGATCTGGACGTAGACGGCGGCCACCGTCACGGTGGCGAGTCGGGTGAGCAGCCGGTCGCCGTCGCGTGCGGCCCCGGTCATCCGCTGGTAGCCCTCATGCCAGCCGCGCGAGGTGACGGTGGCGATGGTCAGCGTCAGGCAGAACACCAGCTGCGCGAGGCCGGCGTGAGAGATCGAGATCGGCGCCGGCAGGAAGAACAGCACCGTCAGCCCGCCCAGAATCCCCTGCGCGATGACGGCCCCGAGCGCGATGAACCCGAGGCGCTGCACCCAGCGGCGAGCCTCGGCCCGCCAGAGCCAGATGGCGAGAATGACCATCAGGAAGCCCACCGTGCTCGCGATCAGCCGGTGGCCGTGCTCGTAGAAGATCCCGCCGACCATCTTGTCGAGCGGGAACGAGAACATGAACCAGCCGTACGTGTTCGGCCAATCGGGCACGGAGAGGCCCGACTGGGTGCTGGTCACCAGCCCGCCCGCGAAGATGAGCAGCAGCGTGGCGGCGACGACCAGACGTGAGAAGAGGTGCAGCATCGCGTGCGCCCGCCAGACGGGGCCGATCGGGTCTAGGACTGCACCTTGAAGGTGACGTCCGCCGTCTTCGCGTCCTTCGCGGCCAGCTCCACCGTGAACGTCTGGACGCCGAGCTTCTCGTGGACGGCTTCGAGCGTGTACGTGCCCGGGGGCAATCCCTTCAGCTCGAACCGGCCATCCGGCCCGGTGACGGCGAAGAACGGGTGGTCGAGCACGGCCGCATGCGCGTTCATCCAGCCGTGGACGTCGCACTTGAAGGGCACCATCACTTCACGCGCGGTGAACGTGTGGTCGAACTTCATGCCCTGGATCGGCTGGCCGGTGTTGAACTCCTGATTCGTCTTCGGCATCGCGTGCACGTTATGCAGCGTCGGGTCGGAGTTGACGACCTGCACCGGCTGGCCGACCTGTACGCCGAACACGTGCGGCGTGTACTGGCAGCCCTTCTGGTTCAGCACCACGGGCGTGGCGGGCGCCGGGAAGTGGCCGGTCAGGCCGTCCTTCACGTAGACGAGCACGTTGGCGATGGCGCCGTCGGCCGCGATCACGAGCCAGTCGGCCTTCGGGTCCGTGTTCTCGCGGGCGCAGACGGGGTCGGCCGCCATCTTGATGGTCTGCGGGGCCGGCACGGGGCCGTCGAGCTTGACCAGGCCCGAGACACCCGCCGCCGTCGCCGGGTCGATCACGGTTGCCGGCTGGGCCGGCGCCGCCGGCGCCTCTTCCTTCGCGCCGCCTCCGCAGGCAGCAGCGGTCAGCGCCAGGGCAATCGCGGGCGCCCAGAGGCCCTTCAGCGAACGTGATGACATGTCAGTCTCTCCTGTCGAGGCAACGGGGCCGGATGAGGCCGTACCGATCCAGAGATATCACACAAAACCGGACGCTGTCCGTCACCGGCCGCGGCGGCGGTTGCGGCCGGTCCGCCCGCGTGTACGTTCCGGGTCGGCGGCCGCCGTCATGCCGGCCGGAACCGGCGCGCCCGCCTCGGCCAGCTTCCGGAACACGCGGTCCTGCATCCATTTCAGGTCCCACCAGTCGACCGGGTTCACGGGACGTCCGCCGACCAGCATCGTGAAGTGCAGATGGTCGCCGCCCGCGAGGCCGGTCATGCCGCTCCGGCCCAGGATCTGCCCCTTCGACACCGTGGCTCCCGGCTTCACGTCGATCGACGAGAGGTGGGCGTAGAGCGACTGCACGCCAAGGCCATGGTCGACGATGACGCAGTTGCCGTAGATGCCCAGGTACTCCGCGAGCACGACCGTGCCCGCCTGTGCGGATGCGACCGGCACCGCGGCCGTGACCGCCAGGTCGAAGCCCAGGTGCACCTGCTGGTCGATCTCCCTGCCGGAGTACACGTAGGTCCGGTGATCCGCAAAGCCGGCTTCCACCTGTGAATTGCCGAGCTGGACGAACGGCGCGTCCCAGAGCATCTTCGGCGCTGACTTCGCGGCCAGCGCTTCGATCGTCGCGGCGTTCTGCCGGCGGAGCGTGCTGTTGATCGCGACAAACGAGTTCACCAGCGCCGACTGCGTCACGGGAAGGTCCAGGCCCGGCGTGTTCGAGACGATGGCCGGCACGACGCGCGCGAGGAAGGCGTCGGTCACGTCGATCCGGCTCTTGCGGAAGGCCTTCGGAAACACCTGGTCACCGAGCGGAACGGAGACCTCGTTGCCCGCCGCGTCCTTTGCGAAGACGGACATCTGCGTCTTCACGTCCTGATCGTGGAGCAGCGCATAGACCGCCACACGAAGTGACGGATCGGCCGTGATGCCGGCGCCGCTCGCCGGATAACCGCGGTAGACCACGTGTCCCACGCGGACGCCCGATTCCACATCGTCCGGCGTGGCCCGGTACACGACCAGTTCAGAGCCGCCGAGGTTGATGTAGTGCTTCGTCGAGACGACGCTGACGCGCGGCGGCTCGAGACGCACCTGCACGTCCTGCACGACGGTCGTTTCCGCGTGCCGCAGACCGTAGAGTACCGGCCGGGCCGCGCGCACCACGAGCCGCGCCGGCCCCGCCGTCAGCGCCGGGTGACTGGCCTTGCCCAGCGGCCGGATGATGTAGAGCCGGTCGGCCGTCTCGCGCCGGGCATCGTCGCCCGCGCCGCCGGTCAGCGTGACCACCGGAAAACTGGCGCCGTTCTGCTCGATGGCGGCGTCGATACGCGTCAGCCGTCCCCCCGGGGCTTCGACCATCAGCTCGAGCGAGCCTTTCTGCCCGACGAACCGGCCTGGCTGGCGCACCTCGAGCACCGGCCCCGCGGCCCGGCCTGCCCAGACCCACGCGCCGCCGAGGCCGGCCACCGCGATCACCACCAGAGCCGCCACCACTCTTCCCAGTACACGCATGCGACAAGAGTAGCGCGGCCGAGATGTAACACGCCTGAAACACTGGCGTAACTGTCGTGCAAACGCCGGTTGACAGACTGCCACCGTGCCGTTGATCAACTCTGCCTTCCGTCGCGTCGTCCCGGTGCTGACCGCCGCGCTGCTCTGTTCGTCCGTGCCGGCCTTCGCCGCGAACGACGCACTCGTCAAGCTCCTCGGGTTGTTGCGTGACCGGGGCTCCATCACGGCCGGGGAGTATGCCGACCTCGTCCAGCTCGCGGACCCCGGCGCGACGCCGTCGCCGGCCGCGGCCGCCGCACCGCCCGCGGCTCCGGCTCCATCGCCGTCCGCCGCGCTGCCCGCCCCGCCGCCCGGCACGCTGACCGCGCGGGTCCAGGCGCTCGAGAAGGCCAACCAGAGCGGCGACGTGGCGAAGAAGGCGCTCGCCGGGAAGTGGTACGAAAAGATCGGCCTGCGCGGGTACACGCAGTTCCGCATGAGCGAAGTGGCGCAGGGGGACGGCGACGTGTTGGAGATTCCCTCCGACCGGTCGGTGAACTCCGCCGAGACGTTCCTGATCCGCCGCGGCCGGTTCATCTTCAGCGGCGACGTCTCGGACCGCATCTACCTCTACGCGCAGTCCGACTTCCAGGGCTCGACGGGCGCCGCCGATCTCTCGCTCCAGGCGCGCGACCTGTACGCCGACTTCGCCATCGATCCGGCGAAGACCTGGCGTGTCCGTGCCGGGCTCTCGAAGGTGCCGTACGGCTGGTCGAACATGCAGTCCAGCCAGAACCGGCTCGCGTTCGAGCGTCCGGACGCGTTGAACAGCGCCGTCGAGGGCGAACGCGATTTCGGCGCGTACCTGATGTGGGCCTCCACGGAGGCGCGTCAGCGTTTCAAGGATCTCGTCGGCAAGGGGCTCAAGGGTTCCGGCGACTACGGCGTCGTCGCCGCCGGTGTCTACAGCGGCCAGGGTCTCAACCGGTCCGACGCCAACGGCGAGCCGCATCTCCTCGGGCGTGTGTCGTATCCCTTCCGGACGAAGGGCGGCCAGTACTGGGAACTGGGCGTCGCCGCGCACAAGGGCAAGTACGTCAGCACCACGCAGGCGATCACGGCCGGCGGCGCCACGTTCACGCCGTCGCGGCCCAATGCGGGTGTCGCCGACGACCGCATCGGCGGCACGTTCGTGCTCTACCCGCAGCCCTTCGGCATCGAAGCCGAGTGGAACGCCGGCCGCGGGCCGGAGCTCTCGAGCGACTACCGCACGATCGAGGCAAAGCGGCTGCACGGCGGCTACCTGCAAGGCAGCTACCGGCTGACGCGGAAGCAGGGCGTCTACACGCCCTTCGTCCGGTGGCAGTACTTCGACGGCGCCCGCAAGTTCGGGCGCAACTCGCCGGCTGACCACGTCAACGAGACCGACTTCGGCATGGAGCTGACCCCGTGGCCCGAGGTGGAGCTGACGCTGCTCTACACGCGGACGGCGGAACGCACCCGGACGAGCACGTTCCCGTTCCTGGCGGCCCGGGGCGCGAACCGGTTCGGCCTGCAGTTCCAGTTCAATTACTGAGCCCGCGACTGGGGCCGCCACGCGGTTGGCTCTAGAATCTCCGGTGTGAGAACCCACACCGCCGAGTCACAGAAGAGCACCACGCCGGCCATGGCCCTCCAGATCCTCCGGGAGGGCAACGCCCGCTTCGTCAACAACCTGAAGATCAGCCGGGACCTGCTGCAGCAGGCCAACGACACCAGGGACGGCCAGTGGCCGGTGGCGGCGATCCTGAGCTGCATCGACAGCCGGACCTCCGCCGAGCTGATCTTCGACCAGGGTCTCGGCGACATCTTCTCAATCCGTATTGCCGGCTTCGTCGTCAACACCGACGTCATCGGCAGCCTCGAGTTCGCCTGCAAGGTGGCGGGCTCGCGCCTCATCGTCGTGCTCGGCCACTCGCAATGCGGCGCCATCAAGGGCGCGTGCGATCACGTGGAGCTGGGCAATCTGACCGAGCTGCTTTCGAAGATTCAGCCGTCCGTGTACGAAGAGTCGCAGACGGTGAACGTGGCCGACCGGCACTCCGGCAACGGCGCCTTCGTCGAGAACGTCGCCGCGCTGAACGTGCGCCGCTCCGTGCGGACGATCGTCAACCGGAGCTTCATCCTCGAGCAGCTCATCGGAGCCGGCGAGGTCGCCATCATCGGCGGCATGCACGACCTCGAGACGGGCGTCGTCACGTTCTTCGACGACACCTACGTCTCGGATCGCGCGTCACTCGAGGCCCTGGCCCGGCGCACCGAGCGCCTCGCACTCGCGGGCCGCTAGCGCCGGGCGGCGGAGCCGTCGGCCC
>CAYNUO010000059.1:0-12339 GCA_964400405.1 uncultured Bifidobacteriaceae bacterium | reverse complement strand
ACCGAGCGCCTCGCACTCGCGGGCCGCTAGCGCCGGGCGGCGGAGCCGTCGGCCCTGTTCCCTGTCCTTCGAGACGTTCAGGTCGAGCACCGTGCCGCGCATCGTACTGGGGCGGATGAAGGCCTCCTTCACGAACGTGCCGTCCTGTCGATGCGCGCCGAGTGCGCCACCGAGAACTGCGTGGGCGGCGTGTCGGTCGGCTTCCACGTGAACGGGAGATTGCTCGGCGGCACGGGGGCCCGGACCACCGAACGGTGCGACCGGTTCTGCGCTACTCGTCGACGCGGAGGACGTCGACGGCGACCGAGAGCTGGTGGTCGCCGCCGCCGAGCATCACGCCGCGCAGCGGGCTGACGTCGCCGTAGTCGCGGCCCCAGCCGAGCGTGATGTGCCGCTCGCCCGGCCGCACGTTGTTGGTCGGGTCGAAGTCGATCCAGCCCTCGCCAGGGCAGTACACCGCGAGCCACGCGTGCGAGGCGTCCGCGCCGACCAGTCGCGGCCTGCCGGGTGGTGGCAGGGTCTCGAGGTAGCCGCTCACGTAACGTGCCGCCAGCCCCATCGCCCTGAGGCAGCCGACGCCGAGCTGCGAGAAGTCCTGGCACACGCCGCGGCGCAGCCGCATCACGTCGGCCAGCGGCGTCGCGATGGTCGTGGCCTGCGGGTCGAACTGAAAGTCTGCGTGGATGCGGCTCGTCAGTTCCGTCACTGCGTCGATGAGCGGCCGGCCGGCCGGGAACGACGCGCGGGCATAGTGCGCCACCTCTTCGGTCGTCCGCACGGCCGGGGACTCGAACACGTACTCGATCACGTCGAGGGGCAGCAACGCGTGGTCCCTGGCCGTCTCCCAGGGCTCCGTGGCGGCGGGTCCCGGGGGTGGCGGTGCGGTCACGTCGATGCGGCTCCGCGCCGTGACCCGCAGCTCACGATGGGCGCCTTCCATCATGAAGAACGTCGTCTCATTGCCGTGGTAGTCGCGATGACCGCGGCTGACGACCGGCGCCGGGTCGATCTGGAGCGCGTGGCTGAGGCAGGTCTGGTGCGTCAGGGGCCGCGGCGACAGCCGCGCCACGTGGTGCGAGAGCAGCACGGGCTCGCTGTAGCGGTAGTGCGTGGTGTGGGTGATGTCGTACCGCACAGTGTTCCTTAGAGCGGGAGTTACTGACTGACGCGCACTTCGGCGTGGCTGAAGTAGGACGCGGCCAGGGCGTCCGAGAACCCGCGCAGCCGCTCGTCGACCAGGTCGATCAGCGCGAACAGCGGCGCAAAGCCCTCGTCGCCGGTGGGGCGGCCGAGGTCGCCGAAGTCCGCCTGCTCGAGCCGGGCCGTGACGTCGGCGATGAGGCCGGGCTGCTGCGTGAGCTGCGCCGACGTGTCGTCGTGCGGCAGCTGGGCCAGGTGGTCGGTCAGCGCGGCGAGCTGGAAGGCGAGCGCGCGCGTGTTGCTCGCGTCGCCCATCAGCAGGTCGAGCACCGGCGGGAGCTGCGGCTCGGCGAAGTAGCGCCGGCGGTAGGTCATGCCGCTGTCCGCGATCTCGAGGAGCGAGGCGAGCACTCGCGTGACCGGCGTGGCGACGGTCAGCGCGGAGCGCACGAGCCGGGTGGTGGCGAGTGCCCGTTCCAGCCGCCGGCCCATGTCGAGGAACCGCCAGCCGTAGCCGCGGGTCATGTTCTCCATCTCCATGCCGCTGAACGCCGCGAGGTTCGTGATGAGCTGGTTCAGATGGCGGATCACGTCGTCCACCTGCAGGCGGCCCCGCCGGAGCGACGCGTCCGTCTCGAGCTGGCTCAGGATGCGCCACGTGTCGAGCGAGAGCCGGTCCCGGACGGACATGGCGATGCGCCGGATGTCGGCGAGCGGTCCGCGCAGGGCGCCGGCCTGGCCGTCGTGGCTGAAGAGCGCGGCGAGCGTGGCCTCGAACGACGCGAGATCGCGGTCCGACCCCGCCGCCTCCGCCGGCCATACGTCGAGGTCCACGAGCAGCCGCTCGAGTGCCTCGGTCTCGGGCGTCCGCGTCGTCATGTCCTCGCGCGTCACGGCGGCCACGAAGCTGCGCAGCAGGCGCACGGTCTGTTCGGCGCGCTCGACCTGACGTCCCAGCCAGAACAGGTTGTCGGCCACGCGGCTGGGCAGGTCCGTGCCACGGCGTTCCCGCTGCACGCGCACCTCGGCGGGCGGCAGCAGCGAGACAGCCTGTGGCGGTGTGTCGCCCAGCACCCAGGTGTCCTTGCTGCCGCCGCCGCGTTGCATCGAGACGATCGGCTCGCCGTCGTCGACGCCGGTGCGTGTCAGCCCGCCCGGCATGACGACCCACGAGTCGCCGGACACGGCGACGTAGGCGCGCAGCACGATCTGGCGGGGATGGAACGACTGGCCGGACCATGACGGTGCGACCGAGAGCACCACCTCGCGCTGGGCGACGAAATCCTCGGGCCTGGCCCTCAGTGCCGCGCGCATCGACTTCAGCTGTTCGCGGGTCAGCATGCGGCCGAAGATCGGCGGCCCTTCCGTGCCCGGCAGCGACCGCTTGAAGACGAGATCCTCTGTGTGCTCGAGCGCGTAGGTCAGTTCGTCCGGGTGGCCGCACCACCGCGAGCGCGCGGGCTGCAGCAGCAGTTCCTCACCGAGCAGGCGCCGGCAGAGTTCCGGGAAGAACGCGGCGATACCGGGCGACTCGATCAGGCCGCTGCCGAGGGCGTTGGCCACCGTCACGTGGCCCGCGCGCGCGGCTTCCACGAGACCAGGCACACCAAGCGTGGACTCCGCGCGCAGCTCCAGCGGATCGCAGTAGCTGTCGTCGAGGCGGCGCAGAATCACGTCCACCGGCTGGAGGCCGTCGAGCGTCTTGATGAACACGCGGCCGTCGCGGCACGAGAGGTCGCCGCCTTCGACGAGCGTGAAGCCGAGGTAGCGCGCGAGATACGCGTGCTCGAAATAGGTCTCGTTCAGCGGACCCGGCGTCAGCAGCACCACGCGCGGGTCGCGGGAGAGCGGCGGCGCGAGGTGCGCGAGGCCGTCGCGATGCGCCCGGAAGAACGCCGAGAGCTGCGGTACCTGGCATTCGCGGAAGGCTTCGGGGAGGCTCCGCGACAGCACGATCCGGTTCTCGAGCGCGTAGCCCGCGCCCGACGGAGCCTGGGCGCGATCGCTCAGCACGCGCCACTGCCCGTCGGGCGATCGCGCGAGGTCCACGGCGAGCAGATGCAGGTAAATGCCGCCCGGGACCTCGGTGCCGTGGCACGGCCGCAGGAACGCCGGGTTGCCGTGGACGAGCGAGGGCGGCAGCACCCCTTCCTCGACCAGCCGCATCGGGCCGTAGAGATCCGCGAGGATCGTGTTCAGCAGACGCGCGCGCTGTACCAGCCCCGCTTCGATCCGGATCCACTCGTGCGCGCCCATCGGGAACGGCACCATGTCCAGCGTCCACGGCCGGTCGGAACCGGCCGGGTCGCCGTAGACGTTGTAGGTGACGCCGTTGTCGCGGATCGTGCGCCGGGCGTTCTCCCAGCGCGACGCCAGCTCGTGCCGGCCCAGTGCGTCGAGCGACGTGAAGAGGGGCGCGCAGAACCGCCGGAGGCGGTGTTCCGCGCCGAAGGCTTCGTCGTAGATGCCGTCCCGGACGCGGTAGTCGTCGAGCAGGCTCATCGCGGGCGCACCGCCGGATGCCGGCGGGGTCACCGGGGTTCGGCGAGCGGGTGTGCCACCAGCCCGGTGGCGGTCGGGCGGCGAAGGTCGAGGGTCATCGGGAATTCCGGATCGCGTTCGTCCACCGGTGTCGCGAGCACACCCGGCCGATGCCCGAGCGCGCTGAACCGCGCGAGGCGGCGGCCCTCGGCCGCGTAGCTGTTGACGGGAAACTGCTCGGACGCACGGCCACCTGGATGCGCCACATGATAGACGCACCCGCCGAGCGCCCGCTCGCTCCACGTGTCGATCACGTCGAAGACCAGCGGCGCATGGACGCCGATCGTGGGGTGCAGGCTTTCCGGCGGCTGCCATGCGCGGAAGCGGACACCGGCCACCAGCTCGCCGACCGTCCCGGTCTGGTGGAGCGGGACCATGCGGCCGTTCACCGTCAGCACATGGCGCGAGCCCGTCCACCCCCGCACCTTCACCTGGAGGCGTTCGACGGACGAGTCGACGTACCGCACCGTGCCGCCTGCCGTGGGCTCGTCTCCGAGCACGTGCCACGGCTCGAGCGCCTGGCGGAGCTCGAGGTGCACGCCCTCGAGGGCGATCGCGCCGCACAGCGGGAAGCGGAACTCCATGTGCGGCGCGAACCACTCGGGTTCGAACGGGAAGCCGGCGCGGCCGAGGTCCCGGAGCACGTCGTCGAGATCGGCGCCGACGAAGTGCGGCAGCAGGAACCGGTCGTGGAGCCCCGTGCCCCAGCGCACGAGCGGCTGCTCGTACGGCCGCTCCCAGAACGTCGCGATGAGGGCCCGCAGCAGCACCTGCTGCGTCAGGCTCATGCGGCTGTGCGGCGGCATCTCGAAGGCGCGCAGCTCGACGAGTCCGCGGCGTCCGCCGGCACCGTCCGGCGGATACAGCTTGTCGATGCAGAACTCGGCACGGTGCGTGTTGCCCGTCACGTCCACCAGCAGGTTGCGGAACAGCCGGTCGGTGAGCCACGGTGGCACGTTGCCCCGGCCCACCTGCGCGAAGGCGATCTCGAGCTCGCGCACGGCGTCGTCGCGCGCTTCGTCGACGCGCGGGTGCTGGCTCGTCGGCCCGATGAAGAGTCCGGAGAAGAGGTACGAGAGCGACGGATGGTTGTGCCAGTAGCCGACGAGGCTCCGCAGCAGGTCCGGCCGGCGCAGGAACGGGCTGTCGGCGGGTGTGGGTCCGCCGACCACGATGTGGTTGCCGCCGCCGGTGCCCGTGTGGCGGCCGTCGAGCATGAACTTCTCCGTGCCCAGGCGGGTGAGGCGCGCTTCCTCGTACAGCACCGTCGTCCGCTCGACCAGCTCGTCCCACGACGATGACGGTTGCAGGTTCACTTCGATCACGCCCGGGTCGGGTGTGACCGAGAAGTGCTGCAGGCGGTCGTCGTGATGCGGCGGTGTGCCCTCGATGACGACCGGCAGCGCGAGCGCCTCGGCTGTCCGCTCGACGGCCGCGATCAGGTCCAGATAGTCCTCGGTGCGGACCACGGGGGGCATGAAGACGTGCAGCCGGCCGTGGCGTGGCTCGACGCACACCGCCGTGCGCACGATGCCCTTCGCGGAGTCGTCGCGGCGCGGCGCCTCCTGCTCGGCCACTCCGCGTCCGGTTCCGCTCCAGGCGTCGCGCGCGGAGGCTCCCGTCCCGGTCAGCGCCGCCCGCGGGGGCAGCGCCGGCTGCGGCGCGAAGGGGTCGGGCGGGTCGAGCAGCTGCCGATCGTCCGGCGCCGACCACGGGAGCGAGTCGAGCGGCAGGCGGTAGCCGATCGGCGAGTCGCCGGGGATCAGGAACAGGTGCTCGCGGCGGACGAACCAGCGTCCCGTGACCCAGCGGGGGCCGCCCTCAAATGCGTCCAGCCGGCGCACCGGCAGCACGTAGCCGGCGACGTGGTCGAGACCCTGCGCGAAGACACGCGCAAGCCGCGCGCGCTCCTCCTCGTCGTCGAGCCGGGATTTCAGCGGATCCACGTTCGTGGGCAGCCGCCGCTCGCGCCACAGGTAGTACCACGCGTCCTCGTAGGCCGGCAGCGCGGAGCCCGGTTCGACGGCCAGCTCGCGCGCGAGACGCTCGACGAACCGGTGCGCCTCCGCGGGGCCGTGGCCGTAGTCGCGCGACTCGTCGGCGATCAGGGCGTCATCGGCCCAGATCGGGTCGCCGTCCTTGCGCCACCAGCAGCCGAGCGCCCAGCGGGGGAGCGATTCACCGGGGTACCACTTGCCCTGGCCGTAGTGGAGCAGACCGCCCGGCGCGAACCGGTGCCGGAGGCGCCGGATCAGCGTGCCGGCCAGCTCGCGCTTGCGTACGCCGAGGGCGGCCGTGTTCCACTCGGCGCCGTCCATGTCGTCGATCGAGACGAACGTCGGCTCGCCGCCCATCGTCAGGCGCACGTCGCCGGCCGTGAGCCGCGCGTCGACGGCGTGGCCGAGCTGCTCGATCCGCGCCCACTGCTCGTCCGTGTACGGCTTGGTGACGCGCGGCGACTCGGCGATGCGCCGGACCGACATCGTGTGCTCGAGCGTGGCTTCGCACGGATCGACGGCGCCTGAAATGGCGGCGGCGGTGACGGGGTCGGGCGTCGCGGCCAGCGGCAGGTGTCCTTCGCCGGCGAGCAGGCCCGAGGTCGGGTCCAGACCCACCCAGCCCGCGCCCGGCAGATACGCCTCGGCCCACGCGTGCAGATCGCAGAAGTCCTCGGTCGCGCCCTGCGGACCCTCCAGCGCGCGCACGTCGGGCGCGAGCTGGATCAGGTAGCCGGAAACGAAGCGTGCCGCGATGCCGAGGTGGCGCAGCCACCGCACGAGCAGCCACGCGCTGTCGCGGCACGAACCGCTGCCGAGCGTGAGCGTCTGCTCGGGCGTCTGGACGCCGGGCTCCATCCGGATGATGTAGCGGATGTCATTCGCCAGCCGCTGGTTCAGCGCGACGAGGAAGTCCACGGAGGCCACCGGCGTCGTGCGGTCGACCGACGCGATGAGGGCGCCGAAGGCCTTCGTGGGCTTCACCTTCTTGAGGTACGGCGCGAGCTCTTTCCGCAGCGCCGGGTCGTACTCGAACGGGTACGTTTCCGCGCCCGGTTCAAGGAAGAAGTCGAACGGGTTGATGACGGAGAGCGACGCCACGAGGTCCACGTCGACCGTCAGCTTGTCGGCCTTGTCCGGGAAGACCAGACGGGCCAGATAGTTGCCGTGCGGGTCCTGCTGCCAGTTCAGGAAGTGCTTCCCGGGATCCACCGTCAGCGAGTAGCTCAGCACCTCCGTGCGGCAGTGGGGCGCGGGCCGCAGCCGGATCGTATGCGGGGCCAGGCCGACCTTGCGGTCGTAGGTGTAGTGCGTCCGATGAGACAGCGCGACGTGGATGGCCATGACTCAGGCGTTGAAGCCGCTGGCGGACGTCGACTGCGACTGTGTCTGCGACGCTGTCCCGGTCGGCGCGCCCGGATCCGGCGCACCGAAGAAGGTGTGCTGGATGTGGCGGCCCACGTCGTTCATCAGCGTCTGCAGACGATCGAGGTATTCGTGGAGGCCGGCGCCGATGATCGCGTCCACCCGGGCATACGCGAGCTCCGAGCACACCGCGCCAAGGAGCTGTTCCGCCTGGTTGCGGAACATGCCGACCGGCGTGCCCGAAATCGCGTGCACGGATTCGCGCGACGAGTGCATGCAGTTGTGAATGGCACGCGGAAACTGGCGGTCCAGCAGCAGGAACTCGACGATCCGCTCCGGCGCGATGCGGCCGAAGCGTTTGCGGTACATCTCGAAGGCCGACGCCGACCGGAGCACGGCCGCCCACTGAATGTCGTCCACCGCCGTGCCGACGTCATGCACCGCCGGCAGCAGCAGAAAGTATTTCACGTCGACGATGCGCGACGTCTTGTCCGCGCGTTCGAGCTTCCGCGCCAGGCGGCAGAAGTGCCACGCCTCGTTGTGCGTCATCGTGGCGTCGGTCACGCCGGCGAACAGCTGGCTGGCCATCTTGACCCGCGCGAAGAGCTCCTGGGGATCGCGCGAGAAGCGGGTCTTGCCGACGGCGTCGGCGACGAAGAGGTACGACTCGTTGACCTGTTGCCACATCTCGGACGAGATGACTTCGCGGACCGACCGCGCGTTGTCGCGCGCCGAGCGGAGGCACGAGAGGATCGAGTTCGGGTTCTCCGTGTCGAACGTCAGGAACTGGATGACGTTCTTCTGCGACGGCTCGCCGAAGCGCTCGAGAAAGACGTCCGTGTCGCCGGTGATGTCGATGAGCGGCCGCCACTGATGGAGCGCGGGACCCGGCAGGTCGAGCGTCAGGTTCAGGTTGACGTCGACGAAGCGCGCCACATTCTCGGCGCGCTCGATGTAGCGGCTCATCCAGTAGATGGAATCGGCGACGCGGCTCAGCATGCGGCACCGCCGTCGTCGAGCACCCACGTGTCCTTGCTGCCGCCGCCCTGGGACGAGTTGACGACGAGCGACCCCTTCCTGAGCGCGACGCGCGTCAGGCCTCCCGGCAGCACGAAGATCTCGCGCCCGTAGAGGATGTAGGGCCGCAGATCCACATGGCGGCCCTCGAAGTGGTCGTCGATGATGGCCGGCACGCGCGAGAGCGACAGCGTCGGCTGCGCGATGTAGTTGCGCGGGTTGGCGACGATCCGCCTGGCGAAGTCCGCGCGCTCGGCGTCGGACGCGTGCGGGCCGATCAGCATCCCGTAGCCGCCGGACTCGTTGGCCGCCTTCACCACCAGGTCCTTCAGATGGTCGAGCACGTAGCGGCGGTCGTCCTCCTCCGCGCAGATGTAGGTCGGCACGTTCGGCAGCAGGATCTCCTCGCCGAGGTAGTACTTCACGATGCGCGGCACGTAGGCGTAGATGACCTTGTCGTCGGCGACGCCGGTGCCCGGCGCATTCACCAGCGCGACCTTGCCGGCCTGGTACACGCTCATCAGGCCGCGCACGCCGAGCATCGAGTCCTTGCGGAAGACGTCCGGGTCGAGGAAGTCGTCGTCCACGCGGCGGTAGATCACGTCCACCCGCTCCAGGCCCTTCGTCGTCCGCATCCAGACGAACCCGTCGGCGACGACCAGGTCGCGCCCCTCGACCAGTTCCACGCCCATCTGCTGCGCGAGGAACGAGTGCTCGAAGTACGCGGAGTTGTAGACGCCCGGCGTGAGCACGACGACGCGCGGCGTGCCGACGTTCTCCGGTGCGACGTACTCGAGCATGTCGCGCAGGCGTCCCGGGTAGTCGTTGACCGGGTGAATCCGAACCGATTCGAACACCTGCGGGAAGGTGCGCTTCATCAGATTCCGGTTCTCCAGCACATAGGAGACGCCGGAGGGGCACCGCAGGTTGTCCTCCAGTACGTAGATCTGGCCGTCCTTGTCACGCACCAGATCCGTCCCGGTGACGTGGCACCAGATACCGCGCGGCGGGCGGAGGCCCGTGCAGGCGGACCGGAGCGTTTTCGCGGACTCCAGCACCTCGCGCGGAATCACGCCGTCCTTCAGGATGCGCTGGTCCGTGTAGATGTCGTCAATGAAGAGGTTGAGTGCGTGAATCCGCTGGCGGAGGCCGCGTTCGATCGTCTGCCACTCGCGCGCCTCGATGATGCGCGGCACGAGATCGAACGGGAAGATGCGCTCGGTGCCGGCGTCCGCGCCGTACACGTTGAACGTGATGCCCATTGCGAGCAGCGCCTGCTCGGCCGACCGCTGGCGCCGGAGGAGTTCGCCCTCGGGCAGCGCGTTGACCAGATCCACGAGCGTGCGCGCACCCGGGCGTGCAGCGCCCTTGCGCTCGAACATCTCGTCGAAGAAGGCGCCGGGGTCGTAGTCGGTGAAGGTCATCGCGGGCCTCGTGCCGTGTCCATTGTGGATCGGTCCGAACGGATCTGTCGCGCACAACCATGTGCGCACAAGAGAAGCACGCGACAATAATGTCGACAGTGAACGGTTGACCTTGTCCGGATGGCCGGCTCGGGCACACTTGGGCGGATGTCTGCCCCCCTGATGAGCGCCGCCGACGCGGCCGGACTCGTGAAACCCGGTGACCGTGTCTTCCTGCACGGCAGCGCCGCCACGCCGCTGACCCTGACGCGCGCCCTGTTCGACCGGGCCGCCACCCTCCGCGACGTCGAGCTGGTCAGCGTCAGCACGCTCGGCGACCTCGGCCTCGACCGGCCTGGAGTGCGCGAGGCCTTCTTCATGAACTCGCTGTTCGTGTCGGCCAACGTCCGCGCCGTGGTGGACACCGACCGCGGCGACTACGTGCCGGTCTTCCTGAGCGAGATCCCGCGGCTGTTCAGCGGAGGGACGCTGCCCGTGGACGTGGCGCTGGTCCACCTGTCGCCGCCGGACCGCCACGGCTACTGCTCGCTCGGTGTCAGCGTGGACGTGGCCCGCTCGGCGGTGGTGCACGCGCGGACCGTCATCGCCCAGATCAACCCGCACATGCCCCGTACCCACGGGGACGGCCACGTGCACGTGAGCCGCCTGTCCGCGATGGTCGAGGTGGACGACGCGCTGCCCGAGGTCGACTACCGGCCGGGCATCGGCGTCTGCGAGCGGGCGATCGCCGAGCGGTGCGCCGGCCTGATCGACGACGGCGCCACGCTGCAGATGGGCATCGGCACCATTCCTGACGCGATTCTGGGCGCGCTGACGCACCACCGGGATCTGGGCATACACACCGAGATGTGCTCCAACGGCATCCTGCCGCTCGTCCGGGACGGTGTCATCACGAACCGCCACAAGCGGAAGCATCCCGGGCGCGTCGTGACCAGCTTCGCGCTGGGCACGCGCGAGCTCTATGACCTGTTCGACGACAACCCCGACTTCGCGTTTCTCGACGCGCAGTATGTGAACGACGGCAGCGTCATCGCGAAGAACCCCAGGGTCGTGGCCATCAACAGCGCCATCGAGATGGATCTCACCGGCCAGGTCTGCGCCGACAGCATCGGCACCTTCCAGTACAGCGGCGTCGGCGGGCAGATGGACTTCCTGCGCGGCGCGGCGCTGAGCGAGGGCGGCAAGCCGATCATCGCCATGGCGTCGGTGACGGCGAAGGGGGCCAGCAAGATCGTTCCGTTCCTGAAGCCGGGCGCCGGCGTGGTGACCACGCGTGCGCACGTCCACTGGGTCGTCACGGAGTTCGGCACGGCCTACCTGTACGGGAAGAATCTCCGGCAGCGGGCCGAGGCGCTCATCGCGATCGCCCATCCCGCCCACCGCGAGGGCCTCGCCAGGGCCGCGCGCGAACGCTTCGGCCCGCGTAGCTGATCGTTACGCCTGTCCGGCGTCGAACACGGCGAGCCAGGTGCGGCGGAAGGCGTCCGCGCTGAACGGGAAGTCCGGCGAGCGGTGCCATGCCAGCGCGGCCGCGGACATCTCCGCCCGGACCTGCGGGCGATCGAGGAGGTAGCGCAGCCCCTCGATGAGTGCCTCCAGACTCGACTCCCGGCAGATGAAGCCCGTCCGCAGATGGGACACGGACTCGACCAGCCCGCCCGTCGGGAAGATCACCGGCGGCAGGCCGGCCCCGGTGGATTCGAGGCCGACGTTGCCGAACGTCTCCTCCTGCAGGATCGGGGCGGCCAGCACGTAGGCCGCCCCCATGATCCCCGGCACGTTGTGACGGTCGCCGACGAAGTGGATGCGGTCCGCGAAGCCCGACTCCGCCGCGCGTGTGCGCATCGCCTCGACGTACGTCACGAAGTCCGCAGGCCAGTCCGGAATGCGGCCGACGATGACCAACTGTGCGTCGCTGCCTTCCGTCATCAGACGGATCGCGGCCTCGAGAGCGAGATGCGTGCCCTTGAAGTGCGCGAGCTGGCCGACGACGAGAATCGTGCGCCGGGCCCGCACGAGGTCGATGACCGCCTGGTCGTCGCCCGCGTCGAGTGTCCGCGTCGACAGCCGGTTGAGCGCGAGGCTGAGCTTGCGCTCCGGCACACCCGCCGCCGCCAGCCTGGCCCTGCAGAAGACGGAGATCGCCAGCACGCGGTCCACGAGGCGCGACAGCACCTGCGACCACAGCAGGTGATGGAAGCGCGTCGGTTCCGGGTGGTTCGCCACGCGCAGGATCACGCGCACGCCCAGCGCCCGCAGCAGCATGAGCGCGGGGGCGTTCCGCAGCACGGTCGTGAAGCCCGGCGTGAGCACGTGCGTGGGCCGGAACCGCCACGCATCGCGCAGCAGCCCCGCGCTCGTCATCAGCGTGTCCCACACGAACTGCGCGAACCTGAAGGGATTGAGCAGCTGACGCCCGAAGCCGTACCAGTAGTAGCCCGTGGAGGACGTGGCGCCGATCTCCGCCGCCATCGCCGGAAGCAGGGGGCTTCCCCACGTGCAGAAGATGCAGTGGACCGGCGCGCCGTGCTCACGGAGCACGCGCAGCACCTCGAACGTCATGCGCTCCAGTCCGTACACCACGGACATGTCGCCACAGAGGGCGATCACGCGGAGCGGACGGCGATTCCCGGCGGGCATCGGAGAAGTCTATGCTGTGGCTGATCGGTTGAGGTGAGTGCTATGACCAAGGGACGACTGGAAGCGTTCAGCGACGGCGTGATCGCGATCATTATCACGATCATGGTGCTCGAGCTGAAGGTGCCGCACGGCTCCGGACTGGCGGCGCTGACGCCGCTGCTCCCGGTGTTTCTGAGCTACGTGCTGAGCTTCATCTATCTGGGCATCTACTGGAA
>CAYNUO010000058.1:0-19978 GCA_964400405.1 uncultured Bifidobacteriaceae bacterium | reverse complement strand
CGGCTCCGATCGCACCCGCCTCGTTGAAGGCGGGAATGACGACGCTGACGTTGGACGGAGCCGCCACGAGCGGAACAGCCTATCAGAGAGACCGGCGAGCCCCCGCCGGACGGTCCACCGCCGGCCACTTTGCGCGGACGGGAGGTTCGTGGTACCCGAATCTGCATGGAATTTCGCTGCGATCCAGGCGAAGATTGATCGAACCAGATCGACGCAAACGCTTGTGCGCGTGTGATTTGGCCGTTGACTTCTCAAAAGGCCGTCCCATAGACTCCCCGTGGAGCACTGTGGACTTCAGTGGAATTAAAGGGCCTACGCGGTAGCGCTGCGACCCGGATTGACGACAAGGGACGGCTGAAGGTCCCGTCGATCTTCCGGAGCGTGATCCAGGACCGGCACGGGGCGGACGTCTTCGTGACGAGCCTCACCGGCGAGTGCGTCCTGATCTACCCACTGAAGGAATGGGTCTCCCTCGAACAGCGGCTGCTCGACCTCCCCGAGCAGCTGCCGGAACGGCTCAAGTTTCTCGAGCTGGTGAACTACTTCGGCCAGGAAGGCGAGCTGGATTCCCAGGGCCGCGTGCTGATTCCGACGCTCATCCGTCAGGAAGCGGCGATCGCGGGCGACGTGCGCGTCTACGGGCGCATTACGCACCTGGAAGTCTGGAACGCCGAGCGCGTCGAGGCTCGGAATGCAGGCAACCGCTGGACCCGTGAGGACGGGGAGCGGCTGTCGGAATACACGAAGCGGCTGCCATCGCCCGGCTCCCCGGGCGGTTCGCGGTAGCCGCGGATTTCCTCAGTTGTGGCGCCTGGCCGGCGCCGCGACCGACGTGGGCAGGCCCACGTCGCACGTCAGGCCAGGGGTTCGGGGTTCGTGGATGAACAGAGGCCGGTGCATCAGCCCGTCATGGTCGCTGAGGTGCTCGAGTGGCTCCAGCCGCAGCGCGGCGGGCTGTTCGTGGACGGCACGCTCGGTCTCGGCGGGCACACCAGGGCCATCCTGGATGCGGGAGCGGCGCGCGTGATCGGCTTCGATCGCGACACGTCGGCGCTCGCGCTGGCCCGTGAGGCGCTGGCACCCGTCGCCGACCGCGTGCAGTTCGTGCACGGCGACTACCGCGAGGCGCCCGCACGCCTGGATGCGCTGGGTGTCGGCGCCATCGACGGCGCGCTGCTCGACCTCGGCGTCTCGTCCATGCAGCTCGACGCGCCGGATCGCGGCTTCAGCTTCCGCCGCGACGAACCGCTCGACATGCGGATGGATCAGACCACCGGCCTGTCGGCCGCCGAGATTCTCCGGACCATCGACGAAGAGCCGCTGGCCGACGCGATCTATCAGTTCGGCGAGGAGCGTCACTCGCGCCGCGTGGCCCGCGCGATCGTGCGCCAGCGCGAACTGGCCCCGATCGAAACGACCGGCCGACTGGCGGAGATCGTGCGCCGCGCGGTCCCGCACAAGGGCTACCAGCGCATCGACCCCGCCACGCGCACCTTTCAGGCGCTGCGGATCCTGGTCAACCGTGAACTCGACGGCCTCGACGCGGCGCTGCGGGCGTTTCTGGAGCGGCTGTCCGTGGGCGGCCGGCTCGTCGTCATCACGTTCCACTCGCTGGAAGACCGCATCGTGAAGCACACCCTGCGCGCGCTCGCCGCCGGCGACGGCGCGATGGTGCAGGTGCTGACGAAGCGGCCGCTCACGGCCGGCGACGACGAAGTGGCACACAACCCGCGTGCGCGGAGCGCCAAGCTCCGCGTCGCCATGCGAGTGGGGTAGGCCGATGGCTGCTGGCTCGTTCGAATTCGTCATCAAGAAAGACGTCCGGAACAACCCGATCGTCCGCGAGGTCGACCAGAAGCGGCACCGCGAGATGTGGCGCGCCATCGCCATCGGTGTCGTCGTGGTCGGCGCGCTGCTGTTCTCGGCGTGGCAGCACTTCGAACTGATCCGCCACGGCTACCGGATCGAGGCGATGCAGCGCGAACGCCTCGTGCAGGACGAGATCAACCGGCACCTCCGCCTCGAGATCGAAACGCTCCGCTCGCCCGCCCGCATCGAACGGCTCGCGACCGGCCGCCTGCAGATGGTGGCTCCGGGTCCGGCCGACGCCGCCGTCGTGGAGCGCGTGAAGACCGCGCCGCCGCCGTCCCGCTCCGTCGTCGCCCGCAGATAGATCCCGCCGTGACCGAGCCGACCCTGCATCGCTGGCGTCCGACGCTGAAGCGGCGCGCGCTGTTCACCGCGGCCTGCTTCCTGCTGTGGGCGGGTGCGATCGAGGCACGGCTCGTCTACCTCCAGGTATTCCAGCACGACGAACTCGTGGCCCGGGCCGAACGGCAGCAGCTGAGAACCGTGCCCGCGCCGGCCAAGCGCGGTGACATCCTCGACCGCAACGGCCGCGTGCTCGCCGCCAGCGCCGACGTGGACTCCCTCTACGCCGTGCCGCCCGAAGTGGACGACGCGTCGGCGACCGCGGCCGCCGTGTGCGGCGCGCTCGCCGATTGCACGAAGGCCGAGCGGAAGGACGTCGAGGAGCGCCTGCGCCGCCGCAAGCCGTTCGTCTATATCCGACGGCAGATCACCCCGGCGCAGGCCTCGCGCGTCGCGGATCTGCAGCTCGAAGGCATCGGTTTCATGCGCGAGACGCGGCGCTTCTATCCGAAGCGCGAACTCGCTGCGCACCTGATCGGCTACGTCGGCCAGGAGAGCGACGGTCTGGCCGGCATCGAATCGACCTACGACAAGCTGGTCAAGGGTCGCGCCGGCACCGTGCTGGTTCAGACCGACGCGCACCGGAAGGCGTTCAGCCGCGTCGAGCGTCCGCCGACGGCGGGATCCTCGCTTGAGCTCACCATCGACGAGTACCTGCAGCACGTCGCGGAGCGCGAGCTGAAGGCGGGCGTTGAGTGGGCGGGCGCGGCGGGCGGATCCGCCGTCGTGATGGACCCGCACACCGGCGAGATCCTCGCGCTGGCGAACTACCCGACGTTCAATCCGAACAGCTTCCGCGAGTTCACCGACGTCGACCGGCGCAACCGCGCGGTGCAGGACATCTACGAGCCGGGGTCGACCTTCAAGATCGTTACGGCCGGCGCCGCGCTCGAAGAGAAACTCCTGACGCCGGAGACGCCGATCGAGACCGGTCCCGGCCACATCCGGTTCGGGTCGCGCATCATCGACGAGGACAAGCGGCACAACTACGGCCTGATCTCGTTCGCCGACGTCATCGTGAAGTCGAGCAACGTCGGCGTGATCAAGGTCGGGCTGAAGCTCGGCGCGAACCGCATGAGCGACTTCGTGCAGCGCTTCGGCTTCGGCCGTCCGTCGTCGCCGGACTTCAAGGCCGAGAGCCGCGGCATCGTGTGGGCCGCCGACAAGCTCACCGACAGCGCGCTCGCCTCCGTCTCGATGGGTTATCAGGTCGGCGTGACGCCGCTGCAGATGGCGGCGGCCGTCAGCGTCGTCGCCAACGGCGGGTCGCTGATCGAGCCGCGTGTCGTGCGGGCGGTCATCCGCGACGGGCGCCGCCTCCCGGTGCCGCGGCGGGTGCTGCGGCGTGTCATCAACCAGGAGACGGCCGTCGAGCTCGCGTCGATCATGGAGGCGGTCGTCGAACGCGGCACCGGCAGCAAGTCGAAGGTGGCCGGCTATTCGGTCGCCGGCAAGACCGGCACGGCGCAGAAGATCATCAACGGCCGTTACTCCAACACCGACTACAACGTGTCGTTCGTCGGCTTCGTGCCCACGCGGCAGCCGGCCTACACCATCGTCGTCGTCGTCGATTCACCCCACGGTGTCCCGCCCTACGGCGGCACGGTGGCCGCGCCGATCTTCAGCCGCATCGCCGACGCGGCGCTGCGTCATGGTGGCGTGGCGCCTTCTGTGGACCCCGCGCCGCCGATCCTCGTCACGGGCGAGCGTCCGCAGGAGACGGTCCCGGCCGCGATTCCCGCGATTGTCTCCATCAGCCATCCTGGCCCGAGCGGTATGTCCGTGGTGCCCGACCTGCAGGGGCTGAGCGGCCGCGAAGCCGTGCAGACGCTGGCGCGCCTCGGTCTGTCCGTCCGGCTCAATGGCAGCGGCGCCGTCGTCCGGCAGACCCCGGACGCGGGAGAGCCCGTCGAGCGCGGGGGCGCCGCCACGCTGTGGCTCGAACGCCAGCCGGGTCTCGCCGCAGTGGGGCCGCGCCCATGACCGTCGGCGAGCTGATTCAGGCCGTTCCGGCGGCCACCATCCAGCGCGCAGGCAGCGGGCCGGCGCTGGCCACGCCCGTCACGGGCGTCGCCTACGACTCCCGCCGCGTACAGCCGGGTGACGCGTTCGTCGCGCTGCGTGGCCTGAAGGATGACGGCGCCCGCTTCGCCGCCCAGGCGGTCGCCGCCGGCGCGGTGTGCGTCATCGCCGAGTCCGCCGCGCCGGGCACCGCGGATGACGGCGCGTCGTCCGTTCCGTGGCACATCGTGGACGACGCCCGCGTGGCGCTCGCGCTGGCGGCGGGCCGCTTCTACGGCGAGCCGAGCCAGGAACTGCTGCTGGTCGGCATTACGGGCACCAACGGCAAGACGACGACGAGCCACGTGCTGGCGTCCATCTTCGAGGCGGCCGGTGTGCCGTGCGGCCTGATGGGCACGGTGACCTACCGGATCGCCGGTCACGACGAGCCGGCCACGAGGACCACGCCCGAAGCGCCGGACCTGCAGTCGCTGCTGCGCCGCATGGTCACGGCCGGCGCGGGTGCATGCGTGATGGAGGTGTCGTCGCACGCACTGGCGCTGAAGCGCACGCACGGGCTGCGGTTCGCCGCGTGCGGCTTCACGAACCTGACGCGCGACCACCTCGACTTCCACGGAAGCATGGAGGCCTACTTCGACGCCAAGAAGGGCCTCTTCACGCACCTCTCCCCAGGTACACCCGCCGTCGTCAACGTCGACGATCCGTGGGGTGCGACGCTGGTCGGCACCGGCGGCCGCTCGGTGACCTACGCGGTCGACGGGCCCGCGGACGTCCGGCCGCTCGACGTGCGTCAGTCGCTGTCGGGACTCACGTTCCAGGCGGTCACGCCGCAGGGCACGCTGCAGGTGCGGTCGCGCCTCGTGGGCCGCACGAACCTGTACAACCTGCTGTGCGCCATCGGGCTGGCCTCCGAGCTCGGTCTGCCCGGCAGCGCAATCGAACGCGGGATCGGCGCGCTCGACGGCGTACCCGGCCGCTTCGAGCTGGTGTCGACCGGGTCCGACGAAGTCTCGGTGGTGGTCGACTACGCCCACACGGACGACGCGCTGCGGAACCTGCTCGAGACCGCCCGGTCGTTGACGAACGGCCGCGTCATCACCGTGTTCGGCTGCGGCGGCGACCGGGACCGGAGCAAGCGTCCGCTGATGGGACTGGTCGCGACGCGGCTCAGCGATCTGACGATCGTGACGTCCGACAACCCACGCGGCGAGGACCCCGCGCGGATTGCGGAGGAGATCCTGCTCGGCACGGCCGGCGCACCGCGCGGCGGGGATGTGCGGACCGAGCTCGATCGGCGCGCCGCCATCGAGATGGCGATCACGGCCGCCCGGGCCGGCGACCTGGTGCTCATCGCCGGGAAGGGCCACGAGAAGACGCAGGAACTGGGCGGCGTGACCACGCCGTTCGACGACGTGGTGGTGGCCCGCGAGATGCTCTCCGCCCGCCGTGTCCGCGCCCGGGTGAACCGCGGATGATGCCGGCGCTGACCGCAGGCTGGATCGCCGGGGCCTCGGGCGGACGTCTGCTCTGCGGCGACCCCTCGCTCGCCCTCGGGGACGTCTCCACCGACACGCGCAGGATTCGTGCGGGCGACTTCTTCGTGGCGCTGCGCGGCCCGCGCTTCGACGGCCATGCCTTCGCCGACGTGGCCCGGGACGCCGGCGCCGCCGGCGCGCTCGTCGACACCGCGTATGCGGGCCCGCTGTGGGGCGCGATCGTGCAGGTGGACGACACACTGGCGGGCCTGCAGCGCGTGGCGCATTCGGTGCGCCGGACCTCCGGTGCGCGCGTCGTCGCGATCACCGGCAGCGCCGGGAAGACGACGACGAAGGACGCCATTGCGACGCTGCTCTCCGCGCGGCACCGCGTCGTGAAGAACATCGGCAACCTCAACAATCACATCGGTCTTCCGCTCTCGCTGCTGCAGCTGCGCACCAACCCCGATGTCGCCGTCATGGAGCTCGGGATGAATCACGCCGGCGAGATCAGCCGGCTGGTCGAGATCGCCGAGCCGGACGCCCGCGTGTGGACCAACGTCGGCGACGCGCACCTCGGCTTCTTCGACTCTCCGGACGCCATCGCCGACGCCAAGGCCGAGATTCTCGAAGGCGCCGGTGCGGCCACGGTGCTGGTCTGCAACGCCGACGACGCCCGGGTCATGGCGCGCGTCGCGGGCTTTCCCGGACGAACGGTGACCTTCGGCTTCTCCGACGGCGCGGCGGTGCGCGCGGTCGACGTCGAGAACCTGGGCGTCAGCGGTTCGCGGGCCCGGATCGTCACCCCGGCAGGCAGCTGCCCGGTCGAGACGGCGTTGATCGGGCGCGGGAATCTGCTGAACGTGCTGGCCGCGGTCGCCACGGCACTCGAGTTCGGCGTGCCCCTCGACGCGATTCCACAAGGCGTGCGCGCGCTGGTGCCGGCCGACCACCGTGGCGTCGTGCATCGCCTGCCGAACGGTGCGATTGTCGTCGACGACTCCTACAACTCGAGCCCCAGCGCGCTGCGGCTGGCGCTCGAGACCCTCGCGGGCGACCCGCGGGCCCGGCGCCGGCTCGCGGTCGTCGGCGAGATGCTCGAACTGGGCAGCCAGACCACGGCGATGCACGAAGCGTGTGGCCGCGCGGTGGCGGACATGCGCCTCGACCGGCTCGTGGCCGTCGGCGGCCCGCCCGCGCTCGCGCTCGCGACCGCGGCGATCGCGGCCGGTCTGCCCGCCGCGAACGTCGACTACGTGGCGACAAGCGCCGAGGCCGCCGCGCTCGTCAGCGAGACCCTTCGCGACGGTGACCTGCTGCTCGTCAAGGGTTCCCGGGGCATCGGCACGGACGCCGTGGTGGCGCGTCTCATGGCGGGGCAGGCCTGATGCTCTACTACCTGCTGCTCGCGCTGCGGGATTCCATCGGGCCGCTCAACGTCGTCCGCTACATCACATTCCGCACGGCCGCCGCCAGCCTGTCGGCGCTGGCGCTCAGTCTGATCTTCGGCCCGCCGATGATCCGCAAGCTCCGCGACTTCCGCGTCGGGCAGATCATCCGGCAGGAAGGTCCCGAGTCGCACCGCGCCAAGGCCGGCACGCCCACGATGGGCGGCCTGCTGATCCTGGCCTGTGCGCTGCTGCCGACGTTCCTCTGGGCCGACGTCGCGAACCCGTACATCTGGATCGCCATCGGCTCGACGCTGGGCTTCGGCGCCGTCGGCTTCGCGGACGACTACCTGAAGCTCACGCGCAAGTCGCACCACGGGCTGATCCCCCGCTACAAGATGGGCGGCCAGCTCATCGTGGCGCTCGCGGTCGGTGTGGCGGTGCTGCTGCTCTCGAAGGAGAACCCGCCGCTCTACAACACGCGGCTCATCTTCCCGTTCCTGAAGAACTGGATTCCCGATCTCGGCTGGTGGTACGTGCCGTTCGCGATGTTCGTCCTGGTCGCGTGGTCGAACGCCGTGAACCTGACGGACGGTCTCGACGGCCTGGCCATCAGCACGTTCGCGGTCGCGGCGGCGACCTTCACGGCGCTCGCCTATGTGACCGGCCACCGCGAGCTGGCGGACTACCTGCTCATCGTGCGCTTCCCGCCGGCCGGCGAGCTGACCGTTTTCTGCGGCGCACTGGTCGGCGCGAGCCTCGGTTTCCTCTGGTACAACGCGCACCCGGCCGAAGTGTTCATGGGCGACGTGGGATCGCTCGCGCTCGGCGGCGCGCTGGCCACGGTCGCGATCCTCATCAAGCAGGAGATCCTGCTCGTCATCGTCGGCGGCGTCTTCGTCATCGAGGCGGCGTCGGTGGTGCTGCAGGTCGGCTACTTCAAGTACACGGGCGGCAAAAGGCTCTTCCTGATGTCGCCCATCCACCACCACTTCGAGAAGCTCGGGTGGGCGGAGCCGAAGATCATCACGCGCTTCCTGATCCTCGCCGTGGTGTTCGCGCTCTTCAGCCTGACGACGCTGAAACTCCGGTGAGCGATGGCTTTGATGTGGCGGGGATGCGGGTGGTGGTCGTCGGCGCGGCGAGAAGCGGCGTCGCGGCGGCAATCCTGCTTGCCCGGAAGGGGGCGCGCGTGACGCTGAGCGAGTCGCGTCCCGCGATCGCCGAGGCCGCGTCGCTGCGCGCGGCGGGCGTCGCCCTCGAGGCCGGCGGGCACCAGCCGGCGACCTTCGATGCGGCGGACCTCGTCGTGGTCAGTCCCGGCGTGCCACCGGAGCAGCCGCTGTTCGCGTCCGCGGCGGCGCGCGGCGTCGAGGTGATCGGCGAGCTCGAGCTGGCGTCGCGCTGGCTGCGGGGTCCGGTCATCGCCATCACGGGCACGAAGGGGAAGTCCACGACGACCACGCTCATCGGCCGGATGCTGACGGCCGCGGGCCGCGACGCGCAGGTGGGCGGCAACATCGGTGTGCCGCTGTCGTCACAGGTCGAGTCCTCCCGGCCAGACACGGTGCACGTGGTCGAGACGAGCAGCTTCCAGCTCGAGACGACGGCGCGCTTCCGGCCGTGGATCGCCGTGTGGCTGAACCTCGCGGACGACCATCTGGACCGGCACCCGTCACGCGAGGCCTACGCGGACGCCAAGGCACGCATCTTCCGCAACCAGACGTCCGCCGACTGGGCTGTCGTCAACGCACTGGATCCGGAGGTGGTGCGCCGGAGCGAAGGCATTGCGGCTCGCCGCGTGTCGTTTGCCGCCTCGGCCGCCCCGTTGCTGGGAGACGCGCAGTTCTGCGTCGACGGCGCGTCGATCGTCCGGCGCACGACGACCGGCACGAATCACGTGCTGCCGCTCTCGGCCGTCGAGCTGCCGGGCCGGCACATGCACCACAACGTGCTGGCGGCGGTCGCCGCCGCGACGCTCGCGGGCGTCGAACCGGCTGCGATGGCGAAGGGGCTCGCGGGGTTCCGCGGCCTCGACCACGTGATGGAGCCGGCCGGCCAGGTTGGCGGCGTGCGCTTCATCAACGACTCGAAGGCGACCAACGTCGAAGCCGCCGCGCGTTCGATCGAAGCGTTCGACGGCGTCGTCGCGCTCATCGGCGGCCGCTTCAAGGGCGGCGACCTCACGGAGCTGCGCGAGCCGCTGCGGACACACGCCCGGGCCGTCGTCGCGATCGGCGAGTCAGCCGGGCAGGTCCGGGATGCGGTGCGTGACGTGGTGCCGGTCGAGGTGGCGGCGTCGATGGGCGAGGCGGTGAAGACGGCGTACAGGCTGGCGAAGCCAGACGGCGTGGTGCTGCTGGCCCCCGCGTGCGCGAGCTTCGACTGGTTCAGGGATTACGCGGAGCGGGGACGGGCGTTCAAGGAGGAGGTGGCGAAGCTGCGGATCGCATCGTGAGCAGTGAGCAGTCGTCAGTCAGCACGGCGCGAGTGGAACCGACCGCTGGGAGCCCAGACTACCCCGGTCTGGGAGGTTGGTGTCCCCTCCACGGGCTGGCTGATGACTGCTGACCGCTCACGATAGATCCACGGTCGCCCCGGGATCCAGTCCCTGCTGCAGCGGGGGTGGTTCCCGGTTTGTCAGGCGCGAGGGTGATTTCCCGCGCCAGACAGTGTGTCGGTAGGACGAGCCAGGAACTGTAGGGGTCACGGAGAAATTTCATGTCGCGCACCAGAAAGACCGACAAACCGCTCTTCGTCGCCACGCTGCTGCTCGTCTGCACGAGCGTCGTGATGGTGTACAGCGCGTCGGCCGTGGTGGCGATGGACCGTTTCCAGCGCCCGAACCTCTTCCTGACGAAACAGGCGCTCTGGGCGGCCCTCGGCCTGGTGGTGCTCGCGGTCGCCTCGCGTGTCGACTACCGGCTCTACAGGAACGACCGGGTGGTCTGGGCCGTGCTCGGCATGGTCGGTCTGATGCTGGCCGCCGTGCTCTTCAGCTCGCCGGTCAACGGCACCCGCCGCTGGTTCGGCATCGGCGGGCTCGGCATCCAACCGTCCGAGCTGGCGAAGATCGCCTGCGTGCTGTTCACGGCGGTCACGCTCGAACGCCGGATGCACCGGATCAACGAGCTGCGCTACTCGCTGTTGCCGATCGGGCTCATCACCGGCGGCCTGATGCTGCTGATCCTGCTGCAGCCGGACTTCGGCACCGCGATGTCGCTGCTCGCGATCGTGTTCGTGATGGTGTTCGCCGCGGGCCTCGACTACCGCTATCTCGTCGGCATGGCGCTGCTGCTGCTGCCGGCCGTCGCCGTCGTCATGGTCGCCGCGCCGTATCGCGTGCGGCGTCTTACCGCGTTCATGGACCCGTGGAAAGACCCGCTCGGTTCCGGGTTCCACATCATCCAGTCGCTCATCGCCGTCGGCACGGGAGGCGTGGAAGGCAAGGGGCTGATGGCCGGCGTGCAGAAGCTCTTCTATCTGCCCGAGCCGCACACGGATTTCATCTACGCCGTCATCGGGGAGGAGCTTGGCCTCATCGGCACGTCCGCCGTGCTGATCTGCTTCCTCGTGATCGCGTGGCGCGGCCTGCGCGTCGCCATGCGCGCCGAGGACTCGTTCGGCTCGTTCGTGGCGCTCGGCCTCACCACGATGATCGGCGTGCAGGCCTTCGTGAACATGAGCATGGTCCTCAGCCTGCTGCCGACCAAGGGCATTCCGCTGCCGCTGGTCAGCAATGGCGGTTCGTCGCTGCTCATCAGCCTGCTGGCGATGGGCATGCTGCTCAACATCTCCCAGCACGAGTCCGCGGAGGCATGAGTGCGCGTGCTCATCGCGGGTGGCGGCACGGGTGGGCATCTCTATCCCGGACTCGCGGTGGCGGCGGAGCTCTGTGCACGCGTGCCGGGGTCCGAGGTGACGTTCGTCGGCACCGCGGCGGGCATCGAAGCCCGTGTGATCCCCCGCGAGGGCTATCCGCTCGAACTGATTCGCAGCGGCGGCCTGAAGGGGAAGTCGATCGCCGCGCTGCTGCGCGGCGTGGCGCTGCTGCCGCTTTCCGCGTGGGACGCCTGGTCCGTGCTTCGGCGCCGGCGGCCGGACCTGGTGCTCGGCGTGGGTGGCTACAGCTCGGGTCCCGTGGTGGCGCTCGCGGCGCTGCGCGGCGTGCCGACGATGCTGCTCGAACAGAACGCCGTGCCGGGGCTGACCAACCGGTTGCTGGCCCGCGTGGTGACTGCCGCGGCCGTAACCTACGACGAGAGCCTGCGCTGGTTCTCGAAAGGGCGGGCCTTCGTGTCGGGTAACCCGGTGCGTGCGCAGTTCGGGCGCCGCGCGGACGCCCCGCGCGACGGTGCCGATGCGGCCCGCGCGGTGAGGGTGCTGGTGTTCGGCGGTTCGCAGGGCGCCCACGCCATCAACGAGGCCATGTCGGCGGCGGCGCCGATCCTGGCCGCGGCTGCCACACGCGTGGCGGTCGTGCACCAGACCGGGCCGCGCGACGTCGAACCGGTACGCGCCGCCTATCGCGCGGCCGGGCTGGATGCCGAAGTCGAGCCGTTCTTCTTCGACATGGACCGGCAGATGGCCGCAGCAGACGTGGCGGTCTGCCGCGCCGGAGCCACGACGCTCGCCGAGCTGGCGATGGCGCAGCTGCCGGCGCTGCTGATTCCGCTGCCCACCGCCACCGACGACCACCAGCGCTGGAACGCCATGGCGTTCGTGAACAAGGACGCCGCGCTGCTGATCGAGCAGCGCGAGCTGACCGGGGAGCGGCTGGCACAGGACCTCCTTGCACTGGCCGCCGACCCGGCTCGCCGCACCCGCATGCGCTCGGCGCTGGCCGGCTGCGCGCGCCCGGACGCGGCACGGCTGATCGTCGACCGCGGTCTGGCACTCGCCGGCGCGGCGAAGGGGGCGGCCTGATGCTCGGGCGCACCCGGCACGCGCACTTCGTCGGCATCGGCGGCATCGGCATGAGCGGCATCGCCGAGCTGCTGCTGAACCTCGGCTTCGGCGTCAGCGGGTCAGACGCGCGCGCCACCGACATCACGGCCCGCCTCCGCACGCTCGGCGCCACGATCCACGAGGGTCATGCGCCGGCCCACATCGGCGAGACCGACGTCGTCGTGATCTCGGCCGCCGTGCGCGCGGACAATCCGGAAGTCGTCGAGGCGCAGCGCCGCGGCATCCCCGTGATTGCCAGGGCCGAGATGCTCGCCGAGCTGATGCGCCTGAAGTTCTCGATTGCGGTGGCCGGCGCGCACGGCAAGACGACGACGACCTCGATGATCGCGGTCGTCCTCGAGCACGCGGGCCTGGACCCGACGGCCGTGATCGGCGGGCGGCTCAGCGCGTTCGGCAGCAACGCCCGACTGGGCCGCGGCGAGTACCTCGTGACCGAGGCGGACGAAAGCGACCGCTCGTTCCTGCTGCTCTGGCCGACGCTGGCCGTCGTCACGAACATCGACCACGAGCACATGGAGAGCTATGGCTCGTTCGAGTCGCTGTGCGACGCGTTTCTCGAGTTCGCGAACAGGACGCCCTTCTACGGTGGGGTGGTGGCCTGCGCGGACGACCCGCACGTGGCCGCGATGGTGCCGCAGCTCCGCCGCAAGGCGACGACCTACGGCCTCGACCGCGAAGCAGACGTGACGGCGACGGACATCGAGCTCGGGCCCTTCGGCGTGCGGGCGACGGTGCACCACGCCGGCACGCGGCTCGGCCCGCTCGCACTCAAGGTTCCGGGGCGCCACAACCTGCTGAACGCGCTGGCGGCCGTCTCCGTCGCGTTGACGCTGGGCGTGCCCTTCACGGACATCACCGCGGGTCTCGCGGCGTTCCAGGGCGCGGAGCGCCGCTTCCAGCACTGCGGCGAGGCCGGCGGCGTGCTCGTGATTGACGACTACGGCCACCACCCCACGGAGGTGCGTGCGGTGCTCGCCGCGGCGCAGACGGCGCTCAACCGCCGGATCGTCGTGCTGTTCCAGCCGCACCGCTATTCGCGAACGGCCCACCTGCTGGATGACTTCGGTCCCGCGTTCCTCGGCGCGGACGAAGTGGTGCTGACCGACATCTATCCGGCCGGCGAGGATCCGATTCCCGGCGTCACCGTCGACGCGCTCGCCGCGTCGATGCGGCGCGCCGGTGTGCCCGTCACCGTGGCCCCGAGCCTCGCTGACGCCACGGCGGAGGTCGTCAGGCGTGCGCGCGCGGGCGACGCCGTGATCACGCTCGGTGCGGGGTCGATCGGCAGCGTGCCGCCGCGGCTGCTCGAGCGCCTGGCAGCAGTATCGGGAGGGCGCGCATGAGCGTGCAGGCCCCGTCGGACAAGCGGTTCCGCCGCGCCCACGTCGCGCCGACACGCCGGCGCCGGCTCTGGCCGCCCGACTGGAAGGTCGTCGTGGGGTGCCTGGCGGGCCTGGTGCTCGTCAGCTACGCGGGCTATCGCGGCCTGTCGTGGGTCATGGGTGACGACGCGCTCGTCATCCAGCGGATCACCGTGGAAGGCAACGTCCGCATGTCGACCGGCGAGGTGACGTCGCTGCTGGAAGGCCTGCACGGCCAGAACATGCTGACGGCCGACCTCGAGTCGTGGAAGGACACGCTCAAGGCGTCGCCGTGGGTCTCCGACGTCGCTTTCCGGCGCGTCTTTCCGGGGCGCATCGCCGTGGCCGTCATCGAGCGCTCGCCGATCGGGATCGGCCGGCTCGGCGACGCGCTGTTCCTGGTCGACCGGCACGGCAGCCTCATCGACGAGTACGGGCCGAACTACGCGGAGCTCGACCTGCCGATCCTGAACGGTCTGGATGGCGGCGCGCCCGCCGACGGGCCGCGCGTGGACGACATCCGGGCCGCGCTGGCCGTCAAGGTCGTCGACGCCGTGTCGACACGCCGGGACCTGGCCGCCCGCGTCTCGGAGATCGACGTGACCGACGCACACAACGCGGTCCTGACGCTCAAGGACGACCCGACGCTGGTGCGTGTGGGCGACGAGCAGTTCGTGCATCGCCTGCAGACGTATCTCGACCTGGCGCCGACGCTGCGTGAACGCGTGCCCGGCGCCGACTACGCCGACGTGCGCTTCGACAACCGTGTCTACGTGCGCCCGGCGGGGGCGCCCCGGGCGTCAGCCGGGATCCGGGCCGTGTCGGCCCGGACCGCGCCCCGCGCCGTGGCCCCGATGGCCGGCGCGTCGGCAGCCGCGAAGAGCCAGGTCACAACCAGCAAGGACACGAAGAAGACCAAGCCGGCCAGGAAGGCCGGTCCGGCGAAGCCCCGCAAGAAGACGGGACGCCGGTAGCCCGGCGGGAGGAGACAGGTGGCGCGAAAGGAACGGTATATCGTCGGCCTCGACGTCGGCACGTCCACGGTCATCGCCGTGGTCGGCGAGCTCGTCGGTGACGACGCGGTGCACATCGCCGGGATCGGCGTGGCCGAGTCGAAGGGCATCAAACGCGGGGTCGTCGTGAACCTCGACGCGGCGGTCGAGGCGATCCAGAAGGCGATCGAGGAAGCCGAGCGGATGGCCGGGATCGACATCGACTCGGTGAACCTCGCGCTGGCGGGGCCCCACATCAAGGGCTTCAACAGCCGCGGCGTGATCGCCGTCGCCGGCAAGAACCGCGAGGTCACGAGCGACGACGTCCGCCGCGCGATCGACGCCGCCAAGGCCGTCACGCTGCCGGCCGGGCGCGAGATTCTCCACGTGCTGCCGCAGGACTTCGTCGTCGACGACCAGGACGGCATCGGCGCGCCGGTCGGCATGCAGGGGGCCCGGCTCGAGGTCAACGTCCACATCGTGACCGGCAGCGTGTCTTCCGCGCAGAACATCATCGCGTGCGTCAACCGCGCCGGCGTCGTGGTCAAGGACACCGTGATCGACCAGCTCGCCGCGGCCGAAGCCGTGCTGACGCCCGACGAGAAGGAACTCGGCGTCGCACTGGTCGACATCGGCGGCGGCACGACCGACCTGGCCATCTTCGAGCGCGGCAGCCTCTGGCACACTGGCGTCGTCGCCGTCGGCGGCGACCACTTCACGAACGACATCGCCGTAGGCCTGCGCACACCGATTCCGGACGCCGAGAAGGTGAAGCGCCGCCATGGGTGCGCGCTGTCGTCGATGGTCGGCGAGGACGAGACGATCGAGGTGCCGAGCGTCGGCGGGCGGGCGCCGCGCGTGATGCCGCGCCGCATCGTGTCCGAGATCCTGCAGCCCCGTGCCGAGGAGATCTTCCACCTCGTGTGGGACGACATCCGGAAGGCCGGCTGCGAGAAGTCGCTGAACTCCGGCATCGTGCTTGCCGGCGGCGGCGCGATGCTCGAAGGCATGACCGAAATCGCGGAGCAGATCTTCGACCTGCCCGTGCGGCGGGCCGTGCCGACCGGCGTCGGCGGCATGGTCGACCACGTGTCGAGCCCGGGTTTCGCGACGCCCGTCGGCCTGCTGCTCTACGCGCAGCGCAACGCCGCGCCGACGGCCAACGAAAGTTTCCTGACCAGAGTCTTCGGGCTCTTCAAAGAGTTCTTCTAGGGAGGAATGTTCATGTCCGAACGCGATCAGCCCATGCGCCTGACCCTCGACCATCAGTACCGGAGCGGCGCCAAGATCAAGGTCATCGGCGTCGGCGGGGGCGGCAGCAACGCCGTCAACCGCATGGTGCAGGCCGGCCTGAGCGGCGTGGAGTTCCTCGTCGCCAACACGGACGTGCAGGCGCTCGACAGCAACAGCGCCACCGTGAAGCTGCAGATCGGCTCGAAGCTCACCAAGGGCCTCGGGGCCGGTGCGGACCCGAACGTCGGACGGCAGGCGGCGCTGGAGGACACGGAGACCATCGTGCAGGCGCTGTCAGGCGCCGACATGATCTTCGTGACGACCGGCCTCGGCGGCGGTACCGGCACCGGCGCGGCTCCGGTCATCGCCTCGCTGGCGAGCGAGCTCGGCGCGCTGACGATCGCCGTCGTCACCAAGCCGTTCAAGTTCGAAGGCAAGAAGCGCGCGAAGCAGGCGGAGGCCGGGCTCGCGGCACTCCGCGACTGCGTCGACACGATCATCACGATCCCCAACGAGCGCCTGCTCTCGGTCATCGACCGCAACACGCCGATGAGCGAGGCGTTCGTCATGGCCGACGACGTGCTGCGCCAGGCGATCCAGGGCATCTCGGACCTCATCCTCGTGCCAGGTCTCATCAACCTCGACTTTGCCGACGTGAAGACGATCATGTCGGGCATGGGTGTCGCGATGATGGGCACCGGCGTCGCCGAAGGCGAGGGCCGCGCGCTGGCCGCAGCCAAGGCCGCCATCTCGAGCCCGCTGCTTGAAGACAGCCACGTCGAAGGCGCGCGCGGCGTCATCATCAACGTCACCGGCGGGCCGGACCTCGGCCTGATGGAAGTCGGGGAGGCGTCGGCCGTGATTCAGGAGGCCGCGCACGAGGACGCCAACATCATCTTCGGCGCCGTGGTGGACCCGACGCTGGTCGGCAAGGTGAAGATCACGGTCATCGCCACCGGGTTCCAGTCGGTCGGCCGCGCGATGGCTGCCTCGCTTCCGACGCCGACCGACATGTCGATCTGGGAGGCCGAGGCGAAGCGGATCGCGGCGGCAAAGGCGGCGATGGAACCCGTGGCCGAACCCATGCCGGTCCCCGTGGCCGTGCCGGTGCTGGCGCAGCGCCCGGCGTCGATCTCGACGCCCGTGATCACGCCGCAGCTCCATATGGAGCGCCGGCCCGCCATCGACATGGCGCTGCCGCTGGTGAGCCCCGACCCGGACGCCGACGCGCTCCGTCTGGAGGATATCGACCTTTCGCTCGACGTGCCCGCGTTCCTGCGCCAGAAGTAGGAGGGTCGCGCAACGGCGCGGGCCGTGCGGGCGGCGCCGCCGGGTCCGCGCAATAACGGCCTGCTCCCAACGGCGGCGCCGCCCGCACGGCCCGCGCCGCTGCGCTCCGTGACCGGCGGGGCCGCGGCACGTAGCCAGCCCCACCCCGATCCTCGGCCGCCCCACTGCGCTACAGTCGAAGCAGCATGCAGGACTGGGAACAGCGGACGCGGGCAAAGGAGGTGCTGGCCAAGGAGGTCGGCTACATCCGCAAGCCCCACGGCGGGAAGTTGCGCGTCGCGCTGTGCTTTCCCAACACCTACTTCGTCGGGATGTCCAACCTGGGCTTCCAGACGGTCTACACCCTCTTCAACAACCAGCCTGACATCGTGTGCGAGCGCGTGTTCCTGCCGCCGAAGCAGGAACTGGCCACGCTCGCCGGCCGCGGCGCGCGGCTCGTCACGATCGAGTCGCAGACGCCCGTCTCCGACTTCGACGTGCTGGCGTTCTCCGTGTCGTTCGAGTGGGACTACACGAACGTGGTCACGCTGCTGCGGCTGTGCGGCCTGCCGCCGAGAGCCGAGGCCAGAAGCGAGCGGCATCCGCTCGTGATGATCGGCGGGGCCGTGACGTTCGTGAACCCCGAGCCGCTTGCGCTGTTCGCGGACGTGATAGCGGCCGGGGAAGGGGAGTCGCTGGTCCCGGCGTTCGCCCAGGCGGTTCGCGAAGCCTCCGACCGGGACGACCTGCTGCTGCGCCTGGCCACGCTGCGGGGCTTCTACGTGCCGTCGTTCTATGACGTGCACTACGCGGGCCCGGGCGTCGTCGAGGCCTTCGTGCCCCGGCCGGGCACCAACGCGCCGGCGGTCGTCAAGAAGGCCGCGCTCAAAACCACCGACACCGTCGACCCGCCCGCGACGACGATCTTCACGCCCGATACCGAGTTCGGCTCCCGCTTTCTGATCGAGGTCGTCCGCGGTTGCGCGAACCTCTGCCGCTTCTGCTGGGCCGGCTACAACTACCTGCCCGTGCGTGCGTTCCCGAAGGAGCGCATCCTCGAGCGGGCCCGGGCGGCCCGCGCGCACTCGAGCCGTGCCGGCCTCGTGTCGATCGCGCTGTGCGATCACCCGGACATCGAGGAGATCCTCACGAGCCTCGCCGACATGGGGTACGCGATCAGCCCGGCCTCGCTGCGCCTCGACGACCTCACGCCGACGATCGTCCGCCTGTTGCGCGCGAGCGGTGAAAAGGGCCTGACCATCGCGCCGGAGACGGGCTCGGACCGGCTCCGCCGCGTGATCAACAAGACCGTGACCAACGACGAGATCCTCGCGGCTGCCGAGACTATCTTCTCCGAGGGCATGGAGAACCTGAAGCTCTACTACATGATCGGCATCCCGACGGAGACGGACGAGGACCTCGAGGCCATCCGGGATCTCACCGTCGAGCTCCGCGAGATCATGCTGAAGCACGCGCGCGCCCGCGGCCGGATCGGCACGATCGTCGGCAGCGTGAATCCGCTCGTGCCGAAGCCCGGCACGGCCTACCAGCGCATTCCGATGGAGGCGCCGGCCTCGCTCGACCGGAAGATGAAGCGTCTGAGGAACCTCGTCAGCGATATCGAGAACTGCTACATCACGGTGAAGTCCGAGCGGCACTCCTTCTACCAGGCCCTGCTGTCGCTCGGCGACCGCCGCGTGGCGCCGGTGATCGAGGCTGCCGAGGCCAACGGCGGCAACTGGCGCGCGGCCTGCGCGGAGACGGGCGTGGACGCGGACGCCTACGTGTTCCGCGACCGCGCGGACGATGCCGTGCTGGCGTGGGACATCATCGACGGCGGCATGAAGGACAGCTTCTTCCGCAACGAGTTTGCGAAGTCCCTTCGCGAGGAATGGACGCTGCCGCCCAAGCGCGCCGCCGAGAACGCGAAGCTGCTGCCGATGATCTCCTGATGGGGACGGCCCCTCGTGGCGGAACGCTCGACAGCCGTCGAGAGGCTGCGGCCGAGCGCCCGGCCGCTCTCCGCGCAGACGCAGGTGAAGTTCTCGGCCACCTACCCGGCCAGGCAAGATCTCCGACATCCGCCTGACCAAGTTCATCTCGATCGGCAAGGCGAGGATTCAGGCGAAGTGTGACGCCTACAACCTGCTCGACGACTCCACGATTCTGCTCGGCGTGAGCCGTTTCGGTCCCACGTGGAGGAACCCCTCGCAGTTCCTGGCACCGCGCCATCTTCAATCTCGGCGCACAGTTCGACTTCTAGCCTCGGGACCGAGCCGGGACGTGTACCCGGCACGGTCCCTCCGGCACGGTCCGCCCGACAGCGCGGATCAGCCCGCGGCTGACCTGCCTGGGTTCTTCCGGCCAGTGATCACAGCGCGATCTGCCGAGTCGCCGAGTTCAGGCCCAGGAGGCGGCGCGGGTGACCAACTCGTCCCTCACCGATGGCCAGTCGTGGAGCGTGGCCGGGTCGAAGTCTGCACCGTTGGGCCAGGTGAGCGTGCCCGCCTCCGCGTCGAGGCTCACGCCATTGAACACGGCTTCGTCCCGCAGCGGTCCGAACAGCTCGCCCCTCAGAACCGGGCGAAAGTCGATGCGCTGCTCCGTGCCGTCATCAAACGCGACAGACAGGGCGAAGGGCCCGACGATGCTGAATCCGACCACTCGGTGAAGCGCGTGCGTCATTGGGGTAACGGGTCGATCTTGCGCGGCGGTTGACCGGATTGCAAGAGCACCCAGTCGGCCTCCAGTTCGGCACGATGTATGGCCACCCATGTCTCGACAAGCCGCTGCTGCGTACCGGGTATGTAGCCGGCGAGCCGTTCGCTGTTGTTGATGGCGAACACGGCTGCGTGTTCCTGGAAGTAGGCGTGGAAGTGGGGCCGGTGGTGCATGGCCCCGGCTTCGACGAACATCCGGATCACGATGCCAGAGAATCGGCAGATCTCGGGCACGGCGAAGCCCGGTTCAGCCCGCGGGCGCGACCACCTGTGTTTCAAACTCCGCGTACGCCTTGAGCACGGCTTCCCGGACCTCGTCGTTCGATGACGTGTCCGAGA
>CAYNUO010000057.1:4105-20227 GCA_964400405.1 uncultured Bifidobacteriaceae bacterium | reverse complement strand
GCATCAAGGAAGTGCTCACGGGCGCCAGCGCGACGGTGGTCGTCCGCATCTTCGGGCCCGATCTGACGGTGCTGCAGCAGAAGGCAGCGGAGGTGGGCCGGGCCGTCGGCGCGGTCGAGGGCGCGGCAGACGTCAAGGTGCAGGCGCTGACGCTGGTGCCGCAGGTCGAGGTGGTCTTCGATCGCGAACGCGCCCAGCAGGTGGGCGTGACGCCGGCCGTCGTTCGCGACACCGTCGCGACGATGCTCAGAGGCGTCAAGGTCGGCGAGGTCTTCGACAACCAGCAGCTCTTCGACGTCGTCGTGCACGGGGAGCCCGCGGTGCGGCGCGACGTGTTCACGCTGAAGCGGCTGCCGATCGAGCTGCCGGGCGGTGGGTATGCGCCTCTCGCAGCGGTCGCGGATGTGCGTGTGACGCCGACGCCGAACGAGATCACGCGCGAAGGTGGCTCCCGCCGGATCGACGTGACCTGCAACGTGCGCGGGCGCGATCTTGGCGCGGTGGCCCGGGAGATCGAATCCGCGCTTGCCAGTGTGCCGTTCGACGTCGGCTATCACCCTGAGGTGCTCGGCGAGTACGCGGCGCGGGCCGAGTCACAGCGCCGGCTCCTCCTGCTCGGCGCCGTGGCGCTGTTGTGTATTCTGCTGGTGCTGCACGTGGACTTCGGCTCCGTGCGCATGGTGGCGCTCGTGGCGCTGACGATTCCTTTCGCGCTCATCGGCGGCGTGGCCAGCGTGGCGCTGACCGGTGCGGTGCTGTCGCTGGGATCGCTCGTCGGATTCGTCACCGTGCTCGGCATCGCAGCCCGCAACGGCATCATGCTGATCAGCCACTACCGTCATCTGGAACGGGAGGAAGGCGTTGCGTTCGGGCCCGAACTCGTCATGCGGGGCGCCGAGGAGCGGCTGGCGCCGATCCTGATGACGGCGCTGGTCACGGGGCTGGCGCTCATACCGATCGTGCTGGGCGGCGATCGGTCTGGCCATGAGATCGAGCACCCCATGGCGGTGGTGATCCTCGGAGGCCTGGTCACGTCGACGGTGCTGAACGTGTTCCTGTTACCGGCGATCTACCTGAGGTTCGGCAGGGGTGCTGTCTCGACAGGCGAGACGATCGGCCAGCCGTAGGCGCCTGACGGGGTCGACGCCGCGCGTGTAGCGCCCCGTATCGCGCTAGACGACGACCGACCGCGCGCGCAGCAGCGGAGCGGCCAGATCTGCCTGACCGGCCACGCTGACGGCGCGAGCGGCATCGGCCGGTGAGAGCGCGTTGAACAGGAGCTGCCACGCAGCGTCATCCGTCAGGACAACCGTCGTCGTCGGCGCCTCGAGCACGCCGACAGAGAGCTCCCATCGGCCCGCGTCGCGCATCACGGTCCATTGACCGCCGGATACACCCCGGATGTCGAGCGCGACGGAGTCTCCCGGTGCCGCCGCCAGATCGCGGTAGGCATGCGGCAGACCTCTCACGGCGACATCGATCACGGCACGCAGATACCGCGGGTCGTCCAGGGACGGTGCGCCCACCGCCATCCGTATCTGCTGCTGGTGATGCCAGAGCTCGGTGAACTCCCGCCCGAGGTCGAACCACCCGGCGAGCGAAGCGATGCGAGATGGGACTGGGGCAGTTCGAAAGGCTTCGAGGGATTCGGCGCCTAGGAGCGCCAGGCGGAACGCCTGGTGATCCGCGCAGGAATCCCTGCGGAGCAGCCAAACGAAAGGCGCGAAGCGACTGGAGTTGGCTGGGACGCAGGGATTCGAACCCCAATAACCTGCTCCAGAGGCAGGTGTCCTACCGTTGAACGACGTCCCAACACAGCAGGGCCCCGAAGGGCGGCGCGAAACCAGAATTCTACCGGCTGCAGGGGCGATCCGGCAAATGAGAGCGGGGTTTGGGAGCCCCGCTCCTCATTCGCGCCTGTGTGGCGGGCTGTCTACGCGTGACTCGACGTGGTCGGGGCCTCCCCGGCCACCCGGTCCTTCCGCCGCTGGGCGCTGGCCACGCCACCCTTCCGGCCCGCCGCGCTGGCTTCCTCGCGGCTCCACATGTGCGCGGTGCCCTTGGCGTGGGCGGCCCGGCCACCCTTCGACGACACTTCGCGGCGCTTCGACTCGTCCAGCGACGCGAATCCCCGGTTCTCGATGCCCATCCCCGTCTCCCGTCCTGCGCCCCCGAATGGCGCGCTGCGGATTGGTAGGGCTGCAACCGGGATACCACGGGTCCCACAGACCTGATCTACCGAAAACCTGAGGAAATCGCCACAAGGGCGGCTCGGCGGACCTGAAAGATCTCCGGCCGGCGGGGACTTCTTCGCGCGAGGCCTGGTGGGCGGCGGGGCCGGGCCTGCGTCAAGCTGGCTGCTGGCGGGAGGCGGCGTCCGCCCGGATCAGGCGCGTGCAGCCAGGTGGCCGGCCAACTGCTGGAGCCGCGCGAGTACCCGGTCGCGCCCGAGCAGCGCCAGGATCTCGAAGATTCCGGGGCTGGTCGTGCGGCCCGTCATGGCGACGCGGGCCACGTGAATCAGCTCCCCGGCCTTCACCCCCCGGTCCGCGGCGGCCTTGCGGATGACCGCTTCAAGGGTGGCCTCGTCAAAGGGCTCCACGGCCTCGAGCGCAGCGAGCAATGACGCGGTGTGGGCAGGGGCCGCGGGCGTCTGCAGGTGCTTCTTCTCCGCGTCCGCCTCGTAGGCGACCTGCTCGACCAGGAAGGGGCGCGCCTGCTCGACGAAGTCCCCGAGGCGCCTGGCCCGTGGCTGCAGCAACGCAACCAGCCGTGCCATCCAGGCGTCGTCGGCTGGCGGCATCAGCCCTGCTTCGCGTAGCAGCGGCGCGAGCCGTTCGACGAGCTGACTGGGCGGGATTTGGGCGATGTACTGCCCGTTCATCCAGTCCAGCTTCTCGGTGTTGAAGACGGCGTTGCCGCCGCTGATGCCGTCCAGCGCAAACGCCGCGACCAGCTCGGCGCGCGTCATCAGCTCCCGGTCGCCGCCGGGCGACCATCCAAGCAGCGCGAGGAAGTTGACCATGGCGTCCGGCAGGTAGCCGGCGCGCGCGTATTCCGTCACCGACGTGGCGCCGTGACGCTTGCTCAGTCGCTTCTTGTCCTGCCCGAGAATCAGTGGCACGTGCGCGAACACGGGCGGCTCCACGTCAAGCGCCCGGAACAGCAGCAGGTGCTTGGGCGTGTTCGAAATATGGTCGTCACCGCGGACGACATGCGTGATCGCCATCTCCGCGTCGTCGACGACGACCGAGAGGTGGTAGGTCGGAAACTGGTCCGACCGCACGATGACGAAGTCCTCGATCGTCGTGCCGTCGACCTCGATGCGGCCGTGCACCTGGTCGTCGAAGCTGACCAGGCCCTCAGGCACTTTGAAGCGAATCGCGCGCGGCGCGCCGGCGGCCTCCAACTCTGCCCGGCGCTCCCGTGACAACGCGAGGCAGGCGCGGTCGTACTTCCACGCCGTCCCGGCGCGTTCCGCCTTCTCGCGCTCCTGCTTCAGCCGGTCCGGTGTGCAGTAGCAGTGATACGCGTGGCCCGTCTCCACGAGCCGATGGGCGGCGGCCCTGTAGCGGTCCAGCCGCTCGGACTGCAGATACGGTGCATGCGGGCCACCGACTTCCGGGCCTTCATCCCAGTCGATGCCGAGCCAACGCAGGCCGTCCAGGATGCCCGTGATCATCTCGGCCGACGAGCGCTCGACGTCCGTGTCCTCGATGCGGAGGACGAACGTGCCGCCATGCCGGCGGGCGTAGAGCCAGTTGAAGAGAGCCGTTCGGGCCCCACCGACGTGCAGATATCCGGTGGGCGAGGGCGCAAAGCGGACGCGCGGAATCACAGTGGCAATTATTTCACTTCGCTGATCGCGTACAGATACTTGTGGCCGCGCAGGTAGAGATCCCGGCCCACAAGCACCGGTGAGGCGTCGAAACCGTCGTCCAGCGTGTTGGTCGCGATCGGCTGATACGTGCGCCCCGCCTTGAGCACGATCGTGCCGCCATCCTTACCGGGTATGTAGATGCGGCCCGCCGCTGACGCCGGCGACGCAAACACGTTCGGCACGCCTTCGAGCCGTTGATTCTGGAACAGCGGCCTGCCGGCCTTGGCTTCAAACGCCGAGAGCACGCCGGAGTTCGTCTTCAGGAAATAGAGCACACCGTCGACAAGGATCGGCGAGGGCACGTACGGCGTGTCGCGGTCGAACGACCAGGCCACGGCCTCCGTGCCGTCGATCGTCCCTTTCGCCTTGTCGAGGCGCACCGCGCGCAGATCGTTTCCCTGGAAGCCGCTCATCAGGTAGACCATCTCGTCGTCGTACACCGGCGAGGGAATGGGATTCATCGTCAGTCCGTCACCCTCCCAGACGATCGCGCCGGTGGCAAGGTCGTAGCCGCGGATGCGGTTCATCGCGGGCACGATCACCTGCGCGCGGCCGTTCACCTCCCGCACGAGCGGCGTGGCCCAGGTGTCGATCTCCTTGCGCGGCTGGCGCCAGATCTCCTTGCCGTTCCGGGCGTCGAGCGCCACGATGAACGATTCGCCGTTCAGGTGATCCCACACCACGACGAGCGTGTTGCCGTGCAGGACCGGCGTGGAGCCCTCCCCGAACTGGTTGCGCATGCGCTTCCGGCCGAGGTCGGTCTTCCACAGCAGCGTGCCGTCGAGCGTGTAGGCGTAGAGGCCGAACGACTCGAAGTAGGCGAAGAGACGTTCGCCGTCGACGATGGGCGAGCCTGATGCCCAGGTGCCGTTGTCGACGTGGGCGTTCTCATGCGGCTCGGCTTCGTTGGCGACGCGCTGCCAGATCGTCTTGCCGGTGTGGCGGTCGAGCGCCATGACGACGAACCGGTGGACACCCTTGCCCGGCAGCGAGCCGCGTGGCGCGTGCTGCGCGTCGCCCTCGACGCCGACCGGAACCGCCGTGGTGACGAAGAGGAGGTCGCCCCAGACGACCGGCGTGGAGTGGCCACGGCCCGGAATCTCGACCTTCCACTTGATGTTCCTGGTCTCGCTCCACTCGACCGGCGGGTCGGCGGTCCGGGAGAGGCCGTTGGCCGAAGGGCCGCGCCACTGCGGCCAGTAGCGTTCCGCCTCGGGGGTCTGCGCGCCGAGATCGGCACTGCGGCCGGCGGTCATGGCGAGCGCGACGACGGCGATCGGGAGCAGGAGCGGGAGTCGGCGCATGGCAGGTCCTCGCGCACATGCTACGGCACCGGCAGGAATCATGGCGGCTCCGCCTTGATTCGCCGGTTTGACCCGCCCGGTTCCGGTCACTACGATGCGCGCATGAGCGTCCGGCAGGCCCTGATCACGTTGCTCGCCCTCGTTTCGGCCGCGTGCCGGAGCGCGCCCGTACCGCTCGTGGACGTGTCTCCCGACGAGGCACGGGCGCAGGCGGAAGCCTGGCGCGCGAAGCACGAGACGGACTACCGGCGCGACTATGCCAGCATCGCCGGTCTGCACTTCCTCTCGGCGGGTTCCCAGACAGCGGGAAGCGCCCTCGGCAACGACATCGTGTTGCCTGCCGCCGCGCCCGCCACGCTTGGCCGGTTCGTGCTGGAGGGCGAAGCCGTGCGGTTTGAGCCGGCGGCCGGAGTCCGCGTCACGCTCCGGGACCAGCCAATCACGGCGCCTGTCGTGCTCGTTGACGACGGCGCCCCGAAGGCGGACGAACTAATAACCGACGACATCCGGATGGTCATCCACCGCAGTGGCGCGCGAAAGTCGCTGCGCGTGTGGGATCCGAACGGCAAGGAAGCCACAGGCTTTCTCGGCTTCCGCTGGTTCGACATCCAGCCGGCCTACCGCGTGGTGGGGCGCTTCATCCCCGACGACGCGCCGCGCACCGTCAAGACGGTCAACACCTTCGGGGACGACGACGTCTACAAGACCGAGGGCGTCGTGGAGTTCACGTTGAACGGACAGACGCTCCGCCTGCGGCCGTTCACCACGCGCCCGAAGCGGTTGTACTTCGTGATCCGGGACGCGTCGAGCGGGAACGAAACCTACGCGGCGGCGCGATTCCTCTATGCGGACCTGCGGGACGACGGCACGGTCGTCCTGGACTTCAATCAGGCGTACAACCCGCCGTGCTCGTTCAATCCGTTCACGACCTGCCCACTGCCGCTCCCGGAGAACCGGATGCCCGTGAAGGTACTGGCCGGCGAGCGCGCCTATCCCGTGAACGTCGAGTTGCCGCGATCCTGACGCACCGGCCGCTCGGTGCGTCCGGGTTCGGCGCGCCCTGTAGAGTGATCAGTGATAGTGGCCGTGTTCGGGCGACCAGACACCGGTCGGGGCGGCGATGGCGTCGCCATCGTGACGCACGACGGTGATCACGCCATAGATCAGGGCACCGGCGATCACGGCCACCAGCGCCGCGACACCGATGCGCGACTTCAGATCCAGGCGCTGCTCCTTGGGCCCGCAGCACTGCTTGTACTTCTTGCCGCTGCCACAGGAGCAGCGGTCGTTCCGTCCGACTTTGCCTCGTTGCGCCATGCGTCCGTCCCGTCCGCGCCGAGAATAACACCAACCCCTTTTCGAGAATCCGCTCCTGATGTCCGCAGCCCCGGCCACTCCCCGCGCTGACCATCCCTGGCACACGCTCCCGGTCGACGAGGCGCTGCGGCGCCTGGAAACGGGGCCGGCCGGCCTGACCAGCGAGGAAGCGGCACGGCGGCTCGCTGTGCACGGACCGAACGAGCTCCGCGCGTTCGAGCGCGCCTCGGCGTGGCAGACGCTGCTGGCGCAGTTCAAGAACGTCCTCATCCTCATCCTGCTCGCCGCCACCTTCCTGTCGGGCCTGCTCGGCCACGCGCTGGAGGCGGGCGTGATCGCGGTGATCGTGCTCTTCGCGGTGGGGCTGGGCTTCATGCAGGAGTTCCGCGCGGAACGTGCGCTCGAAGCACTGCGCGCGATGGCCGCGCCGCTCGGTCACGTGCTGCGCGACGGCGCCGAGACGGCGATTGCCGCGCGGGCTGTCGTGCCGGGCGACGTGGTGCTGCTGCGCGCGGGCGACCGCGTGCCGGCTGACGCGCGCATCCTCCAGGCCATCAACCTCGCGGTGGACGAGGCGGCGCTGACAGGCGAGTCGGGCGCGGTGGAGAAGACCTCCTCTCCGGTGGCGCGGGTCGACGCCGGCCTGGGCGACCGCGTCAACATGGCCTACGCCGGCACCCTCGTCACCTACGGTCGTGGCCAGGCGGTGGTCGTCGCCACGGGCATGGCCACCGAGTTCGGCCACATCAGCGCGCTCGTGCAGACGGTGGAATCCGGCCGGACGCCACTGCAGGAGAACCTGGATCACCTCGGGTCGACGCTGGGCAAGGCCGCGCTCGTCGTGGTGGCGCTCATCGTGGCCGCCGGCCTCTGGCGCGGTCTGCCACCGCTCGAGATGTTCCTCTTCGGCATTGCACTGGCCGTGGCGGTCGTCCCCGAAGCGCTGCCTGCCGTGGTGACGATCTCGCTGGCCGTGGGCGTGCGTCGCATGGTGAAGCGCCAGGCCCTCGTCCGCCGCCTGCCTGTCGTGGAGACCCTGGGCAGCACGTCCGTGATCTGCACGGACAAGACAGGCACGCTCACGCGCAACGAGATGACGGTCCGGCGGTTGGTCACGGCGGACGGCGTGGCCCAGGTTGACGGCGTGGGATACGCGCCCGATGGCGAAGTCCGGATGACCGGCATCGGCGACGGCGCCACGCTACCGGCGTCAGTCGTCGAGCTGCTGCGCGCCGGCGTGCTGGCCTCGGATGCACGCCTGGTTGCGGACCAGGGCCACTGGCGGATCGATGGCGACCCGACGGAGGGCGCGCTCGTCGTGGCCGCTGCCAAGGCCGGCCTACGTGCGGCCGTGCTCGACCAGCTGGCGCCGCGATTGGACGAGATCCCCTTCAGCTCCGAGCGACGGCGGATGACAACGGTGCACGAGATGGCGGAGATGAGCGTTGCCTTCTCGAAGGGTGCCGCGGACGCGATTCTTCCCGACTGCACCCGGCAGCTGCGAGGGAACACCGAGGTTCCGCTGGACGCCGCCGCGCGAGATGCGTTCCTTGCCGTCGAACACCAGTTGGCCGGCGAGGGCCTCCGCGTGCTGGCCGTGGCCCGGAAGCACGGTGCGGGTACGTCAGATGCCGAGCAGGACATGACGTTCCTGGGGCTCGTGGCGATGATGGACCCGCCCCGGCCGGAGGCGGCGGCCGCCATCCGTACGTGCCGAGACGCCGGCATCACGCCGGTCATGATTACCGGGGATCATCCGCTGACCGCCCGGGCTATCGCCGGTGAGCTGGGCCTGCTCGGCGACCGGCGCGTGGTCGGCGGCGCCGAACTGGCCGCGATCTCAGACGCCGACCTGCCGCGCGAGGTGACCGGGATCGGCGCCTACGCCCGCGTGTCGCCCGCCGACAAGCTTCGCGTCGTCACCGCCTGGCAGGCCCGCGGGGCGGTTGTGGCCATGACGGGCGACGGCGTCAACGATGCGCCCGCGCTCAAGAAGGCCGATGTCGGCATCGCCATGGGCATCACCGGCACGGACGTCAGCAAGGAGGCGGCTGCCATCACGCTGCTCGACGACAACTTCGCGACCATCGTGGCGGCGGTGGACGAAGGGCGGATCGTCTTCAGCAACATCACGAAGTATCTGGCGTTCCTGCTGTCGTCGAACGTCGGCGAGATCGCGTTGATGGCCGGTGCCGCGCTCGCCGGCCTGCCGCTGCCACTCACGGCCGTGCAGATCCTCTACGTGAACCTCGCCACCGACGGCCTTCCGGCGCTCGCGCTCGCAATCGATCCACCCGAGCCGGACCTCATGCGGCGCCGGCCGCGCGACCGGCGGGCGGGCATCTTCTCTCGGCCGCTGATCGTGCTGCTGATGAGCGGCGGCCTCTGGTCGGCCGCCGTGAACCTCGGCCTCTTCACATACCTGCGCCGGTCCGGCCGTCCGTTGCCCGAGGCGATGGCGATGACGTTCGTCTCGCTCGTGCTCATCCAGTTCTTCAAGGCGTACAACTACCGGTCCGACCGCTACACGGTGCTGCGGCGGCCGTTCGCCAACCGCTGGCTGAATCTGGCCGTCGGGTGGGAACTGGTGCTGCTTGCTGGGGTGATCTACGTGCCGGCCCTGCACGACCCGTTCGGCACATTCAGCTTCTCGTGGGCCGACTGGGCGCTGACGGCAGGTCTGGCGCTGACGGTCGTGCCCGTGCTCGAAGCCGTGAAGTGGCTGGAGCGGCGCGGGTACCTCGGGGAGCTGCGGTAACTGCGCAGCCACGACCTCATCTCATCGCCAGGACCCGGTGCGTCCGTCGCGCCGCGTCAAGCCCTGAACGTCCAGCGGATCTTGATGGCAAGCAGTTCCGTGTCCGGCAGGAGCGTGCGTTCGGACGGGCTCAGATGCAACCGCTTCCACCCGCGGTTCCACACGACGAAGAGGTCATTGCCGGGCCTGATCGTCCAGCGGAGGCGGAGATTGTTGCCGACGCTCTGCGAGACGGAGTCGTACTGCAGGAAGCTGGTCAGCGATGTGTAGCTGTTGACGGCGTACGTCGCGTTGAACTGCCACAGCCGCTGTACGAAGCGCCCCTCTGGAAGCCGTCCGAAGTTCTGGTCAACCGTGACACCCGTTTGCCATCCGCCATTGGCGCTGGTGTACCGGATGTAGTTGGACTGTTGATACAGGCGGCCGCCGTAGAACGATCCGAATCCGCTGGTGTTGCCGAAGTGCGCTCGCCGGTTCGGGCTGCTCTGGAACTCGCCGATCAGGCGGTCGAAGCGGTACCTGCCGACGGGCAGGGTGACGCCGTCCGCGATCTCGAACGGCACGGGCAGATTCTCCAGCGTCGGCAGCCAGTTGACGGAGACCCGGTCCCCCGATTCCATCTGAACGTTGACCGGCACCCACGAGAACCGCTGGGACTCCACCAGCCCCTGATAGTTGGTGATTCGATAGAAGCGGTGGTCCATGAACTGCTGCCGTACCCAGCCGAATGGGCCGTCCTTGCGGGGCCGTGGACGGAACTCGCACGCCGAGTCCGTGCGGTGGATCCCGGTTCGCGGAATGAAGCCAAGAGCGGGATCGAGCGACTCGCCGAACTGGTGGAAGGAGACGAAGCAATCCCAGCGATCGTTGGGGTAGTCCACCTTGATGCCGTAGCCCCCGCGATTACCTCCGCCGCTGCCGGCAGGACGGGTCGTCGCCGCACCCCAGACGCCGACGAAGAAGTTCTTGTCGCCCAGGAACTCCGAGGTTCGGTACACCGCGTCGACGCCGGCCAGCGTGTTGCGCCGGGCACCGTCGGGACTGCCATTGGTCACGATCGTGCCGACGCGCAACTTCTCGGATACATCGACGGACGTCCGTCCCACGAACAGGTTCGTGCTCGGTAGGGCGTGTCCCGAGACGAGCGTCGTGCCTCGGGTTCGCACATCAAGGACACCAAGGTTCACGCGACCAACCCGCCCGTTCAACTTGACGCCAACGTCGATCGGGATCTGGTCACCATCGATGAGGCCAACACGGCGCGAGAAGAACGGCAGGAACTTGTCATCGAGGCCGAGGCCGAACTGGTACTGATTCGACCCCTCGAGGAAGAACGTCCGCCGTTCGGGGAAGAACAACTCGAATCGCGTGAGATTGAGCTGCCGCGTATCGACTTCGGTTTCGGCGAAGTCGGTGTTGGCCGTCACGACGGCGGCAAGCTGTGATGTAACGCGGTACGCGAAATCTCCCCCCACCGCCCCCAGGAAGTCGCGGTCGCCAACTGCGAAGTCCTTCCGGGTGCGGCCGGTCGTGTAGGGGCTGAGCTCGAGGCCGAGTCCCTGTTTCAGCCCCGCCAGGCCCGCCACCGTGCCGGCGCGGGAAAGGTCGTAGAAGAACGAATCCAGGGTCGGCGACGCCCAACGCAGCACGGTCTGGACACGGGCGATGTTGCGCTCGAAGTTCGCACCCCATGCGTCGAGGCCACGCGTGAAGTTCAGCGAGCGCGTCGGAATCGTGACTTCGATGGTCCACCGGTCGGCGGCACGGTGGGTGCGGGCATCCCAGATGCCGTCCCAGTCCAGGCTTGGGTCTTCAGGACCGGCAATGAGCCCGTCGACGCGGGCTCCCGAGGCGTTCACACGGAAGAAGTAGCCGGTCCGGCGGTCGCCATACGTGTCGAGGGCAATCGACACGAAATCGTCGCCCGCCACGTCGCCGTCGCGCTGCATCGTGTGCACCGCCAGTTGTCGCGGATCGGCGTCGAAGCACTCGAACGCGATGTAGACGTTCTCCCGATTCGCGGCGATGCGGACCGTGGTTTCGAACGGCGTGGCCTCGCCCGCTTTGGGCGCCTGCTGCGTCAGCTGGATCGGTGTCGCCTGGCTCCAGAACGGCTCGTCGAGCCGGCCGTCGAGTCGAAGAACGTCCTGGATGGCAAGAACTGTTGCAGTCGTCGGCTCCTGTGCGTCAGCCCGCACCGGGATCGCGGTCGTCGCCGCGATGCACAGGCACGCAACCAGGACTGGATGCAACCTCGATTTAGGCATTCGTCGACTCTGCTGTCCTCTGCGCTGTCGCCGACTCACGCAGGCCGTGAGTCGCGCCGGTTACCTGAACGGCAGCTCCGACACGACGTGGCAGGTACCGCAGGACGACGTGTAGGGAATGGGCATGGCGCGACCAGGCGCAACGCCCCTGACGGCCACATTCGTCTTCAACGGCACGTCGAAGACGTGCGACTTCAATCCCCCCTCCCAATACGCATTGTTCTCTTCCTCCAGGGCGTGCGCGTAGGGGGGCACCTTCAGCAGTCGCCCGAAGTCACCGGCGGTGCCACCGGTATTCGCCGTGCCCGGCATGTGACAGTCAATGCAGCGCGTGTTCGAGCCTTTCATCCTGGCGTTGAGCTTCGCTTCCATGTGGACAGGTTCGTCGACCTGGTGGCAGCGCTGGCACAGCGGCGACGCCGGCTTGTCGGGATCGTGCACCAGCCAGCGGCGATAGGGCGTCTTGCCGTGCATGTCGTGGCAATCCGAACAGGTCACGAGCTGCTGCTGGTTCCGGTACATCTTCGACTTCAGGAAGTCGGCGTACTGCTGATGTGGCTTGTTGGAGTGGACATCGTCGGTCCAGATGTTGTCCTCGCGTCCGGGCCCACGCATGGTCGGCCCCTTCTTCACGGGATCGGTGAACGTCGTGATCAGTTCACGCCTGCTGATGCCCGGCCGTGCCAATTCGCCGGCCTGGCTGATCGCCTGGGTGTAGCCGTTCACGGGGCCGCCGAACCCCTGCCGGCGGTCGTGGCAGCGACCGCAGACGACGCTCGACCGCTCCGCGGACAGGTACTTCGGATTGACGATGAAGCGCGCGCGGCCGCCGTTGGCGACATGCTCCGATCCGGGGCCGTGGCAGCTTTCGCAACCGACGTTGATCTCGTCGGGCGCCGGATCGTCGTCGATGTTCATCTCCCCCGCCGGGTCATCGACCGCGCGCACCAGGAACTCACCACTGGCCGTGTCGCGGTAGCGCTCCCATCCGGTGAGGTGACACCCGGCGCACATGGTCTGCACGGCGTTGTTGTTGACCGGGGGCGCCGCCACGACGTCGTCGTTCGTGCCGTACCGGCCGTCGGTTCCCGCTGCCCACCACATCCAGAACTTGTAGTCCTGCCACACGCGCCGCTCACGACTGAGGCGTGTGTCGCGCCCGGTCATGTTGTAGCGAAGCAGGGTGTACCAACCTTGTCGGGCGGCCAGCCCTGGTGGCACCGACACGATGTAGCGCTGGTCATGTACGGCGCCGCCGTACAACAGTTTGATCTCGAGGTGAGCGGGGCTGTTGGGATCCTGCGGATTCAGCCTGTTCACGAGCGTAATGACGTACTTCTTGTCCGCTGGGCGGCGCCACAGGTAGACGTCCGCGTAGACGCCCTCCATGGGCAGACGGCCATCGCCGGCCGCACGGAGCTTGAACTTGTCGTCACCGCGCGACGCGTCGTAGTCTCCGAGTTCGAAGTGGGTGCCGCGGGTGAAGGCCTCGACTTCCGGGAAGGACTCGAGCGCGGCAAAGAACTGCGGGTGCCGCGAGAAGTCCTGCATGCGCCCGGGAGCATCAGGGACGGTCCAGCCCAGTTTGTGTGCCGTCCGCGCCCAATGCTTCTGGTCCTGGTGACAGGTGAGACACCGAGAGCTACCGGTGTATGTCGCCGTGGCCGACGGCCGGCTGGACAGCTTGATCGTGATGGGCCGCCGCCGTAGCTCCTGCGCCGTCAGGCTGCGGCGGCTCTGGTCTCCGCCGGGGAGGTGTTCCGAATCCTGGCCCTCCGGCGTGACATGGACGAAGAACCGGCCCTCCGGCACGTCAGCAATGCTGAAGCGCCCCTGCGCATCGGTGGTAGCGGTCGGGAAGCTGCCCCCCCGGAGCCGAATGGCATCCTCCAGCGGTTCGTCGACCGCCTCCGCGGGATACGGGGGTGCGTAGATCGCGCTGGCGGTGATCGGCGTCGTCACGTCGACGGCCGAAACCGGCACCAGATGGACCGTCGCCTTCCCGACCGGGTGGCCGGACGCTGAGAGATCGCCTGCTCTGCCGGAGAGGAGGCCGCTGGCGACCCGTCCGCTGATCGACCGTGTTTGCGGCCGCGCAGTCCGGTGTGGCGCCTGGGTAGTCGCGACAACCATCCCCGCGCACAGGATGGTTCCGACTCCGACGATGCCCAAGGTGCGCGGGCGCCGCATCGGTTTCATCGATGTCTGCCTCTCAAGGACCCAGGGCACACCGAAAAGGTGTCGCCCGCGTGTTCACAGATGCGTCGCAGTGTAACGAACCAAGGCAGGCTGCCGTCGTTACTCGATCGAGAGCCGATCATGCCACGTCCTTCGGCCTCTCGCTCCTCGGCCATATGGCCCGGCCGCCCTTGAGCGCCGCACCGTGACTCACGTAGCGTAAGAAGCCCGTCCACTGGATCGGATCACGCCAGAGTGCATTTGGGCGCTACAATGACGTGAGTCTCCTGGACGCGACGGGATAGAGCGGGCCGGGGTCGGTTAGACACTTTCCGTGACACTCGGGGGGGTGCTGGCTGGAACCGGGTCGAAGAATCCCTGGAATGCTTGAGAGTCCTCACGGTGAGGTGGCTGAGTGGCCGAAAGCGGCGGTTTGCTAAACCGTTGTACGGGCTTAAACCTGTACCCAGGGTTCGAATCCCTGCCTCACCGCCAGATTCCCCAGACAAGATGCGCTTCGACGCGACCCTGATCGTCTCCTTTGGCGGACCACAGGGGCCAGACGACATCCGCCCGTTTCTCGCCAACGTGCTCCGTGGCCGGCGTGTAGCGCCCGATCGCGTCGAGGCGGTGGCGAAGCACTACGAGCACTTCGGCGGCGTGTCGCCGATCACCGAACTGACCCAGCGGCAGGCGGATGGCCTGCGCGATCGGCTGGCCGCGGCCGGCGCGCCGCTTCCGGTCTACGTGGGCATGCGCAACTGGCATCCGCTGCTGGCGGACACGTTCCGGGCGATGTCGGCAGCCGGCGTGCGGCACGTGGTCGGCTTCATCGCGGCGGCCCAGCACTCGTATTCAAGCTGCCAGCAGTACCGGGAGAACGTCGAGGCCGCGCGGGCGGTGCTGCGCGAAGAAGACCGCCCCGACGTCCAGGTGACGTACGCGGACAGCTGGTTCGACCACGAGCTCTTCATCGAAGCCAACGCGCTCCACGTGCGGGCGGCGCTCGCCCGGCTCTCGCCCGAGAGCCGGAGCACGGCGCGACTCATCTTCACGGCGCACAGCATCCCTGCGTCGATGGCAGCGAAGTCCCGGTACGAGACGCAGCTCAGGGCTGGGGCGGCGCTCGTCGCCGAGCGTGCTGGCATGCGCGACTGGGCGGTGGTTTATCAGAGCCGCAGCGGGCGTCCGGAGGATCCGTGGCTGGAGCCGGACATCTGCGACTACCTGCGTGGTGAGCACGCGAAGGGGCTCCGGGCGGCGGTGATCTCGCCGATCGGCTTCGTCTGCGACCACATCGAAGTGCTCTGGGATCTGGACGAAGAGGCGGCCACGGTATGCCGCGGGCTCGGCATCGAGATGGCGCGCGCGGAAGCGGCGAACGCGGACCCGGTCTTCATCGACATGATGGCGGATGTGGTCATGCGCACGATCACGCGCGCGGGGCGCGGGCGCCCGTTGCGCATCGTCGCGCCACCGGCGCCCCCCGGCGCAGCAACCGTTCCCGGGCGGCCAGGCGGCCCGCCCGGCCATCCGCGATAGATCTCAGCCCGCGACGACCGGGCGCCAGCGCCCGTCGCTGAAGTGAAAGCGGGTTTCCCGCGGCGTGTCGAACCCGTCGACCGGCGGGAACACCGTGTCTCCCGGGAGCGCCAGCATCCGCTGCCCCTCCACCTCGAACAGCCGCGGCTGCACGCGGCTCGGCCGCTGGGCGCGCGCCCAGGCCAGCGCCTCGTCAACCGTCGCGAACCGGTCCAGCCAGCGGAGCGTCGTCCATGTCGGCGGCGCCAGCAGCAGCTCCCCCTTCCGGCAGCGCGCCGTGGCGTCGGCCGGGTCGATCCACAGGCTCTCCGTCGTTTCGTGGCCGTCGTGGGACGCAGCCTGATTTTCCGGCGCGCGAGCCAGGAAGAAGCGGACGTCGTAACGCTTCGCTTCGCTCTCCGGTGTCTGCCAGTTGGCGAAGTAGGTGAGCGCCTGACACGAGAGCCGGACGTCGAGCGCGCGCGCGATCGGGCCGATGGATGTCGCGCCGTTCATCAGCGCGGTCCGCTGGGCGGCCAGTTCGGCCGGGGACGGTGCCGTGCCCGAGACGGGCCGCGCGAGCAGGAGTCCCGCTTCCTCGAAGAGCTCCCGGATCGCCCCGACGTGATGCGCCACGCCCTGATCCGGCGCGAGGTCGTGAATCTGTCCCGCGGCAGTGTCCAGCCCGTCGCACACCGGCGAGGCATCGGTGAGCCGGTCGCCGTCGTCCAGCCGTCCGCCGGGAAACACATGGGCGCCACCCATGAATGCAACTTCGTCGTGACGGCGCACGAGGCAGACATCAAAGCGCGAGGCCGACGGCCGGAGCACGACGACGGTGGTTGCGGGACGGGGGGTTGCGACGGAGGTCACGGCAGTACTATAGGCCGCCGCGAT
>CAYNUO010000057.1:1176-4005 GCA_964400405.1 uncultured Bifidobacteriaceae bacterium | reverse complement strand
GGCCTGACGCTCAAGTGGGCGTTCGGCTTCCCCGGCGCGGCCTCGGCGTACGGCCAGCCGGCAGTCGTCGGTGGTCGCGTCTACGCGGGATCCGACGGCGGTTGGGTCTACGCGCTCGACGCGAAGTCCGGCTGCGTCCACTGGTCCTTCCAGGCCAGGGGTGGCGTGCGGACGGCGATCAGCGTCGGCGCCATCGGCAAGGGGCGCTCGGCGCGGCAGGCGGTCTACTTCGGCGACATCCTCGCGAACGTCTACGCGGTGGATGCATCGACCGGCGAGCTGCTCTGGACGCACAAGGCGGACGCCCATGCTTTCGCGCGCATCACCGGCGCGCCGACCCTGCACGAGGGGCGTCTCTACGTGCCGATGTCGTCGCTCGAAGAAGCGGCCGGAGGGCATCCGTCATACGCCTGCTGCACGTTCCGCGGCAGCGTCACCGCGTTCGACGGTGCGACCGGCAAGCAGCTCTGGAAGGGCTACACGATTCCCGTCGAACCGAAGCCGACGCGCAGGACATCCGCCGGCACGCAGCTGTACGGACCGTCGGGTGCGGCCGTGTGGTCCGCGCCGACGATCGACCGCAGGCGCGGGGTTCTCTACGTGGCGACGGGTGACGCCTACAGCGAGCCCGCCGAGGGCAGCAGCGACGCCATCGTCGCGTTCGATCTGAGGACCGGCAAGCGCAGGTGGGCGAAGCAGGTCACCGCGGCCGACGTGTGGCTGGTCGGCTGCCCGGGCAAGCCGGTCCCGACCAGATCCGAGACCTGCCCGGAAACACTGGGCCCGGATCACGACTTCGGCAGCAACCCGATCCTCAGGCGTCTGCCGAACGGGAGGGAGATCCTGACCGCGGGGCAGAAGTCCGGCATCGCGTGGGGCTTCGACCCGGACAACCAGGGCGCCATCCTGTGGCAGCAGCGCGTCGGAAAAGGCAGCGCCAGCGGCGGCGTGCAGTTCGGGCCGGCAGCCGACGAGCGGTACGCGTTCTTCGCGACGGCCGACCAGTTCGCCGGGCAGGATGCCGGGGGCCTCACGGCCGTGAAGCTCGAAACCGGCGAGAAGGTGTGGAGCACGCGGCCGGCGTGTCTGGCGGACGTCCCGTGTCAGCCGGCTCAGCCAGCTGCCGTCACCGCGATCCCCGGCGTGGTGTTCGCGGGCACGCTGGACGGCGTGATGCGGGCCTACTCCGCGGAGGACGGCCGGATTCTGTGGCAGTACAGCTCCGCGCGGGAGTACTCGACCGTCAACGGATTGAAGGCGCGCGGCGGCGCTCTGAACGGCCCTGGCCCGGTGGTGGCCGGCGGCATGTTCTTCATGAACTCGGGCTATTCCGCCATCGGCGGCAACGGCCCCGGGAACGTACTGCTGGCCTTCGGCGTCGACTGACGCGTGGCCGGACGGCGCGCCGGTCGCGCCTACGTCAGCGGGACGTCGAAGTACTCGAGCGCCCACTCCCGCATGAAACGGACCTGGACGGGCCGCACACGGTAGATCAGCAACTCCGGATTGTCCGGCGTCCCGAGGTAGTGCTTCAGGAGCGGGTTCTCGTTCCAGATGTCCTGCAGCAGCGCCTGGTCCGTCACGACCTCGGCGACCCCGGTCAACCGCACCTGGTCGTGCGCCTTGTTCACGTAACAGAGCTCGACTCGCGGATTCGCCGCGATATCGGCCGTCTTGCCGTACCGCTTCAGATTGGCGACGTAGACGGTCAGGCCGTCGGTCCGGACGGGCGAGACCGGCCGCAGCCGCGGCTGGCCGGAGGGGTCGACGGTCGCCAGAACGGGGAACTTGTCCGCGTCGACGATGACCTGCGCGTACTCACGGACGCGCGCCGGATCGACGGGTTCGGGAACAGGCTGTGCCATGCCTGCATGGTACCCGGGCGACGCGACGGTTGTAATACAGGTATTCTAAGTGCTAGATTTCACGTCTCACTTCTTGTGGAGGACGGACGATGGCTCTGTATGACGAACTCGGTGGCGCGGCGGCGGTGGACAAGGCCGTCGACATCTTCTATCGGCGCATGCTGGCGGACGACCGGGTGGCGCGCTTCTTCGACAGCGTGGACATGGATCGGCAGGCCGCCAAGCAGAAGGCATTCCTGACCATGGTGCTGGGCGGACCGAACAACTACACCGGTAAGGACATGCGGACGGCCCACGCGCCGCTCGTGTCGAAAGGGCTCAACGACTCGCACGTGGACGTCGTCATCGAGCATCTTGGTGGCGTCCTGAAGGAACTTGGCGCGAACGACGCGCAGATCGCCCAGGTCGCGGCGCTCGCGAACTCCGTCCGCGACGACGTTCTGAGCCGCTCCAAGGCCTAGCACGCCATGGCGCGCATCGAGTGCGACGGTCGGGCCGTTCCGGTTGAGACGGGCGAGACACTCCTCGACGCACTCCTGCGCGCCGGCATTCCCCTGCCCCATTCATGCCGGGCGGGGGCGTGCCAGTCGTGTCTCGTGAAGGCGACCTCCGGTTCGCCGCCGGCCGGAGCACAGGTCGGGTTGCGCTCGTCGCTCGCGCAGCAGGGTTTCCTGCTTGCCTGCATGGCCCATCCGGTCGATGACCTTGCGATCTCGACTGACGCCGCCGCGGGGCTGACCGTGGCCGCCACCATCACCGATGTCGACGCGCTCGCGGGCGACGTCGTGCGCGTCCGGGTCACACCTGACGCGGCCTTCCCGTACCGCGCGGGTCAGTACGTGACGGTGCTCAGGGATGACGGCCTCGCCCGCAGCTACTCGATCGCGAATCTCCCTGGCGGGGCAGCGCTGGAGCTCCACGTCCGCGTGCTTCCGCGCGGGCAGATGAGCCAGTGGCTCGCCTC
>CAYNUO010000057.1:0-1076 GCA_964400405.1 uncultured Bifidobacteriaceae bacterium | reverse complement strand
GCGCTCGATGACGTGCTCTTCGCGCGGTTCCCCAGCCTGAACGGGCACAAGGTCTTCCTCTGCGGTGACCCGGTACTGGTGCAGAAGATGAAACGGAAGGCCTTCCTCGCGGGCGCACGGCTGTCTGACATCCGCGCCGACGCGTTCATCACAGCGCCGCCACCCACCACCGCCAACTGACGCTCTCCGCAGAACGCGTGAGCACTGCGCGGGGCTTGGGTATACTGCGCGGCCATGGTCCGACTTTTCGCCCTCGCTTCTGCCTTCGGCCGCGCGGTGTTGCTGACAGCCACCGCGCTCTGTGCACTGGCACCCTCGGCCGCGTCAGCCCAGATCACCGCTTCCGCTCGTCCGGGCGCGACGCCTGAGTGGACGAAGGGCATCACGGCCATCAGCCCGGAGAGCTACTACAACGCGATCGACTGCGGGAAGCAGGGCGGGGCCGATCCCGCGTGCGTCTTCTGGGACACGGCAGTCTGCAAGAACGACGACTTCGCGCTCGCCTTCTTCACGCCGTACAAGATGGTCGCGCATCAGGTCTGGAGCGCGGTGCGGCGGAAGCAGCCGGCGCCCCAGCCCAGTTATCCCGCGGCGCAGCGCACGAACGTGACCATCGGCGTCACGCCGGTGAAGGGCTCGAAGAATGTCTTCACCAACCTCGTGCTGAAACGCGGGGGCAAGGCAATCCCGCCGATGTCGAGGTTGCTGGAACCGGGTGGCGGGTCGTTCACCTACGGTTACGCTCCATTCGCCCCGACCGCCGAGCTGACCATCGAGATCGTCGGCAAGACAAACACGATCAGTTGCACCGTACCGCCGGACGTCCTCGCCGCGTTTCGCTAACCCGCGAAAGCGGCTGCAGCGCATCCAGAAATCCGAGCGAAGCGAAGGATAGAGAGGCGAGCGCGGCGAGAAGGCGAGGGTGAAGTAGACGCCGGGATTCGGTGCCGGTCGCGGTGTGCGCACCGAGCCGCGCGAAACCGGAAGGCGTGAACGCAGGGATTTGCCCACCGTCGCGCCGACCGAAGGTCGGTGCGCGGTGACGGAAGCCGTCACGAACCGACAACCGAGCGCAG
>CAYNUO010000056.1:13432-20733 GCA_964400405.1 uncultured Bifidobacteriaceae bacterium | reverse complement strand
AGCGGCGCGATCGCCGGCGTGATGGGCGCCTACTTCGTCCTCTATCCGCGGTCGCGGATCGTGACGCTCCTGCCGTTCATCATCATCTTTCAGGTCGTCGAGATACCGGCCGTGTTCTTCCTCGGCATCTGGTTCCTGATGCAGTTCGTCAACGGGCTCGGCACGCTGACGCTCTCGGGCGAAGCGCAGATGGCCGGAGGTGTCGCCTTCTGGGCGCACGTGGCCGGCTTCGCCGCCGGCCTCGCCGGCGTGTTTGCGTTCCGCCGGCCGGAGCGCCAGCGGGTCGAGTGGTGGGACACACCGTCGTAGCCGTCCCCCTTTGCTGACCGGCTCCAGTCAGCTACACTCCGGCGCCGGCTGCATATGAAGGCGGATAGCGGCCCAACGGAGTGACCCCGTGCGAACCAGGACGATCGCGTACACCTTCAGCGGAATGTTGCTGCTCCCCGCGGTCCTTCAGGCCCAGGCGGGCGGTCCTGCGCTGACAGCGCTGGACTACGCCGAGATCCAGCAGCTGAACAGCTACTGGATCCACGGCTCCGACACCGGAGACGCCAACATCAGGATGCGTGCGTTCGCACCGGGCGGCGTGCTGGTGCAGCCTGCCGGTCTCGGCGGCTGTGAGGGCAGTGCGTCGGACTGTCGCGCCGTGCAGCGGCCCCTCGACCACGTGATCCCGAAAACGCCGGCCATTCCGGAAATGCCGTACACGAAGCTCCCCGGTTGCCGCGTGTCGAAGACGCCGGGATGCATCAGACAGCACTTCATCACGGACACGCTGATCGAACCCACGGCGGAAGGGGCAAAAGGGCTCTCGCACCTGCTGATTACGGAGAAGGATCCGGGCAAGCAGCCGTTGCTGACGGACGACAGCGGCGCGTACATCGACTTCTACGTCAAGGGCCCTGACGGTCGTTGGGGCATCAAGACCAAGATGTGGTTTCCGTTCACCGAGAAAGGCAATCCGTACCAGCGACCCGGCGGGCCGGTTCCGGCACGGTGACAGCGGCACACGCCCGCACGTGAGGAAGCTGCGATGACAATGAAGTACGGCATCGTGACGGGTCTGGTCGTGACGGCGTTCACCCTGGGCGTGTACGCGGGCGTTGGCGCCGGGGCGCGGGCCCAGGGAAACGGCCACGTCTTCGAACTGCGCACCTACACGACGGCCGAAGGCAAGCTGCAGACGCTCTCCGACCGCTTTCGTGATCGCACGCTGACGATCTTCAAGAAACACGGGATGCAGACGGTCGGGGTCTGGATCCCGACGGATGCCCCGCACTCCGCGAACACGCTCGTGTTCCTGATGGAGTGGCCCAGCCGAGCCGAGGCCGACAGGACCTGGCAGCGGTTCGGCGAGGATCCGGCGTGGAAGGCGCTCGTCGAGGAGACCGAGAAGGACGGGAGGCTCTGGACCAGGCTCGACCGGCTGTGGATGCAACCGACCGAGTATTCGGCGATGAAGTGATGCGCCGGGTCAGGGCTGCGCGAGCTTGAGCAGCAGGTCCTGGGCGCGTTCGTACTGCGGGGCCAGTTCGAGGGCCGCCAGCACTTCTTTCTTCGCCTCGACCTTCTGGCCGTTCGCGGCGTAGGACTCGGCCAGCAGCGTCCGCGCCGCGGCCTTGTCCACGGTCCCGCCCGCAAGCACCGAGCGGAAGGCGCGGATGGCCGTGGCGGCCTCCCCGCTGGCGAGCGCCGCCTTGCCCAGTGACAGCTGCGCGTCGAGGTCGAACGGGTCGATGCTCGCAACCCTCCCGAACGCGGCCGTCGTGCGCTGCGCGTCGCCCTTCGTGGCGACCAGCCCTGCCCTCGTGCGCGCGGACTCGATGTCGTTGGCGTCGACCTGCGCGAGGGTGTCCAGCGCGGCAAGCGCGCGGTCCGGCTGCTTCGCCGCCACGGCGAGCTTCCCCACCTTCACGTTGGGGCTCTCCTTCCCCGTAGCCGACGGCGCCAGCTTCGCCGCGCGCTCGTAGATCGCCATCGCGGACGTGGTGTCACCGGCTTTCTCGTAGGCGTCGCCAAGGCGCATCAGCACGGGGAAGCTGCCCGGGTTCTGCTCGGCGAGAGCCTTCAGGCCATCGAGCGTGGTCGTCTTGGCCAGCGACTCGGGCGACTTCATCGCCGCACGGAGCGCGCCAAACTCCTTCGCGACGTACGCGTCAAATCCCTTCTGGAGGTCGTCCATCGTGATGCCGAGGGCCACCTTCAGCGCGCCGTCGGTGTCGACGCCCTTCGCGTACGCCTCGACCAGCGCCCGCAGCTTCGGCTGACCGTAGGCCTCGTGGATGTGCGCCACGACCTGCGAGGCCTGGAAGTAGGCCATCGAGATCGTCTTGGGGTCGCTGAAGCCGGCGTTGAGATTCTTCAGCGTCATCACGCCGTCGTGGTCCAGCGCGTGCGCGAACTCCAGCTCCTGCTCGCGGCCCCACTCGCGGCGGGCACGCTTCTCTTCGAACACGGAGATCCCTTCGGTCAGCCAGCGGGGCACGCGCTGTCCGGAGAGCTGCACCGTGATCACGTGCGCCAGTTCGTGCCAGAGCGTGGCGCCCCAGTTGAACTCGCCCGGGGGTCTGGCCCTCGGCGAGTCCAGCGTCACGACCTGGCCGAAGCACGCGCCCAGCGCGCCGATGAAGCCGGGCAGGCCAATGGTCCGCACGGCGAAGTCGTCATGCTTCGGGAACATCTCGATGAGCAGCGGCCCCTTCGGCGTGAACTGCCACGTGCCCGACAACGCGGCCAGGGCTTCCTTCGCCAGTGGCAGCGCGTGCTCGCGCATGACGGCAACCTCGTCCGCGTGGAAGCGGAAGACCAGGTCGCCGTCGGTCACGGTGATGAACTTGTCCAGCGTGTCGAGGAGCGCCAGCGAATTGAACGTGACGACGTCGTAGGGATCCAGCTTGAACGCCGCGTCGAGCGCCGTCCGGGCGCCGGCTTCGTCTCCGGTGCGCAGCAGATGCATGCCCAGCATCGCCAACGCCCGGGACGACTTCGCGTCCAGCGCGAGCGCCCGGCGCGTCAGCGCGACGGCCTCCTCGAAGCGATAGGCGCGGGCGGCGTGCTCACCCGCGATGCGATAGATGTCGGCATAGCGCGGATTAAGGGCGAGCGCCGCTGCGACGGCCTTCTCGAACTCGGCCGTGCGGTCGTCCACGTAGAGCAACGCGGCGTCGAGCGCCCTCGCATCGAGGCTGTTCGGATTCGCGGCCAGCGCCTTGCCGATGGCGGCCCGCGCTTCCGCACGCTTCGCATCGCCCAGCTCCAGTTCGGCGACGAGCAGCAGCGCGCCGACGTTGGACGGGTCCCCGGCCAGGATGGCGTCCGCGGCCTTCCTCGCTTCGGGCGGATTCGTGTCCGCGAGCACACGCGCCATGCCGAGCTGCGCGGGCACGTGCGTCGCGTCAGCGGTCAGCGCCGCCTTGAACGACTTCGCGGCCTCGGCCTGGCTGTACTTCTCCTCAAAGAGCTCACCCCAGGCCGTGTTCACGCCCACGTCGGCGGGCGCGAGCTGGTTGGCGTCCCGGAACAGGCCGTTTGCTTCCTCGAACCGGCCGAGCGCGCGGGCGGCACGGCCGGCGCGCAGTAACCGGGCGGGGGACGTGCCGTCACTGTTGCGTGCGACGACTGCCCTCAGCGTGCCGTCGGCTTCGCGGCGGCCCAGGTAGTGCTGGAGCAGGCCCAGCTCGAGGGCCGCGTCGCCACCGGGGTCGCGTTCCGCGGGACCGGCCAGCGCCTTCATGGCCTCGGCGTAACGCCCACGCGCGATGTCGGTACGGGCCGCCGCAAGCACGGGGTCGGGCGCGCTCTGCGCGCGCGCGACGCCTGGCGTCAGCAGGAGCCACGCCAACGCGAGCGCAGTGACGATTCGATGTCTGTGAGCAGGACCCACGCGCCGCATGGCTGCGCGGAGTATACCAACCGGGTCAGCGCGTCAGCGCGCGCTCTTCGATCTGCACGCGCCGCCACATCAGCAGCACGAACCAGATCGTGATGAGCGTGCCCATCCAGCCAGCGTGGACCATGATTGCGAATCCTCCCAGCTCCGCAGCCACCGCCACGTAGTTGGGATGCCGGAACCACTGGTACGGCCCGGCCACGATGCGGGTCGAGCCGGGTGGCACCAGCACGCGGAACGACCATCGGGACCCGAGCGTGGCGATGGCCCAGTACTTGAGCGCCTTGCTCGCCACGAAGATGGCAAGCCCGACCACGTCGAGCGGTCGCGACTCGGCCACCATGCCGGAGACGGCCATCACGACGAACGCGGCGGGATACGACCACTGCATCAGGTTGTAGACATCGTCGGCCGGTTCCACGGCGCCGGCCGCGCGCAGCACCTGCTCGTTGGCGCGGGACCGCCGGGCCTCCGCGAGCATCAGCGCGACCGCAACCGCAAGCGCCACCAGGATTGATGTCATCCGCGCACTCCCGCCATCCGGGCCGCCGCGACGCGCCGTGCCAGCGGCACGTCTCCGGCCAGCGGGATCAGCGGCGCCAGCGGCGCACTCCAGCCCGCCGCCAGCGCCGACATCACGCGCACGCCTGCGGGCCACGCCACCAGTCCGCGGAGCGCGCGGTTGAGCCGCCACTTCGCGCCGAACTCCCGCTGACGCTCGGCCGTCAGCCAGGTCCACGCCGGTTGTCCGGTGGCCAGCTCCCGCAACGCCGCCTCCGCCGCCAGCTCGGCGCCCCGGATGGCGAAGCGCATGCCGTCACCCGTCATCGGATCCACGAAGCCCGCCGCATCACCCGCCAGCAGCAGCCCGGGCACACCGGCTGCGCGCGAGTCCACGGCCAGCGGCCCGAGAATCGTCACGCGGTCCACACGCCGTGCGGACGCGAAACGGACCATCAACGCGGCGTCCGCCGCGACCGCCTGCGCCAGCACGTCGCCGCTGAGCGGCGCACCGGTGCGCCGCCATTCGCGGACCGCGCAGACGTTGGCCGTGCCATCGGGCAGCGGCGCGATGCCCACGTAGCCGTCCTCCCGAATATGCATCTCGCCGCAGTCGCCGAGACCGGCCACATCGGCATAGATGGCCCCGTACGCCCACCGCTGCGGACGCGTCGCGAAGCGCGACAGCCCCAACCCGAAGGCCAGCCGCGAGTGACGGCCGTCGGCCGCCACGACGAGATCGGCGTCGTAGCCGCGGCGCCCGCCTGGCCCGGCACCTCGCACACCCCGCACCCGGCCATCCTCGACGACCGGCGCGTCGACGCGCACACCGGTCTCAACCGTCACGCCCGCATCAGCGGCCGCATGCAGCAGCAGTTCGTCGAGTACCCGGCGCCGCAGTGCCACCCCGGCGAGGCCGGTCCCGTAGGTGCCCTCCACGCGCGCGCGGCCGGCTCCGGTCACCACCATGCCGCGGATCGGCTTTGCCACCCGCGCGATCGGCCCGGCCACGCCGAGCGCATCGAGCATGGCCCAGGCACCGGGGTTCACGGTGTCACCGCACAGCTTGTCGCGCGGAAAGGCCGCCCGGTCGACGAGCCGCACGCGCACACCGGCGCGCGCGAGCAGCAGCGCGGTCAGGCTGCCGGCCGGACCTCCACCCACGACAAGCGCCCGCGGTGTCACGGTTCCAGGTCTACGCCCGCCCCAGGACGATCGCGCTGTTCTTGGAGCCGAAGCCCAGGCAGTTGCACAGTGCCGCGTCGATCTGCGCGGTCCGCGCCTGGTTGGGGATGAAGTCCATGTCGCACGCCGGGTCAGGCGTGTCGAGGTTGATGGTCGGCGGCAGCACGCCCCGCGAGAGCGCCAGCGCCGTGCTGACGATGCCGGCCGCACCGCTCGCACCCTGCGGGTGGCCGATCATCGACTTGGTCGACGACCCCGGAACGCCGTCGGCCAGCGCGCCGAACACCTTCCGCACCGACCGCGACTCGACCGCATCGTTCAGCTGCGTGGACGTGCCGTGGTAGTTGACGTAGCCGATCTCCTCGCGCGCGCGGCCCGAACGGTCCAGCGCCGTCGTCATGCAGCGGATGATCTCGACGCCATCCGGTTCAAGCTGCACGCGGTGGTAGGCGTCGCAGGTCGAGGCATAGCTTTCGACCACGGCATACGGCCGCACGCCCCGGGCTCGTGCGCGGTCCTCGCGCTCCAGCACGTACATCCACGCCCCCTCGCCGAGGACGAAGCCGTCACGGTTCCTGTCAAACGGGCGCGATGCGGCCTCGGGCCGGTCGTTGAAGTGCGTCGACACGGCACGCATGCGCGAGAAGCCGAAGATCATCCCCGGCAGCACGCACCCGTCGGTCCCGCCCGTGAGCAGCACGTCGTACTCGCCCGACCGAATCAGGTTCAGCGCGTACCCGGTGGCATCGGTCGAGCTCGTGCAGCCGCACGACAGCACGTGGCTGATGCCGCGCAGGCCGAGCGAGATCGACACCTCACTCGACACCATGCCGCAGATGCCTGTGGCAATCGCGTAGGGCGTGACGTGCTTGCCCCCTTCGAGGAAGAAGTCGCGATACTGGCTCTCGCCGACGTCGATGCCGCCACCGCCGCTGCCGATGATCACACCCGCGTTGGGCTCTCCTGCACGCAGGCCAGCGTCGCGCCACGCTTCCCGGCCGGCCACGACGCCGAAGAGCGCGGCGCGCGAGTAGCGGCGCGGGTCCGCGCGTTGCGCCAGGTCCGCGTCGCCGTCGAGCGCCGGTGCGTCGTCCGCCGTGATCGGCGGCACCCACGCGGCAACCTGAGAGGGATAGGTGGAGACGTCGAACTGCGTGATGGCCTTCGTGCCGCTCACGCCGGCGCTGACGGCCTGCCAGAAGCGCTCGCGGCCCACACCAAAAGCCGACACGGCGCCGATGCCGCTGATGACGACGCGTGGGGGCGCCATGGGGAGCGTCACTATAATACGGACCGCCATGCGACCTTCTGCCGGGGCCCGGGTATTTGCATGGTCCGGTGCCGCACTCTTTCTCGCGGCGCTCGGCTGGTGCGGCTGGAGTTTCACCGTGCGCTGGGCGATGTACCCGCTCGAGGCGCGGCTCTGGCCCGCCGCGATGCACAACGCCGCGCTGTTCTCCGCCTTCGCGCTCCACCATTCCATCTTCGCGAGGCTCGGTATCCGCGAGCGGGTCCGCCGCCTCACCGGCCCGGCCGCCGAGCGCTCCGCCTACGTCTGGCTGGCCAGCCTCCTCTTCCTTTTCGTGTGCTGGCGGTGGGAACCCGTGCTCGGCGTCTGGTGGAAGGTCAACGGCGCCGCGGCGTGGGACGGCCGCATCGTGCAGGCGCTCGGCGTATTCCTGACCATCGCCGGCGCCCGCGCGATCGATGTGCTCGAACTGGC
>CAYNUO010000056.1:8105-13332 GCA_964400405.1 uncultured Bifidobacteriaceae bacterium | reverse complement strand
TCGTCGACGCGGACCAGGTGGTCCTTGACCTTGTTGAACATCGCCCGGGCGCGCTCGTCCGCGCCGCCCGGAGGCTGGTTCTTGCGCGTCCGGCGAATCCAGCGGACCTGGAATTCGCTCGTCCGCCGGCAGCGGGTGCACTGGAACCGGCCAGGCCGGGTTTCGGGCTTCTCCGTAAAGAACTGGCGCTCGTCCACGGACGCATCTTAGCTGATAGACTGTACCGTCTTGTCCTCAGCCATCGTCTTCTATATCTCCGGTCACGGGTTCGGCCACGCCGCCCGCATGATCGAGGTCATCAACGCCATTTTCGCGAAGCGGCCCGAGACCCGGATCGGCGTCCGGACGGCTGCGCCCCGCTGGCTGTTCGACGCGTCCGTGAAGGGCCGGATCAGCTACAGCCACCTCGAAGCGGACACCGGCATCGTCCAGATCGACAGCCTGACGCTCGACGAGGCGGACAGCGTGCGCCGCGCCTCGGCCTTCCACGCGGACATGGTCTCGCGCGCCGCGAGCGAGACGCGCACGCTGCGTGAGATGGACGCCGGCCTCGTCGTCGGCGACATCCCGCCGCTGGCCAGTTCCGTCGGCGCCGCCGCGGGCATTCCGACCGTCGCGATCGGCAACTTCACGTGGGACTGGATCTACAGCGACTACCCGCGCACGCGCCTCGCGCCGAACCTCCTGCCGTCCGTCCGCCAGGCCTACGCGAAGACGTACATGGCGCTCCGGCTCCCGATGTGGGGTGGTTTCCAGCACATCGGCACGGTCAGGGACATCCCCTTCATTGCGCGGCATGCCACGAAGACGCCGAAGGAAGTCTGCAAGGCGCTGAAGCTGCCGGCCAGCAAGCCGATCGTGCTGCTCTCGTTCGGCGCGTACGGCCTGCCGTCGCTCGACGTGGACGCGCTGGGCAAGTCGAAGAAGTACACCTACGTCACGACGGCCAATGTGCCGCTCGGCCGCCGCAAGGAAATCGAGGAGCGCAAGGGCTCGTTCATCACGCTCGACGAGCAGGCGATCTACGACGCCGGTGTGCGTTATGAGGATCTGGTAGCCACCGCCGAGGCCGTGGTCAGCAAGCCCGGCTACGGCATCATCTCGGAGTGCATCGCGAACGACACGGCGCTGCTGCACACGCCGCGCGGCCACTTCCCGGAGTATGACGTCCTCGTCCGCGAGATCCCGAAGCTGATGCGCCAGGCGTCGATCGACCACGAGACGCTCTTCTCCGGCAAGTGGGAGCCGCACCTCGACAAGCTGCTCGCACAGCCGAAGATCAAGAAGAAGCCGGAAACCAACGGCGCGGAAGTCGCGGCCGAGATCCTGCTGCACACACTCGACAATCCGCCGAAGCGCGCCAGGCGGCCGAAGAAGAGGTAGTGATCCGGCTCGCCACCCCGGCGGACGCCGCCCGCGTGGCCGCCGTCTACCGGCCTGGCGTGGAGCACTCGGCGGCCTCGTTCGAAGAGGTCGCACCCGGACCCGACGATATGGCGCGGCGCATCGGCACGACGCTCGCCACGCACCCCTGGATCGTCATGGAAGTGGCCGGGACGGTTGCCGGCTACGCCTACGCCGGCCCTCATCATCCCCGCGCCGGCTACCGCTGGTCCGTCAACACGTCCGTCTACGTGGATGATGCCCACCATGGCCGGGGCATCGGCCGGGCGCTCTACACCTCCCTCTTCGCCATCCTGCGGGCCCAGGGCCTTCTGAACGCCTACGCAGCGATCGCCCTGCCGAACGCGGCCAGCGTCGGCCTGCACGAATCCATGGGCTTTCAGCTCGTCGGGGTCTACAAGGGCGTCGGCTACAAACTCGGCGCCTGGCGCGACGTCGGCTGGTGGCATCTCCCGCTGGCCCCGCTGCCCGCGGATCCGCCGTGGCCACGGTCTCTCGAGGACCTCCAGTCGAGCCCCGACTGGCCGGCGCTGCTGGCCGCGGGCGCGGCCGGCCAGCCATGACCTGCCGTCCCCGGGGGCGTGCGACGGCGATCGCCATACTGCTCGGCGCCTGCCTGCTGTGGGCCGGCCCGGCTGCCGCGCAGGAACCGGCGCGCCCCGCCCCGCCGATGGCCCTGCTCGACCGGGACGGCAAGGCCGTCCGGCTGGAATCCTTCAAGGGAAGGGTCGTGCTCGTGGACTTCTGGGCGACGTGGTGCATTCCGTGCCGCGTGTCGCTGCCGGCCTACGACGACATGCTCCGCGCATATCAGAAGCGGGGCTTCGAGGTCCTGGCGGTCAACATCGGAGAGACCCGCGCGAAGGTGGACGCCTACTTCGAGGGCCGCGAACCGCTCATCCGCATCCTGATGGACCAGCGCGGCAGCACGTCGGCCAGCTTCAAGATCCGCGCGCTGCCGACCTCCGTGCTCGTGGACCGCGACGGCTACATCCGCTTCACGATCGTCGGCTTCGAGGACGACGCGCTGCCGGCCTACCACGAGCAGATCCGCATGCTCCTCGACGAGCCGCCGTCCGACTAGGCCCGCCGGATGCCCACCGCGCGCTGGTCCCGTGGACTCATCGCCACCTTCGTCGCCGTCAATACGCTCGTGCTCGCGAACGCCGTCGCGCATCACTACAGCGTCGGCTACGACGCCGAGGGCCACCAACGCTACATCCGCACACTGGCCGAGGGTCGCTTCCCGTCGCTCGCCGACAGCGAGGAGTACTTCGCCGCGCCGCTCCCGTACGTGATTCCGGCGCTCGTCACGGCCGCCGCTCCTGCCCTGCCCTTCGGCGTCGTGATGAAGGGCGCGCAGTTCCTGCAGGTGTTCTACTCGCTCGCGCTGACGGTGGCCCTGATCCGCCTCTGCCGTCGCCTGCGGCCCGATGAGCCCCTGCTGCCGGTGACGGCCCTCGGCCTGCTCGGAACACTTCCGGTGTACTACCGCACGATGGCGATGATCCGGGGGGAAGCGCTCGTCGCCTGCCTGACCGTCGTCTGTCTGGAACGCGCGCTCGCTTTCGCTTCGGACCGGCCCGGTGCCGCGCGCGTGCTGCGGCTCGGCGTGCTGCTGGGCCTCCTGCTGCTCGCGAAGCAGTGGGGCGTCTTCGTCGTGGCCGCCATCGCGCTGTGGCTGCCGTTCGCCGCGGCGCCTGCGTGGCGGGCCCGCCTTCGCGTCGCCGGCGCCGTGCTGCTCGTCGCGGGACTCACCGGGGGCTGGTACTACGGCACCCTGCTCTGGCGCTTCGGCTCCGTGACGGCGTTCAACACGCCTGCGGCCGGGGCCGGGTGGCTGTCGGCGAAGCCCGCCGGCTTCCTCACGGAACTCCGGCCCACCGTGCTTCTCCGGGACCCGGTCAGACCCAGCCTGGCGCCACCGCCGTTGCTGCCGACGTTCTACGCCGACACGTGGGGCGATTACTGGTGCTACTGGCTCGTGTACGGCAACACGCGCGTCGAGTCAGACGCCGTGGACGAATCCGCCGCCGCCTCACCTCCCCAGTCGAACCGCGAGACCATCAACGGCTATCTCGGGCGCGTCAATGCCGCAGCGTTGCTGCCCACCGCGCTGATGCTGTCCGGCTTCGCCTGGAGTCTGCTGGCGGTCTGTCAGGCCGCGGTGCACCGGGCGGTGCCGCGTCCTGCACCCGACGGGCGTGCCGCGCGCGGCGCCGGAGACGCACTGCTCGGCCTGACGGTCGCGGCCTCGCTCGGCGGCTATCTGCTGCTCCTCCTCCACTATCCGAACCTGGACGTGAAGGCGGGCTACATGCTGCACATCTTCCCGCCGGCGGCCGTCCTGGGCGGCACGGTCCTCTGCCGGGTCCGGCGGGCGACACCGGGAACCTACCGCGTGCTGGCCGCGCTCCTCGTCTGTGTCAGCGTGCACAACGCTGGGGCGTTCATCACCCGGTATCCGCAGTGGGACCGGGAGCGGTCGACGCTGTCCGGGTCACCGCACGAGTGGCTGACCAGCGGGCGCGTGCACTGACACTTCGGCCACGTGCCACGCCGGCGACGCCACGTCGAGCCGCCGGAGCCTGACATGGCGGGCACGCACCGGGGCGACAGGCAGCGCGATCGCACCGTTTCGCGGCGTCCGCACGAAGCCCAGGAACGTCGGCGCAAAGGCAGGCCCTTCCCAGACGGGCGCCCACGCACTGCCATCGGCTGACACGTCAATCGCCAGACGGCGTGGAAAGTCGAAGAAGGCGCGGCCCATCGCGAGCGTCACTCCCCCGACCTCGCGTTCGGAGCCCAGATCCACCGTGACCCACGCGCCCGGGAGCGGCGGCACGTCCGTCCAGCCCGTTTCGGCATCTCCGTCGTGCATCAGGTGCGCATCACCGGACTGGCGCACCGCATCCACCCGCGCGATCGGCCAGACCCGGCCGAGCGGCGGCGGCGCCTGTGCCGCGGGCAGCCTGAAGACCGTGCGCGGCCCATCGACGACGGCGCGCACCACTCCGGCACCCGCCGCCACGTACCGCGCCAGGCTTCCGTCCGCATCCGCGGACCCGTCGACGACGACATCCAGCGGCCCGAGCGTCGCAACGGCGGCCAGCATGCCGGGGTCGTGCGCCTCCAGCCCTTCCCGCAACGCCGCGTAGTGCGGCGGGTCGTAACCGCTGACGCCATTCATGACCCGCCGCCGGTGCTGCGCGGCCCTGAACGTCGCGCCGGCGTCCCAGGCGGGCCCGAGCGGCAGTTCCAGAATCGGCTCCACTCGCCCCGCCTCCTCAGCGACGGGCCAGAGCGGCTGCGGCTCCGCCATCGGCATCGGCAGCAGCCAGCCGTCCAGCAGCACGCCCGCCACGGCCAGGCCCGCCATCGACGCCCGCGCGGCTCGACGGCCCGCCAGGCGTGCCCCGAGCGATGCGAGGGCGAGGCCCGCGGAGACCGCGAGGCACATGAGGCCGAGCATCTTGATCTGGGTGGGCACCCGCAGTTCGTCGAACCCCGGCAGCGTCATCAGCCAGCCGTACGGCGCAGGGTCGAGCACGACCTGCCCGTGCGCCTTCAGCACAGGGCCGCAGGCCAGCACGGCAAAGACACCGAGACTGGCGGCGTAGAACAGCCACGCGTCACGCGCCGCCCACAGACGCCTGAACGCGGGCCCTGTCCAGAGCAGCACGCCGCCTGACAGCACGAAGAGCAGCAGCGCCCGATCGAGCTGCCGCAACTTGATCGGCACGGGGCCGATGGCGGTGTTCACCGGTCCGGCCCACAGGACGAACAGGATGGCGGCCCCGCTCAGCCCGGCCACCACGGCCAG
>CAYNUO010000056.1:0-8005 GCA_964400405.1 uncultured Bifidobacteriaceae bacterium | reverse complement strand
CATCGGCACCAGCGGGAGGCTGGCCACCGCCCCGGTCACGACGATGGGGCCCACGGCGCGAACGTGCGCACGCGTCGTGCAGAAATAGAGCACCCACAATCCGACGGCCAGCCCGCCGTAGAGGATGTAGTAGCCGTTGGCGAAGCCCTGATGCACCCACGCCACCGCGAAGAGCGCCAGCCACATCCGGCGGCGCTCCTGCAGATAGGCGTGAAGCGCCCACAGGCACAGCGGCACGCCGAAGGTCGCCATCGTCTGGATGTGGGGCACGGCCACGGCGCGCATCGGCGAGAAGGCAAAGGCCAGACCGGCCACGAAGGCCGCGGCAGGCCAGTCCGTGAGGCGGCGGACCAGCAGGTACACCGCCAGCGCCGACAGCGGCCACATCACGAACAGCGTGAGGTTGTAGGTGAGGACGGCGTTGCCCGTCAGCCAGTACAGCGGGCTCGCGATGGGATAGAGCCCGATGAGGTTCTCCGTGAACACCACGACGCCCGTCGACGGGAAGAAGTGCGGCGCGTTCCACCAGGCGGCGGTCAGGGGCGGGACGGTGGCGTTCCAGACGAGGATCGAGGCGTTGAGAATCGGATCGCCGGTGTCGGACGCGACCAGCGTCGACGCGTCGCGGAGCAGCGGCCACGTGACGACCGCGGCGAGCAGCGTGTACAGGAGCGCCGCGCCCGCGGCGTGCGCAGCCCTGCTATGATGCCGCCCGCCCCTCCGGCCTGCCGTGTCCGACGTCATCTCCATCATCGTCCCCGTCTACAACGAGGAAGCCACGATCGCCCAGGTGCTGGAGCGGCTGCTGACCATCGAATTGCCGGCACGCCGGGAGATTATCGTCCTGAACGACGGATCCCGCGACGGCACACGCGAGGCGCTGGACGCGTTCGCCGCAGTGCACCCGGACGTCGCGATGGTGCACCTGACTGAGAATCGCGGGAAAGGACACGCCGTCCGGCTCGGTCTCTCGCGCACGTCAGGATCGATCGTCGCCATTCAGGACGCCGACCTCGAGCTCGATCCGGCGCAGCTCTCCGGACTCGTCCAGCCCATCCTTCGCGGCGACGCGGACGTCGTGTACGGCTCCCGCTTTCTGGGCCGGTCGTCTCCGGTGACGATCAGCCGTCTCGGCAACCTGCTGCTGACGTGGGCCACCAACCTCCTCTACGGCGCGTCGCTGACGGACATGGAGACCTGCTACAAGGTCATGCGGGGCGACGTAGCGAGGAGCCTGACGCTGTCGGCAAACCGCTTCGAGATCGAGCCGGAGATCACGGCCCGCCTGCTGCGCGCACGCGTCAGGCTCATCGAGCTCCCCGTCCACTTCTCGCCGCGCTCGAAGGCCGCCGGCAAGAAGATGCGCTGGCGCGACGGCTTCACCGCGCTGGCGATGCTGATCCGCTGCCGGGTCAGCGCCGGCTGACGGCCGGCCGGGCAGACACCCGCCGCACCCGGGCTGGATTCACGAATTCGGCTCCAGCACCAGATCCAGCCGCACGACGTTGTGCACACCTCGGCCGACGACCTGCTGCCGTTCCCTGTAGGCCGGGTGCGTCGCGGTGATGAAGGTCGTGCTGAAGCTCAGGGACGGCTCACACCCGAGGTCGATCCGATAGGAGCCGTCCGCGCCGGACGTCACCGACCGCTGCGGCAACGCCACGGTCGCGCCGCTCACCGGCCTCGCCGTGCGGGCGTCGGTGAGCACGCCGTATCGGGACGTGCACGTGCCCGTGTCGATCAGCAGGTCGCCGACGTAGGCGGGCCCGGTGACCTGGAGCGTCCCCGCGTAGACGTCATCCTGCATGACCGTGTACGAACCGGCGGCCGGCAGCGTGATCTCGTAGGTGCCGGCGGCGCCCGCCACCGCGGTCGTCACGCTGCCACTGGAGTCGGCCGTGAACTGCAGGCGCGCCAGTCCGCGGGGCGTTCCGGTCAGGAAGTCGCGCACCGTGCCGCGAGTCGTAAAGGGCCCGGCCGGCGGGGCCGGGTCACTCGGTCCGGTGGGGATCTGCCCGCCGCACGCGGCCGTCGCGACCGCCACCAGTCCGGCACCGGCGAGCAGGCGGAATCGGGCAGCCATGCCCCATCCTACGACCTCGACCGAGTCAGACCTCGCGGCCGGACGCCCCGCCCCGCAGCGCGCCAACCAGCAGACGATTCTTCGGCGTGATCGCCGCGGGGATCGAGAGGGTCCACACGCGGTATCCATGCACCGCGAGACGCGTTGCCCTGGCCGCGTCGATGGCCAGGGCGGAATCCATCCACCCGCCCAGGACGCCGGCGTCACACGTCGCGGTGTCGTGACAGCACGGCAGCACGGCCACATCCGCGCGGGCGGCGATCGCGCCGTCGAGCACCCGGTCGGTCAACGCGCCGCAGGCGTGGCAGGACACGACGAGCGCTCCGGGCTGGACGGCCGCCGCGTCGAACGTGGTCTGCCGGTAGTCGACGCGCCCGGCGAGCCGCGGCCACGCGTCAATCAGCGAGGCCTGCAGCCGGGCGGCCGACGGCGGCAGCATGGGGTCGACGACCGCCGCGGCGGGCGACGTGTCGTCGAGGATGAGCAGGATGTGCGCGAGGAGGCCGTGCCCGCCGGCCACATCGACGATCGGCCCGCCCCGCACGAGCCGGCGGACGCGCTTCGCCATCTCCCAGGCTTCGAAGAGCTCCTTGCGCGGCAGACAGCCCGCGGCACATACGGCGCGGCCGATCCGATCGAAGAGGGTGTCGCCGGGAAAGCGCGGGAGGTCGTACTCGGTGAGCCGGGACTTCGAGGCGGGAGACCAGCTCATGCGCGGCCACTCACGCGCGCGCGTGTGTCCTCGTTACCGCTTGACGCAGGTGATGAGCGACCAGATGCGCGGAATGTTGACCTTCTCGATCGAGTCGGGCTCGAGATTCGCCTGTGCCAGGAACGCCGGCAGGTCCAGGTCGGCCTTGAAGCCGATGTGGACCGTCAGCGGGGAGATCGCGCGTTCGACGGCCGCGACGAAGGGGTTCGAGCTGCGGAAGTGGTTGAGGACGATGATCCGGCCGCCGGGACGGCAGACCCGATACATCTCGCGGACGACGGCGACCGGATCCGGCACGACGCTGATCACGTAGGGCGCGTAGACGATGTCGAACGCGTTGTCCTCGAACGTCAGCGCCGTGGCGTCCATCTCCATCAGGCGGACGTTGTCGAGCCCCGCGCGGGCCACGCGCTCACGGGCCTTCTCCAGCATGGGCCGGCACAGGTCGATGCCGGTGATGTGGCAGCCCTTCGGATAGAGCAGGGTATTGATGCCCGTGCCCACGCCGACTTCCAGAATCCGGTCGTCAGGCTGGATGCGCATGCGGTCGCGCGCCTGGATCCGGCCGGGGTGCAACGTGGGGCCGTACGTCAGGTCGTAGAGGGTCGAGACCTTGTCGTAGACGCGCTCGACGAAGTCCGTCTCGACTGCGGTCACCGACAACGCGCGGGTTGCCGCGTCGGAGCCGAGGGTCTCGGGTTCCCGGGGAAAGAGCGCCATCTGCCGCTCGACTATAGCCTCAGGACTACAGGAGGTCCAGCACCTGGATCGTCGAGCCATGGGCGTGGGCAGGCCCGGAGAGGTGGATACCCTGCACCAGCCCCCGCACGGCGCGGCCTACTTCCGCCGCAATAGCGACCCCTTCTGCCGCCGCGGCCTCCGGTGCCACCCGCCGCATCCGCTCGACGACGCCCGCCGGCACCTGCACGCCGGGCACCTCGTTGGCCATGAACTCGGCATTGATGGCCGAATCGAACGGCCAGAGCCCCGCGAGCACCGGAATCCGGAAGCCTTCGATGGCCTTCATGAACTTCTCGAGGGCAGCCGCCTCGAACACGGGCTTGGTGATCGCGTATTCCGCGCCGGCCTCGACCTTGTAGGCGAACCGCCGGACCTCGGCGTCGAGGATCTCGGCGCCCGGATTGACCATCACGCCGACGTGGAACGCCGTCGCGTGCCCGATTGACTGGCCACCGATGTCGTGGCCGTGATTGAGCCGCGTCACGACGTTGGTGAGGCCCACGGAGTCCACGTCGAACACCGTCGTGGCATCCGCATAACCGCCGACGCTCCGGGCGTCGCCCGTGACCAGCAGCACATTGCGGATCGCCAGCGCGTGGGCGCCCAGCAGGTCCGACTGCATGCCCAGCAGATTGCGGTCGCGGCAGGAGTACTCGAGCACGGTCTCGACGCCGGCGTGCTGCTGCAGCAGCACCGCGAGCGCGAGGGGACTCATGCGCGCGCCGCGCGGCCCGTCGAACACCGTGATGGCGTCCACGCCGCGGGCCTTCAACGCCCTGGCGTGCGCCATCGTTTCCTCCGAGTCGAACCCCTTCGGCAGCGGCAGAGAGACCACCGTGGCAAAGCGTCCGGTCGCCAGCGCCTGCCCCAGCGCGGACTTCTCCGCCGGAGGCACGATGACGAGCGCCGGCTCGACCTCATGATGCGCCGCGCCGCCGCGAGCCACGCGCGCCGCCTTCGGAAGGCCGCTCGACTCCATCGCGTGCACGGCGCCGGCAATCTGCCGGATGTGGTCCGGGCTCGTGCCGCAACAGCCGCCGACCAGGCGCACACCGGCCGAGACGAACCGGCGCGCGTAGCTGGCGAAGTAATCCGGCGACGTCAGATAGATGTTGCGGCCTTCGATGTCGCGCGGGCGGCCGGCATTCGGCTGCGCCGACAGGCGCGCCTTGGTCACGGCCGCGATCCGCTCGATGGTCTCCAGCATCGGCGCCGGCCCGATGCTGCAGTTGACGCCGATGACGTCGGCACCCAGCGCCTCGAGCGCGGGCGCGAAATCCTCGGGCGGCGTGCCGTCGAGCGAGTTGCCGTCCTCCTCGATCGTCATCTGCGCCACGACCGGCAGCGAGCAGGCCGCGCGCACCGCGCGGATGGCCGCGCCGAGCTCGGAGAGGTCACGGAAGGTTTCGAGCACGAACAGGTCGACTCCGCCCTCCAGCAGTGCATCCACCTGTTCCCGGAAGAAGGCCTCGGCCTCGTCGACGCCCGTCTTGCCCCAGGGTTCGATGCGCACGCCGAGCGGGCCGATGGCCCCGGCCACGAACACCTGGCCGCGCGCCGCCGAGCGCGCCAGCCGGGCTCCCTCGACGTTGATCTCGTGGAGCTTGTCGGCCAGGCCGAAGCCGCGCAGCTTCACGCGGTTGGCGCCGAATGTGTTGGTCTCCAGCACGTCGGCCCCCGCGCGCACGTATTCACGGTGCACACCGGTGACCAGATCGGGCGCGGAGGTGTTCAGCGCATCGAAGCAGCGGTTGACGAAAATGCCGCGGGCATAGAGCATCGTGCCCATCGCGCCGTCGCAGACGAGCACCCGCTGATCGAGTGTCTCAAGGAATGTGGCCATCGTGGATGGCGCCGGGGCGCCCGTACGGCGCGAAGGACGTCTACGCGCGGCTGGCGGCCGGCGTGGCCGGCGGCTGCACCAGCAGGTCGGCCTTGTCCCACACGAAGTCGCTCTTGTTGTAGACGGCCAGCTCGTAGTCCTTGCCCATGAAGATGGCAGACACCGGGCAGGCTTCTTCGCAGTAGCCGCAGAAGATGCAGCGGGTCTTGTGAATCTGGTAGATCTTCGCGTAGCGCGGGCCGGCCATCACCGTGCCGTCGTTCTCGGCCGGCTCCAGGTAGATCGCATCAGCCGGGCAGGCCACCGAACAGAGGCCGCAGGCCACGCACTTCTCCAGCCCGTTCTCGTCGCGCATCAGGACCTGCTTCCCGCGGTACTTGGGAAACATGGGGACCTTCTGTTCCGGGTAGTTCACCGTGATCGGCTTCCGGAACATGTGCTTGAGCGTGGTGGCGAATCCGATGATGAAGGGCTTGATCATGGGCGTTAAGCGTCGATTCTATCACCTACAATTGCAGCCCTGATGCCCCAGGGCCCCCGGCTGCTCTCGGCGGACCAGTTCCTGCTCACCGAACTGGTGGCCAAACTGGCCGTGATGGCGGTCACCGCCACGATGGTGGCCCGCTACCGGCGGTTCCGCCACATCCTCATTTTCGAGCGCCGCGCCTGGCCCGACCGGCTGGTCTTTGCCGGCGCGATCGGCATCCCCCTCGCCGTGGGCGTGCTGGCCCGGCTGCTGCTCGGCTACCAGGCGGCGGACCTCTCGCTGGAGGGGGCGTTTCTGGCCGGGCTCATCGCGGGCCCCTACGCCGGAGCCCTCGTCGGCCTGCTCGTCAGCGTGCCGGCCGTCGCGATCGGCGGCGAGTTCATCGCGCTGCCCGTGGTCGTGGGGAGCGGCTTCGCCGGGGGCGGTCTGCGCCTGGTGTGTCCGAAGGAGGCCATCTGGCTCTTCACGCCGCTGGTCTTCGTGGACCTTCGCCGGCATGTGTGGAACTCCGTCCGGAGGCTCGAAGCCAACTGGCAGCTCGTGCTGATGCTGTCGCTCGTCGCGCTGGAGCTGCTGCGGCAGGGCCTCGGCATCCGCTTCGGGATCGACCGCATCTTCTACCTGCAGACCGGCACGTGGTGGATGACCGGGCTCGTCATCCTCTCGACCGTGCTGGCCGTCGCGACGCCTATCCGCATCTGGAACAGCGCCCGCGTCGAGCACCGGCTCCAGGAGCAGGAGAAGCTGCTGCTGACGGCCCGCGTGGAAGCGCTGAAGAGCCAGATCAACCCGCACTTCCTGTTCAACACGCTCACGTCGGTCTCGTCGCTCATCCGCACGAATCCGGACACCGCGCGGACGGTGATCACGAAGCTGTCCGGCCTGCTCCGGCGGCTGATCCGCCAGCACGAGCACTTCGTCTCGCTGCGCGAGGAACTGGACGCCGTGGACGAATACCTGGACATCGAAGTCGTCCGCTTCGGCCCCAAGCTGACCGTGAAGAAGGACATCGCGCCGGATACGCTGGAGATCATCGTGCCGAGCATGCTCCTCCAGCCCCTCGTCGAGAACTCCATCAAGCACGGACTCTCCCGGAAGATCGGTCCCGGCTGCCTCACGCTCCGCAGCCGGCGCGAGAATGGACGCGCCATCATCGAGATCGAGGACGACGGGATGGGCATGCTCATGGAGCGGCTCAACGAGCCGATGTCCAGCGGCATCGGCCTGGCCAACGTGCGGGAACGGCTGCGCGTCGTTTATGGCTCCGCCTACCAGCTGACCATGACGAGCGAGCCCGGCAAGGGCACCTGCGCCCGGATCGAGGTCCCTGAGCTGACAGACGCCAAGGCGCTCTCCGCATGACCGCGCTCCGCACCGTCATCGTCGACGACGAGCCGCTCGCCCGCGAGGACCTCTGCTACCAGCTCTCGGAACTGGGCGAGGTGGACGTGCTGGCGCAGGCGGCCAACGGACCCGATGGTCTGGCGGCGATCGAGACGCACCGGCCGGACGTCGTCTTCCTGGATGTGCAGATGCCCGGCCTGACCGGCTTCGAGGTCGCCCGGCGGCTGCTCGACCTGCCGGCGCCGCCGAACGTCGTCTTCGTCACCGCTTACGACCAGCACGCGATCGAGGCGTTCGAGGTGAACGCCGTCGACTACCTGCTGAAGCCGGTCGACTCCGGCCGGCTGGAACAGGCCCTCCAGCGGGTGCGGAAGCGCCTGGCCGCCGCCACTCCCGACCTGCCCCTGAACGACCAGCTCGCCCAGCTGGTGAGGGCGATGGCCGGCAAACCAGACCGCCGGGAGCAGGTGGCCGTCAAAGTCGGCGAGACCTTCACGCTGGTCCGGGCCGACGAGATCATCTACGCCTCCCTCGCGGACGAGTCGATTACCATAGTGACGGGTTCGGTCAGCGGCACCTCGAACGACCGGACCCTCGATGAACTCCAGGCGAGGCTCGACCCGGAGGTCTTCTGGCGGGTCCACCGCTCGCACCTGGTGAACATCAACAGAATCAAGGAGATCGTCCCGTGGTTCAGCAGGAACTACATCCTTCGGATGAAGGACGCGAAGGGCACGGAGATCCCGGTCAGCCGGTCTCAGACCCGCCGGTTGCGGGAGTACCTGAAGCTCTAGC
>CAYNUO010000055.1:13349-20759 GCA_964400405.1 uncultured Bifidobacteriaceae bacterium | reverse complement strand
CGACTCCGACGAGATTGGCCTCGACGAGGTCGCACCCCTGGCACTTGCCGGTCTCGATCAACTGCTTCACGTGATCCGGACGCGCCGCGGTTACGGGCACCACACCGCCAACGAACGAAGCAACCAGAGACAGTCCGGCACAGAGGGCCAGTGCGCGCAGGGAGTCGAAGCTCTTCATGGGTGTCCTCAGAAGGTGACGCAAGAGTCCGTCAAGGGTCACCATGGTATCACCCGAGTCCAAAGAGTTCCAATCTCAGCCTACTGGTTGTCCTTCCACTCCTCGTACCAGGCCATCTGGATCGCTTCGAGCTTCGGCTCGTTTGACGCCTTCGGGTCGTCGTCGAAGCCATCGAGCGCCAGCACGCGCTCACGCAGGTCAGTGAAGCGCACCTTCAGCGGGTCGTCATCCGGGAACTTCTCGTAGAGCGCGATGCCGATGTCCTCCGAACTCGTCCACTTCATGCCGGCTACTCCTTGGCGGCGGTGGACTTGCCGAGCTGGATGCCGCCGCCTTCCTGCACGTAGTTGCGGGTGTACATCGGGATCTCGGCCACGACGTCGCCCTTGATGACGGCCTGACAGCCGAGGCGCGACTCCGTGGTGAGCCCCCACGCCGTATCCAGCCGGTCGGCTTCGTCTTCCTGCATCTCGCTCAGGTTCTGCGCACCGCTCCTGATGATCACGTGGCAGGTCGTACACGCACAGCTTCCGCCGCACGCGTGCTCCAGCCCGAGGTCGAAATGCATGGAGACGTCGAGAAAGGACTCGGGCTCGCCGTGGTGGCTGTAGGGAATCTCGCCGTGCGCGTACTCCACGGTCTTCTCTTCCCCGTCGACGATGAAAGTGACTTTGGGCATCGGTTACACGTCGCTGACGTTCCTGCCGGCCAGAGCGGCCTTGACGGTGCGGTTCATGACCACTTCGGCCAGGTGCTGGGTGGCGTGGTTGAGCGCATGCGTGGTCTCCTGGATCGCGGCGCGGTCGGTGCCGGCCAGCGCGGTCTTCAGCGCGGCCAGCGCCGTCTGAATCCCCTCGACCTCGCCCGGACTCAGCTCCTCGGCGGCCACCTGCGGAAACTCGGGAAGCCGGAACGACTTCTCGGTGGCGTTGACCACGCTCTCGCCTTCGTTCTTCGCTTCGATCAGCAGCCGCGCGTCGAAGTCGGCTTCGGCATGCTCGAACGAGTCGATGAGCATCTGCTCCACTTCCTCGTCGCTGAGGCCGTAGGACGGCTTCACCTCGATCGTCTGCTCGATGCCGGTCTTCAGTTCCTTCGCGCCGACGCTCAGAATGCCGTTCGCGTCGATCTGGAACACGACCTCGATGCGCGCCAGGCCGGCCGGCAGCGGCGGAATGCCGCGCAGCCGGAACCGTGCGAGCGAACGGCAGTCGGCGGCCATCTCGCGTTCACCCTGCAGCACGTGAAAGTCGACGGCCGTCTGCTTGTCGACCGCTGTCGTGAACATCTCGCGCCCGGTCGCGGGAATCGTCGAGTTGCGCAGGATGATCTTCGAGACCACGCCGCCCATCGTTTCGACGCCCAGCGAGAGCGGCGTGACGTCAAGCAGCAGCATCTCCCGGCGTCCGCTGACGAGGATGTCCGCCTGCACGGCGGCGCCGAGCGCGACGACCTCGTCCGGGTTCAGATCCGAATGGGGCTTCCGCTCGAACAACGCTTCAACCGCGCGGCGCACGAGCGGGATCCGGGTCGACCCGCCCACGAGGACGACCTCTTCGACATCAGCCGGCGTGAGGCCGGCGTCGGCCAGCGCCTGGCGGCAGGGCCGGAGCGTCCGCTCGACGAGAGGCTGAATCAGCGTCTCGAATTCCGCGCGGGTGATCGCCTGGCGGAACCCCTGCGGGAGCCCGGGCGCAGGCTCGACGCGGATCTCCGTGGCCTCGTGCTCGGAGAGGTCCCACTTCGCCTGAATCGCGGCTTTGCGCACCGCCTGCGCCGCTTCGGGTGTCAGCGCCGGCGTGCCGGCTGCGCGCAGGGCCGTCGCGACCCGGTCCACGAGCAGCACGTCGATGTCGTCACCACCGAGATGCGTGTCGCCGTTGGTGGCCAGCACCTGGAATACGCCGTCCTCGATCTTGAGGATCGAGATATCGAACGTGCCGCCGCCCAGGTCGTACACCGCAACGGTGCCGCGGTCCTTCGACCCGAGCCCGTAGGCGAGCGAGGCCGCCGTCGGCTCGTTGATGATCCGGAGCACCTCGAGACCCGCGAGGCGTCCCGCGTCGCGCGTCGCCGTGCGCTGGGCATCGTTGAAGTAGGCGGGCACGGTGATGACCGCCCGGTCCACCTCGAAGTCGAATTCCCCCGCTTCCCGGAAATGCTCTTCGGCGCGGTGCTTCAGCTCACGCAGGACAAAGGCCGAGATCTCGGGCGGCGTCAGTGCGTGCGAACCGAGCTGGATGCGCAGCGTGTCACCGTCACCCGGCGCGAAGGAGAACGGCAGATGGCTCGCGTCCTCCGTCACGTCGCTCAGCCCGCGGCCCATGAAGCGCTTCACGGAGTAGACCGTACGCGCCGGCGCGGTCAGCAGGCGCCGCTGCGCTTCACGCCCCACGAAGAACGTGTTGTCGTCCGCGACAGAGACGACCGAAGGGACGAGCGCGTCACCACCGGCGTCGCGGATGACGACGGGGCCCGCCGCTCCCACGTAGGCCACGAGACTGTTGGTGGTGCCGAGGTCGATTCCGACGACTTTGCCCATGGGACTACGCCGATGCGAGGCTTGCCGCCTCACGCTCGATGGTGGCGAGCAGGTTCGTGAGGTAGTGCCGCTCGAGCAGGCACTCCCGGAGCGCCTCCAGCGTGGCGCGGCTGTGGTCCGCGTCCCACTTCGCCGAGAGCGCGTCGATCTGCCGTTCGTGTTCCTCGTGCTTCCGGACGATCGGCGCCTTTGCCCGCTCCAGCCTGACCACGAGCTGGTCCCGTGGCGCCCCGGACTCGCGGGCCTCCCGGATCTCGTCCAGCTCCTCGTTGAACGCAAAGACCTCTTCCAGCAGCGCGGCCGGTACCATGACCTTCGAGGCCGCCGTTGCTTCCGCCTTGAGCGGCGAAAGCCCCTCGAGGCCGAGCAGGTACTCCGCGCGGGCGGCCGGGTTCTTCAGCACGCGGTACGCGTCGTTCAGATAGGAGGAGCGCTCCAGGCTGGCCAGCTTCGACGCCGGCGGGCCGTTGTAGAAGAAGTCCGGATGGAACTGCCGGCTCAGATCGCGGAACCGCTTCTCCAGGTCGGCCGGGTCGATGACGAGCGTGCGCGGCAGGCCGAAGAACATGAAGTAGTCGCCATGCCGGGAGATCTGCAGGATGTTCGTGCACTGCGGGCAGAAGTGCTCCCGCAACGGTGCGCCGGCGCCACAGGTGTGGCACTCGATCATGGTCGGCGTCCTGGTCGGCTCTGGGGTCATGGTCGCGAGGGTGACGGGCCCGGCAGGACCCGGGAGGCCGCTAGGCCCCGAACGAACTGCCGCAGCCGCAGTTCTGCTTGGCGTTCGGATTGTTGAAGACGAAGCCCTTGCCGAGGAGCGCCGTGTCGTAATCGAGCGTCGTGCCCTTCAGGAACAGCAGGCTCTTCTTGTCGACGTAGATCTTCGCGCCGTCGACGCCCTCGAACACCTCGTCGCCCAGTCGCGCCTCGCGCTCCCAGGCGAACGTGTAGCTCAGGCCCGAGCAGCCGCCACCCTTCACGCCGACACGAAGACCGCCCTCGTCGATGCCCTGCTTGGCCATCAGCGAGCGAATCTTCTTCGCGGCGACGTCGGTGATCTGGATGGCCTCCATCGGGGTCAGCTCAGCGTCTCTCACGGCGGCGTCTCTTAGAGCTTCGCGGGCGCTCCGGCCAGGGCTGGCTCGCCCTTGCCCTGCTTCGCCTTGTAGTCCGTGATCGCGGCCTTGATGGCGTCCTCGGCCAGCACCGAGCAGTGGATCTTCACCGGCGGCAGCGCCAGCTCTTCCACGATGTCGGTGTTCTTGATCGCCAGCGCCTCTTCGACCGTCTTGCCCTTCAGCCATTCGGTCGCGAGACTCGAACTGGCGATCGCCGAGCCGCAGCCGAACGTCTTGAACTTCGCGTCGTCGATGACACCCGTCAGCGGGTTCACCTTGACCTGCAGCTTCATCACGTCGCCGCACTCGGGCGCACCAACGAGGCCCGTGCCCACGTTGTCGTCATCCTTCGGCAACGAGCCGACGTTGCGCGGGTTCTCGTAGTGGTCGATGACCTTGTCTGAGTAAGCCATGTCTCTCTCCTAGTGCGTGACCCACTGCATCTTGCTGAGGTCCACGCCTTCCTTGACCATCTCGTAGAGGGGCGACATCTCGCGCAGCCGCCGCACCACCGTCGTGAGCTTCTCGATCACGTAATCCAGCTCTTCGTCCGTCGTCCACCGGCCGAGGCCGAAACGGATCGAAGAGTGGGCCAGGTCGTCACCAGCGCCCAGCGCCTTCAGCACGTAGGACGGTTCGAGGCTGGCCGACGTGCAGGCCGAGCCGGACGACACCGCCACGTCATTGATGCCCATCAGCAGCGACTCGCCTTCGACATACGCGAAGCTGATGTTCAAATTGTGCGGCAGGCGGTGCTCCACCGAGCCATTGATGAAGATCTCATCGAGGTTCTTGTGCAGCTCGGCGCTCAGCCGGTCGCGCATCGCGCGCAGCCGCGCCGACTCGGTGGCCATCTCGGCCTTCGCGATCTCCGACGCCTTGCCGAGGCCCACGATGCCCGTCACATTCAGGGTGCCCGACCGCATGCCGCGCTCGTGGCCGCCGCCGTTGGTCTGCTCCGCGAGCAGCACCCGTGGATTCCGGCGACGCACGTAGAGCGCGCCCACACCCTTCGGGCCGTACATCTTGTGCGCCGACATCGACACGAGGTCGACCTTCAACGCGTTCACGTCGAACGGAATCTTGCCCGTGGCCTGCACGGCGTCCGTGTGGAACAGGATGCCCTTCTCCTTCGCGATGGCGCCGATCTCGGCGATCGGCTGAATCACGCCGATCTCGTTGTTGGCCGTCATGATGGAGATGAGAATCGTCTTGTCCGTGATCGCGGCCTTCAGCTCATCGAGGCTGATGCGTCCGTCCTTCTGGACCGCGAGGTACGTGACCCGGTAACCCTGCTTCTCGAGCTTCTTGCACGTGTCGATGACGGCCTTGTGCTCCGTCACGCACGTGATGATGTGGTTGCCCTTCTCGCGGTACATCTCCGCGACGCCCTTGATGGCGAGGTTGTTCGACTCCGTGGCGCCGCTCGTGAAGATGATCTCCTTCGCGTTGGCGCCGATCAGATCGGCCACCTGCTTGCGCGCCGTTTCCACGGCTTCCTCGGCGGCCCAGCCGAACGCGTGGTTGCGGCTCGCCGCGTTGCCGAACACCTCCGTGAAGTACGGCAGCATGGCGTCGAGGACGCGCGGGTCCACGGGTGTGGTGGCGTGGTAATCGAGGTAGATGGGTAGCTTCATGCGTGTGTTCTCAGAAGAGCCGCGGGCACCGGATGCGCGGGCACGGGATGATCGGTTTCCGACGCCATTTCCGCCAGGGACACCGTGGCCAACGCAGCCACGATGCGCTCCTTGATGCGCCAGAGCGGGTCGCGGATGCTGCACTTGCCGTACTGCTCGCAGGTGTTCTGCTCCGCCGAACAGGCGGTGACGGAGAACGGTCCGTCGATCGCCTGGATGATGTCGCCGACGCTGATCGACTGCGACGGCTTGCCGAGCACGTAGCCGCCGCGCGTACCCTGAAGCGACCGCAACAGGCCCGTCCGCACCAGCTTCTGCAGCACCTTGGCCATCAGCTCGATCGGGATGTCGTAGGCGCCGGCGATCTCGCGCGCGCTCGCCGACGCCGCGTCCTGGCGCTGGGCCAGGTGCTTCATCGCGATCAGGGCGTAGTCGGCGCGCTTGGAAAGTCTCAACATGGTGGGCCGGGCTCGATACCCGACTGGTCTGGTCTGATATTAGGCGATCGGGAGGGATGTCCGTCAAGTTTGGTCGGATATTGAGACTGGGTGAGATCGTGGAATCCCGGGAAATCCTCCTGTCCCCGCCGAATCGGGGCCGTTTTCGGGGCTGTTGTATCCTGCCGCGTCCATGATCTCAACGCTTACCGAAAGCCAGCAGGCCAGCCTCCGCATCTGGGTCAAGATGATTCGGGAGCTGGACGAGAAGAGGGCCGCCGAGTTTCTGGCGCGGATCGTGACGCACCTGGCCGCCGGTTCCGGGGCCGCCCTCGAGGCGACGTCGAGCGTGGATTGGCGGGCGATCGCCAAGGCCGAGTTGGGCGAGGTCCACATGGCCGCCCGTCGAGCCTGGCAACCGCCTGCGGACCTGGCAAAGACCGTCGAGGGCTGGCTGAGCCGCGAGCCGGGTCGGCCGCTCGCCGACTATCAGGCGAAGCTGTGCTCCCAGCACGGCGAGGACGGGATCACGGTCGAGGTGTTCCGGCGCATCGGCGTCGAGCATCGGCGTGCTGTCGAGATCGGCTGTGGTGCCAACGGCGGCAATGCCGGCATCCTCGTCGGCGCGCTCGGCTGGGAAGGGCTGCTCGTCGACGGCAGCAGCGAACTCACACGCATCTGCGCGGAGCTTTATCCTGGCGCCATCGTCGCCGCGGCCTTCGTCAACCGCGATGCGGCCGGGCCGCTGCTGGCCAAACATGGCTTCGGCGACAGGCTGGATTACCTGGGCATCGACGTGGACGGAGTCGACTACTGGATCTGGGATGCGCTCACGGTCCGCCCGCGTCTGGTCATCGTCGAGTTCAATCCGCTGTTCGGTCCCGACGCGGCCGTGACGATCGCCTACCGTGACAACTTCTCCCGCAAGGAGAAGGACGAGGACGGGCAACCGCGGAACACGAAAGGGTACTTCGGCGCATCGATCGCGGGATTCGCTGCCCTCGGAAGGCGGAAGGGCTACCGTCTCGTCTGCTCGGCACCGAACTCGAGCAACGCGTATTTCGTGCGCGAGGACGTCGCCGGCAACCTTCCCGAGTGCTCACCTGCCGACGCCTGGCGTCCGGCAAAGGAGGGCAAGGGACGCGAGAAGGTCATCCGCGGCGTCGCAGCGGAGGGCGTCCACGAGTATTTTCGGGCCCGAGGCTGCCCTCTGGTGGACGTGAGCCTCTAGCGCGGGTCAAACTCCGTTCAGGTTCGCGGTCATCCACGCAGAGCCGAACGCGACGAGATCGCCCGCCGGCAGCAGTTCACTTTCCGCACCGCCCACTCGCGCGCGCGGCACATCGTGCGTCTCCAGATACGCCTGGAGAATCAGACTGAAGTAGTCCTCACCGCTCCACTCAACGATGCCATCGGAGTCATCGAGGCACTCCACCGTGCGTACCCGGGGTCCGTCAGGCGTCCGAACGAGGCGATATCGCCGCACGCGGCGTTTGTC
>CAYNUO010000055.1:0-13249 GCA_964400405.1 uncultured Bifidobacteriaceae bacterium | reverse complement strand
AGCCGACGTCGGACTCGGCAGGCGTCACCAGGCAGTCAAACGGCTCCGCGTCGGCGAGCAGCACGGCGCGCTCCTGCTCGGGGTGTTCGTTCACCCAGTCCCAGTCGTTGCGGGCGCCGAGCACCATGAGCAGGGTGCCGTCGCGTCCGACGGCCGCATCGAGCGCGCGGATGACGGCGGACGGACCACCGTCCACAGGGCCGATCCTGCGGAGGGACGCATGAACCATGACGACGCCCCCGGCATGCACGCCGAGCCTGTGCAGGTCATCGACCAGTGAATCGGCCGTCCGGGAGGTCATCGAAACCGCAGGAGGAAGCGGTGGATGAGGAGAAGCGGGATGAGCCGCGGAGGCCAGTATCCTGCCCCCGTCGGCTCCATCCAGCGTTCGTCAGTACTTCGGCTGGCTCGGGTCGACCTTGTCGATCCAGTCGAGGATGCCGCCCTTCAGGTTCTTGATGTTCGTGAATCCCACCGTGCGCAGGAAGTCGACCGCCTTCTGGCTGCGGCCGCCCATCTTGCACTGCGAGATGATTTCCACGTCCTTCGGCAGTTCCTGATACCGGCGCGGCACTTCGCCGAGCGGAATCAGCGTCGAGCCCTCGATCCTGCAGATCTGGTACTCGTTCGGCTCACGCACGTCGAGGATGAAGAGCTTGTCGCCCTTGTCGAGCCTCGCCTTCAACTCGATGGCGGTGATCTCCCACTGATTGCCTGCTGCCATCGCTTCTGCCTCCGCTGTGACGTCGGGCCGGATCCCGCAGAACTCGTCGTAGTCGATGAGCTTCGTCACCGTCGGGTGGTCGCCGCAGACCGGGCATTCCGGATCGCGTTTCAGCTTCAGCTCGCGGAACTTCATCCGCAGCGCGTCATAGATCAGGAAGCGGCCGATGAGCGGTTCGCCGATGCCGGTCAGGAGCTTGATCGATTCGGTCGCCTGAATCACGCCGATGATACCCGGCAGCACGCCCAGCACGCCGCCTTCGGCGCAGCTCGGCACGAGGCCCGGAGGCGGCGGCTCGGGATAGAGGCACCGGTAGCACGGACCGCCCTTGGTCGCGAACACCGACGCCTGACCCTCGAAGCGGAAGATGCTGCCATAGGCGTTCGGCTTGCCGAGCAGCACGCACGCGTCGTTGGTCAGATATCGCGTCGGGAAGTTGTCCGTGCCGTCGAGGATGACGTCATACGGCGCGAACAGGCGCATCGCGTTGGCGGACGTGAGCGACTCCTCGTACGTGTCCACCTGGATGTGCGGATTGATGTCGAGCAGGCGATCCTTCGCCGACGCGAGCTTCGAACGGCCCACGTCCTTGGTGCCGTGGATGATCTGCCGCTGCAGGTTGCTGTAGTCGACGACGTCGAAGTCGATGACGCCGATGCGGCCCACGCCGGCCGCGGCCAGATACATGGCTGCCGGCGAGCCGAGACCACCGGCGCCGACGCACAGCACGCTGCCGGCCTTCAGCCGCTTCTGCCCGTCCACGCCCATCTCGGGCATGATCAGGTGCCGGCTGTACCGCTTGATCTCCTCGGCGCTGAGCGACGGGAGATCAGCCGGGCTCGTCACCACGCACCCCCGGCCACCGACGGGATGATGCTGATGGAGTCGCCGTCCTTGAGCGGCGTCTGCTCCTTCTGCTGGTAGCGGATGTCCTCGTCGTTCACGTAGATGTTGACGAAGCTCCGGAGCTTGCCCTCGTCCGTATAGAGGTGCTTCTTCAGCCCGTCGTACTTCGCCACCAGCGCGGCGAGCGCCTCGCCCGCCGTCGCGCCCGCGACCTCGACGGTGTCGAGCTTGTCGGTGAACGGCCGGAGCGGAGTCGGAATCAGAACCTTAATCGCCATGAGTCAATGCTTCCTCTGAAAAGGCGGAACGGTCGTCCTGGAGCAGCCAGGAGGTCATGTCCTGGGGCACGCCTTCGTGCACCGAGACAATCACGTACGAGAAGAACGGCCACGCGTGGTCGAGATCGTACTGCGAGGGCCGTGCGGGGTGGTCGGGGTGCGAGTGGTAGAACCCCATGAGGTCGAGACCGAGCTCGGCGGACTTGCGCTCCGCCTCCCGGTAGTCGCCGGGCCGGACTAGAAAGCGCCGGCGGGGTCCTTCCTCGGTGGTGTTGGGCAGCTTGAAGATGGCCGACACCACGCCCTCGCGGCCGTACATCGCGCCGCAGCATTCATTGGGGTAGGTCTCGACGCCGTGCTTGCGGATTGCGTCACCAACGGACTTCCTCAGCGTGATGGCCATCAGCGGGCCGCCTCCGGGGTTGCATCCCAGAAATGTTCGGAGAGGTACTTCTCGCCGCCATCACAAAAGATAGTGACGATGACGGCATCGGACGTGTTCCGGCCCACCTGGATTGCGGCAGCCAGGTTGGCCCCGCTCGAGACCCCGACGAGGATCCCCTCCTGCCGGGCCAGGCGCCGTGTGGTGTCCTGGGCCTCGAGCGTGCCCACGCGGACGTCCTCGTCGGCCAGGGTCGGGTCGTAAATCGGCGGGACGATCGCGCTCTCCATGTGCTTCAGGCCTTCGAGGCCATGGAGCGGCTCGGCGGGCTGCATCGAGATGATGCGGACCTTCGGGTTGAAGTCGCGCATGCGGCGGCCGACGCCCATGAACGTCCCGCTCGTGCCGAGTCCCGTCACGAAGTGCGTGATGCGCCCGCCCGTCTGTTCGATGATCTCCGGGCCGGTCGTCTCGTAGTGGGCGCCCCAGTTCGCGTCGTTGCTGTACTGGTCCGGATAGAAGTAGCGCTCGGGGTCCTCGGCGTAGACCTCGCGGGCCTTGCGGATGGCGCCGTCCGACCCTTCGAGCGGGCTGGTCAGAATCAGCTCGGCACCGTAGGCGCGCAGGATGCGCTTGCGCTCGGGTGTCACGTTCTCCGGAATACAGAGCCGCACGGGGATGCCGCGCGCGGCGCAGATCATCGCGTAGGCAATACCGGTGTTGCCGGACGTGGCGTCGAGGATCGTCTTGCCAGGCCGCAGCGCGCCGGACTCCTCGCCCTTGGCAATCATGCGGGCGGCCGCGCGATCCTTGACGGATCCGCCGGGGTTCTTGCCCTCCAGCTTCGCCCAGAGCTCGACGTTCTGCAGGCCCTTTTCGAAGCTGCGCAGCCGTACGAGCGGCGTATTGCCGATCAAGTCGACGATCGAGGCCACACTCCGCCGCTCGGACTGCACTGTCGGGGACATCAGGGTTCGGGTCGGGAAACCCGAATTATATCGTGCTACTTCCGGTGGGTCACACGGTAGACGGCATGGGCGGTGTCGTCCGAGACCAGGAGCGACCCGTCGGCGAGCACGGCCACGTCGGCCGGACGGCCCCAGCTCCTTTCACCCTCCAGCCACCCCTGCATGAACGGCTCGTAGCTGACGGCGGTGCCTTTCCCGTCCAGCTTCACGAGGGTCACGCGGTACCCCGACTTCTTCGAGCGGTTCCAGGACCCGTGCTCCGCGATCAGGACCTGGTTCCGGTACTCCGCAGGGAACATCGTCCCGGTATAGAAGGCCAGCCCGAGGGAGGCCACGTGCGCTCCGAGCTTCTGGGCGGGCGGCGCGAAGCTCGCACACGGCTTCGCCTTCCCGAACTCCGGATCGGGCAGGTCGCCGGCATGGCAGTACGGGAAGCCGAAGTGCTGCCCGGCCTTCGTGACGCGATTCAGCGTGTCCGGGGGCAGGTCGTCCCCGAGCATGTCGCGGCCGTTGCTCGTGAACCACAGCTCTTTCGTCGACGGATGCCAGGCCAGGCCGACGCTGTTGCGTACGCCGTGGGCGACGATCTCGAAACCCGAGCCGTCCAGATTCATGCGCGCGACCGATGCCGTTCGCGGTTCCTCCGCCTTCACCTCGCAGACGTTGCAGGGCGCGCCGATCGTCACGTAGAGCTTGCCGTCCGGACCGACGCGAAGCGTCTTCCACCCGTGCTGCGCGGTGCCGGGCAGTTTGTCGATGACTACCGCCGGCGTCTGCGCCTTGCCGAGGTTCGCCTCGACGTCGTCGAACCGGACGATGCGCGTCATCTCCGCCACGTAGAGGGAGCCGTTGTGAAACGCGACACCGTTGGGCATGTCGAGCCCGCTCGCGACCGGGATCACCTCGTCGACTTTCCGGTCCTTATTGCGGTCGACCAGCGCGTGAATGGCGTAGGGGGCCTTGGCGCCGAGACGCATCGCACCAACGAACACGGTGCCGGACGGCGCCACGGCGAGCTGGCGCGCGAACGGGACATTGGCTGCGTAGACCTCGACGGCGAAGCCCGCCGGCACGGACAGCTTTTCCACCGGAGGCATCACGGACGCGGGCGCCTGCGCCCGCGCCGGGCCGAGCCATCCGGCGTCGGCCGCCACCACGCACATCACCGCCACGATGAGCCCCGTTCCGCGCGTTCTCAACTTCGTCATGATCTAGTCCTTCCCGTCGGTGACGGGCGCATTCTCGAGGTACTCCCACAGATACCAGCAGGCGATCGATCGGTAGGGCCGCCACGCCTCCGCCGTACGCGTCATCTTCGCCGGTGACGGGTCCTTCTTCCAGCCGTAGACCTTCTGGAAGCCGCGCACGATGCCCAGGTCGCCCACGGGCAGCACATCAGGCCGGTGCAGCCGGAACATCAGGAACATCTCGGCCGTCCACCGGCCGATGCCCTTGACGGCTACCAGTTCCCGGATCACGTCCTCGTCGTCCAGCGCGTCCAGGTCGCGCAACCGCAACGAGCCGTCCATCACGCGCCGGCACAGATCGCGGATGAACGACACCTTCATCCGGCTGAGCCCGACGCCGCGGAGCGCATCGTCGCCGACCGCCATCACCTGCTCCGGCGTGGGAAACCGTCTCCGGGTCCCCTGCGTGAACAGGTCCTCGAACCGCCGCTGAATCGTGGCCGCGGCCTTGACGGAGAGCTGCTGCGAGACGATCGCGCCGACCAGGGCCTTGAACGGATCGGTGTGCTGCGCATCGGCCAGACCGCAGGGGCCGCACGCCTTGATCACGGCGCCGAGCAGAGGGTCCCGGCGCATCAACGTCCGCCGCGCCTTCGCGTAGTCAGCCGGCGTCACTTGAGCGTGGCCGTCAGCGTGACGCGAGCGCGGAACTCCATCTGCCCCGCGGCCACGGGCGTGTCGGCCATCGCGGATTCCTTCATCGCCATCGCGCGCACGGGCATGGGCATCGGCGCAGGCACGCCGTGCTCCTCGATCCGCAGCACGCGGTCGAGGGCGCGCGCGGCACCGGCCGCCATCGCCTCCGCCCTCGCCCTGGCGTCCTGCACGGCAAGCTTCAGCGCCTCGCGTTCGAGACCCGCGCGGTTCTTCACGTCGAACCGCACCTCGCTGACGGATGTCGCCCCCGCCGCCACGACTGCGTCCACCACCTCGCCCACGCGATCGATCGCGTCAATCCGCACGTCAACGGCATTGGTCGAGACATACCCCCTGGTGACGCGGCGGCCGTTCACGTAGTCGGCGTCGATGAACAGGTTCACGTTCGTCGTCCGGATGGCGTCGGCCGGAACGCCAAGCGCACGCAGCTTGTCCTGCACCGCTTTCATCACGCTGGCGGTCCTGCTCTGGGCGTCCCGCTGCGCGACTGCCCGAGATTCCACGGACACGGAGACGGAGGCCCGGTCGGGCACGGCATTCACGACGCCTTCACCCGACACGGCCACGGTGGGTGGTTCGACGGCCTGGGCCGCGGCGGGTGCGGCGGCCAGAGTCAGCGCCAGCAGGATCGGAACAGCCGATGCGCGATTGGTCATGGCGTCAGTATAGGAACCCGTGGTGACAAAGGACAGACAGCGGCCCACGGTACAATTGCGCTCGTGGAAGTTTCCTCCGTTCGCAAGCAGCTCCAGACCAGGGTCGCCGAATCCCGCCGCGTCGCGAAGATCCGCCGCGAGGCCGTCTCGCAGGCTCAGGGTGCCTACGGGGCGTTTCTGGACCAGATCGCGGTCCCCGTGGCGCGGCAGCTCGTCTCTGCTCTGAAGGCGGAGGGGTTCGCGTGGAGCGTCTCCACGCCGGCGGGCATGGTCCGGCTGTCGGCCGACGCGGGCCGCGACGATTTCATCGAGATCGACTTCGATGCCTCGGGAGACGCGCCGAAGGTGGTCGGCCGCATGAGCCACGGCCGCGGGTCCCGCCTGATGCGCGAGGAACAGGTGCTGGCCGCCGGCGCCCTGCCGGGCGAGATCACCGATCAGGACGTGCTCGACTACCTGCTCACCGCCCTGACGCCCTGGCTCGAACGCTAGTTCAGCGTCCCGGAGCCGGCAGCGCCTGCACGGCCTGCGCTACTCCCGCCTTCGCGGTGTGCCCACCTCGTAGATCCGCAACAACTCGACGAGCTTGTAGCCCCGGGTCTGGTAGGGCGGCACGATACGTTCGGTGCGCAGGTACTGGAGCATGCCGTCGTCGCTGTAGTCCGCCGCGCCGATCTCCGGGGCCGCGGTGAGCGCGGCCTCCAGCCCGCCGAGCGTCAGGGCGGGACGCGTCACGCGACGCGTCACCGGGACGATGCCGAGCAGCTTCGCCGGCACCGCCACCGACGCCTCGCGGAACCGGACGAAGATCTCGTTGCTGAGGAAGCTGTAGCCCGCGTCGCTGCGTGAGGCCGGCGCATCCTCGATGCGGAGAAACGCGACCTCCTTCATCGCCTCGAGCGCGGCGATGACGCGAATCGTGAAGTCGCCGTCGCCGGACCAGTTCGTCCTGTCGATCTCCGTTGTGCGGTCGTTCCTCGCGGCCGTGTCGGCAGGCGCCGCTCTGTGGATAGGCACCGCCTTGTAGATAGGCACAGGCCCGCATGATACCGTCGCCAGCGGAGGCCCCCGTGGACGTCGAGATCTGGTCCGACATCGTCTGCCCCTGGTGCTACATCGGGAAACGGCGGTTCGAGAAGGCGCTGGCCGCGTTCCCGCATCGTGACGCCGTCACCGTGCGCTACCGCGCGTTCCAGCTCGATCCGTCGGCCGAACGGGACGTGCGTGGCTCACGGGCCGAGGCCCTGCGGCGCAAGTACGGCATGAGCGAAGACCAGATCGCGGCGATGGACGAGCGGATGGAGCGCCTGGCCGCCGAGGAAGGACTGGCCTGGAACCTCGCCGCCAGCACGCTCGGCAACACCGAGGACGCCCACCGGCTCGTGCACATGGCACGCGAGCAGGGACGGGACGGCGCGATGCTGGAACGCCTCTACGCGGCGTACTTCTCAGAAGGCCGGTCGGTCTTCGACGAGGACGCACTCGTGGCGCTGGGGAGCGAAGCCGGGCTCGACGGGGCCGCCGTCCGCGCGATGCTGCGCAGCGACGCCTGGCGGGACAGCGTACGAGCCGAGCGCCGCACCGCAGCCGAACTGGGCGCGTCGGGCGTGCCGTTCTTCGTCATCGCGGGGCGCTACGGTGTCTCCGGCGCGCAGCCGGCAGAGACATTTACCGACGCGCTCGAGAAGGGCTGGGACGCGTCGCGTTAGCGCGCGACGTGGATGGCCATCAGGCCGCCGAGCACCGGAATCACCCGGACGTCGTCGAAACCACCGTCGCGGAGCATCCCCGCGACGCCCTCGGCGCCGGGATACCGGCGAATCGTCTCCGGAATGTACCGGTAGGTATCCGCGTCGCGGTGCAGCAACCAGCCCAGGGCGCCGCCCACGAGTTCCAGATAGGTCAGATAGACATCACGGACGAAGGGCTGGCCGGGCCGGTTGAAGTCGAGAGAGAGCAATCGGCCGCCTGGCCGCAGCACGCGCCGGGCCTCGGCAATCGCCTGCGGCAAGTCGGGCACGTTCCGCAGCCCGTACCCGGTGGTGACGACGGTGAAGGCGGCATCCGGAAACGGCAGCGCCGTCATGTCGCCTGTCACGAACGCCACCCGGCGGGACACGGCCTTCGCGCGCGCGAGCACGAGCATGCGGTGCGTGACGTCCAGGCCGACCACGCGCTCCACATGCGGGAGGGCCAGATACGCCAGGTCGCCCGTTCCCGAAGCCAGGTCGAGCACGCGGTCGGAAGCGGTGAGCCCCGCAAGGTCGATGAGCCGCGCCTTCCAGGCCGCGTCCATGCCGAACGACAGCAGCGTGGTGATGAGGTCGTAGCGGTCGGCGATGGTCGCAAAGACCTGCCGGGTGTACCTGCGCTTGCCGTCTGGCGTGGCGAGCGCGGTGCGGAGGCTCACGCGGGCTGGGCCTTGAGGAGCAGCACGGGGATGCGCGTGACGTGACGCACGTGATCGACCGTGGTGCCACGCAGCAGATCCGCGACGAACCGGTGGCCGTGCGTCGACATCGCGATGAGGTCGGCCTTCCACGCGTCGGCCACGCGCACGATCTCGCGCGCGGGATCACCCTTCGCCAGCTCGGTGGACACCGTCAGTCCGCGGGCCGCCAGCTCCGCGGCCACGCCGTCCAGATAGGCGCGGTCGTCCTTCATTTCCTCCGACTCACGCAGTTTGAGGGCGTCGAAGTTCCGGGCGGCAAAGCCATCGGCCACATGCACGAGCAGTAGTTCGCCGCCGGTCAGCGTCGCGAGTTGCGCGATGTGCTCGACGATCGTGCGGTCGGCCGCCGAGTGCTCGATGGCGACGAGGATGCGGGAATACATCACTACCCTGCGAAAGTCTGCCACAGCAGATAGAGGTTCAGCACCGCGATGATGACGGCCGTCGGCCACGCGAGCGCCTGCACCCACCAGGGGCTCGCGAAGGTGCCCATCTTGCGGCGGTCGCTCGTGAACAGCACCAGCGGGAAGACGGCGAAGGAGAGCTGCAGGCTCAGCACGACCTGGCTGAGGATCAGGAGCTGCCCGGTGCCCCGCTCCCCGTAGAGCACCACGACGATGATCGCGGGAACGATGGCGATGAGCCGCGTGACCAGCCGGCGCAGCCAGGGCCGCAGCCGGACGTTGATGAAGCCTTCCATCACGATCTGTCCGGCGAGCGTGCCGGTCAGCGTGGCGTTCTGGCCCGAGCACAGCAGCGCGACGGCGAAGAGCGTGCTGGCCGCGCCCGTGCCAAGGAGCGGCTCGAGCAGCTTGTAGGCGTCCGAGATATCGGCGACGTCCTGATGCCCGGTCCCGTGGAACGCCGCCGCAGCCATCACGAGGATCGCGCCGTTGATGAAGAGGGCCGTCATCAGCGCGAAGGAGGAGTCGATCGTGGCGAAGCGAATGGCCTCGGCCTTGCCGGCGAGGTTGTCCAGGTACTTGCGCGTCTGCACGATCGACGAGTGCAGATACAGGTTGTGCGGCATCACGGTGGCACCGAGGATGCCGATCGCGATGTAGAGCATGTCCGGATTGGTCAGAATCTCCGGCGTGGGGACGAAGCCCTTCGCGACCGCGACCGGGTCGGGCCGGGCGAGCCACAGCTCGATCGCGAACGCGCCGGCGATTAGCACGATCAGCGAGACGACGAGCGCCTCCACGTAGCGGAAGCCCCGGTTCTGCAGGAAGAGGACGATGAGCACGTCGAGGGCGGTGAGACAGACGCCCCAGATGAGCGGCAGACCGAACAGCAGGTTGAGTGCGATGGCCGCGCCGATCACCTCCGCCAGGTCGCATGCGGCGATGGCGATCTCGCAGAGCACCCACAGGAAGATGGTGGTCGGCTTCGAGTAGTGATCGCGGCAGGCCTGCGCGAGGTCGCGCCCGCTGGCGATGCCCAGCCGGGCGGCCAGCGCCTGCAGCAGTATCGCCATCAGATTCGAGAGCATGATCACGCTGAGCAGCGTGTAACCGTAGCGTGCACCGCCGGCGAGATCGGTGGCCCAGTTGCCCGGGTCCATGTAGCCGACCGCCACGAGATAGCCGGGTCCGGCGAACGCGAAGAGCTTCCGCCAGAAGCCGGCTCCGGCCGGCACGGCGATCGAGCCATGGACTTCCGGCAGGCTGACCGACGGCGACGCCTGACGCCAGCCCGACGGCGCCTGCGGCTGACCCGGAGCGGATTCGGGTGCGTCGGCCGCCATCAGAAGGAACGCCGCACGCGAAGTGCGAACGTGCGCGGCTGCACGAGCCGCGTGCCGACGAACACGGACTGGAAGTTGTAAAGCGCGGTCTGGTTCGTCAGGTTCGTGACCTGCACCTGCAGGCTCCAGCGCTGCCGGCCCAAACGGTCACGCACGTCCCATCCGGCCACTGCGTCCGCGATGGTCCGCGGCGTCACACGCGGGACACTCGCGGTCAGGTTCACGTAGGGCAGCAGGTCGGCAAAGTCCGGGTCGGCCGACACGGCCTCCGGATTCGACGGGTTCGAGACAAGGCCGCTGTCGTAGCGCACCGCGCCCGACAGCCACAGTGGACCCGGCAGGTCCGCATACACCGTCCCGTGCACGCTGAGCCGCTGGTCGTGATCGATCGCGAAAGGTCCGGCCGACAGCAGCGCCACGGCGTCCTGTCCAAGGAACAGGCCCCCGGTGAAAGGCGGTGTGGAGATCGCCCGGCCCGTGGTCACGCTCAGGGAGCCCGACACGCCCCTGCGCTCGCGCAGCGAGAGCCGCCCTTCCACACCCCACGTGTCGATGGCCGCCAGCGTGACGGGAAAGATGATGCCCGTGTTGAAGAAGTTGTTGTTGTCCTGCTGATCGGTCGAGCGCTTCCGGTAGGCGGCCACATCGAGCGTGCCGAGCGCGCCGACGGCCCTCTGCCACCCGGCCTCGAGAACGGTCTGCCGCTCCGGCTGCAGCGGCTCCGCCCGTCCGCCGAGCGCCTGACGCACGCTCTCCGGCGCCAGCGCCGCCGCCTGCTGCGAGTTCGAGAGCAGCAGGTTCTCGTTCGGCGGCGTCTGCAGGTTGCGATTCACGGACGCGCGCAGCACACCGAGCGCAGCCGGCAGCGTGAGGGCCACGCTGGCCCGTGGCTGCAGACCGCGAGCACGCACGAGAAATGCGTACTCGTCGTGCCGAAGGCCGAGCGTCGCCGTCAGCGCGCCGGTACGCACCACGGCCTGCCCGAACACTCCGGCCACGTGGCCGACTCCCGCATCCGCGAACACGAACGGCGTACCGCCCCGCGTGAGGTCCAGCGAGCGCAGCGCGGCGTTGTACCCGGACGTGCCCGGCTCGTTGAACGCGGCGTCGGTGATCGCCATACGGAACCGCTCGCGGACCGGAATCCGCTGCGCGTCCGCGCCGACGAGGAACTGATGGCGCCCGGCCTGGCGGGTGTAGCGGACCGACGCCGTCCACGAGCGCAGCGACCGGTCCTGCGTGGCGGTCACCGGGGCATCACCGTCGCTGCCGAGCAGCGCCGCCGTCGAGTGACGCAGACCGAACGTGGATTCCACCGCGGAGACCGTGCCGAGCGTCCGGAGCGCGGTGCCCCACACCGCCACGTCCGTCAGCTCCTGCCGTTGATCCTGCCCGCGCGCCTCCTGCGAGCGCAGGTTGGCGAGCTCGAACGCGGAGCGCCCGCCCATGACGTTCGCACGAAGCCGTGTCGCCGGAGAGGGCGATGCATCGCCCCGGGCGAACAGGCGTCCGAAGCCGCCGTCGTTGTGCAGGTTGTCTCTGGAGATCTGGTCGAGAAAGCGCGCGGTCCGCATCGCCGTGCCCGAGACGAAGTAGCCCGTCGAGCCCTTGCCACCGCCGGCCTGCATCGCCACCTGCGACGTCCCGAAGCCCGCTGCGGAAACGGTCGCGTCACCCGCGATGGGACGGCCGACCCCTGCGCCGCTCTTCGTCGTCACAATGGCCACACCGGAGACCTTGCCGCCGAACTCCGCCGGGATGTTGCCCGTCATCAACTCCACGCTGTGGACGATGCCCGCGTCGAGCGCGTTCGCGAAGGCGCCGGTGAGCTGATCGCTGACCGGAAGCCCGTCGATGAGATACGTCATCTGGTTGTGCGCGCCGCGCGGGTGGATCGCGCCGTTGGCGTTCACGGCAAAGCCCGGGAAGGTGGCCAGCACCGCTTCGATACCGCGGCTGCCGACGGCCACCGGAAGCGTGTCGATGCGCTTCGAGCCCAGCTGGTGCCGCGTGCCGCCGGACACATCGTCGACGAGCGGCGCGACGGGCGTGACGGTCACCGTCGAGGACAGGGCCTCGATCGCCAGCGTCACCGTCAACTCGACGGGCACGGTGCTGAGGGCATCCACCGCGCGACGGTCCGTCCGGAAACCGTCGACGGCGACCGCCAGCTCATAGCGGCCAAGGGGCACGTTGGCGATCGCGAAGCGGCCATCAGGTCCGGTGACCGTGCGCGACGCGAAGCCCGTCGTCGGCCGGAGCAGCTCGACGGTGGCGCCCGGCAGGGCCCCGCCGTCCTGGTCCAGCGCCACGCCCTGGACGACAGCCGTCGTCTGGGCCACGGCGGGCACGGCCAGCACGGTCAGTGCGAGCAGCACGCAGACGCCGAAGCGACGGAAGCCAGTTCGAATGGGCATTGATATCTTTTTGATGAATCAAAATCATACATACGTTGCGGCAGAAACTCAAAATGGTGTGCCACAAAGTCGGATAGACTTTTCGCTGTAAATGCTTGCATCCAGTACGGTTGAGAACTATCTGAAAGCCATTTACGTCGGCGTCAACGGCCTTCGGCCTGGCCAGCGGCTGTTGCCCATGGGCCAGCTGGCGGCATCGCTGGGTGTGACCCCGGGGACGGCCACGACCATGGCCCGGACGCTCGCCGACGCCGGTCTGGCTGAGTACGAACCGTACGTCGGCGTGGCGCTCACGCCGCAGGGCGAACGCCTCGCGGCCCTCGTGCTGCGGCGTCATCGGCTCGTGGAGCTGTTCCTCGTGCGCGTGATGGGCTTCGGGTGGGACGAAGTGCACGACGAGGCCGAGCAGCTGGAGCACGTCGTCTCGGACCGGCTGATCGAGCGCATCGACGACATGCTCGGGCACCCGGAGGTCGACCCGCACGGCGACCCGATTCCGAACGCGGACGGCGCCGTTCCGGCGCAGCCGCAGGACACGCTGCTCACATGCCCGCTCGATCGAGCGGTCGTCATCACACGCGTGCTGGATCAGAACCGTGCGTTCCTGAAGTTCGTCGAGACGAATCAGCTGAAGCCGGGAGAAACGATCACGGTCGCGCTGCGTGACGAATCCGCGGACAGCGTGGTCGTGACCGGGACCGGCGACCGCCGCCTGACGCTCGGCGCCCGTGCCGCCGGAAAACTGCAGGTCCGCGCGACCGGTTAGACCGGCGGCCGCCGTGCGCGCGCGAACTGTTCGAATACCGCGGGCAGTTCCGATGCGTGTTCGACGGTCCAGCCGCCCGGCACCTCCACGGTCTCAGGCAGCGTGATGC
>CAYNUO010000054.1:16463-21422 GCA_964400405.1 uncultured Bifidobacteriaceae bacterium | reverse complement strand
TGTCCGCTCAAGCTCGGACGTCAGACTTTCAAACGCCCGTCGCAGGAACGTCGCGATCGGCTCCTGCTGGCCGACCTGGTTGTTCCAGTCCTGCAGAGCCAGCCTCATCGCGCCGATGGAGACCACCGCGACCATCCGAAGTGCGGTGCGACGCTCCGGTTGCCGCCAGACTTCGCAGAGCGTCGTGAAAAGCGCCTGCTCCTGTTCGGCATAGGAGGTCTGCTTCCGGGCCACGAGTGACGCGCTCGATCGGAGCAGCCGGTCAATCGCGGTCATCTGCTCGGTCGTGTATCTCGAGCTGTGCTTCACCATCACGTCGCGCACGGCGTCCATGGGTTGAACGTCGGGCGAGGTCAGCAGCAGGTCGGCGAGTATGCCGGCCCACCCATCGTCATGCCAGGTGGCGAGGATCTCGTCCTTGGACTTGAAGTACGAGAAGAACGTACGGCGCGAAATGCCCGCCTCCGCCGCGATCGCGTCAACCGTGGTGCCGTCGTAGCCCCGCGCCAGAAATAGACGGAGTCCGGTCTCGGCGATGCGCTGGCGCGTTTCCCGGGACTTGCGCTCCCGCGCGCCTTCTACAGCCTCGGTGCCCATCGGTGCGGTCAGCCTCGAAACTCCAGCTCGCGTTGCATTTGTGCATTGAGTGCAATATAAACTTGCACTTAGTTACTTTATTACCTGCACTGAGTTTACCGTTCAGACTGTCGAAAGGCAACGAGCATGGCCCATTGGACCGCATCGGATATCCCCTCCCAGCAGGGGCGCACGGCCGTCGTAACGGGCACGGGAGGCCTTGGATTCGAGGACGCGCTCGCGCTGGCGCGGGCGGGGGCCGCCGTCATCGTGGCCGGTCGCAACGCCTCGAAGGGCGCGGCCGCCATCGATCGCGTTCGACAGCGCGTGCCCGGTGCGGCCTTGCGGTTCGAGATGCTCGATCTGGCCAGCCTCGCGTCGATCGCCGAGTTCGCCGAACGGCTCCGGCGCGCGCAGGAGAGCCTCGACCTGCTGATCAACAACGCCGCCGTGATGACGCCACCGAAGCGCCGGGAGACAGCCGATGGCTTCGAACTGCAGTTCGGCACGAACTACCTTGGCCACTTTGCGCTGACCGCCCGGTTGCTGCCGCTGCTGCGCAAGGGCCGCGCGCCGCGCGTCGTCACGGTCTCCAGCGTCGCGGCTCGAGACGCCACGATCCGCTTCGACGACCTGCAGTCGGCTCGGGCGTACACGCCGATGGCCGCCTACAGCCAGTCGAAGCTGGCCTGTCTGCTGTTTGCCTTCGAGCTGCAACGGCGCAGCGAAGCCGGGAGCTGGGGACTCTCGAGCGTGGCGGCCCACCCGGGCATCTCGCGGACTGACCTGCTGCCGAATGGCGCCGGCGCCTGGAGCGCCGCGGGCCTGGCCCGCCGCGTGCTGTGGTTCCTGTTCCAGCCGGCCGCGCAGGGGGCACTGCCGACGCTCTTCGCCGCGACAGCAACCGAGGCGCAGGGAGGGGCGTACTACGGCCCGCACGCGCGCGGGGAAACCCGCGGCTACCCCGCCATCGCCGGAACTCCGCCGCAGGCACTGGACACCGACAGCGCCTCACGCCTCTGGGCGGAGTCCGAACGGCTCACGGGCGTGATCGTGCCGTCCGCATAGGCGACGCGGAGCAGCGCTCGCCGCATCCCGGGCGGTGATCAGGCCGGCCATGCACCACAGGCGTCCCACCGGCCGCTTCCGCCGGTACGCGCCACCGTGGCCAGCGCCCTTGAGCGACAATGCCCAACGGTGAGCCTCCCTCCCCTGCGTATCGCCCAGGTCGCCACCGTGGCGCTTCCGGTGCCGCCGCCGCTCTCGGGCTCCATCGAGACGATGACGTCGCTGCTGACGGAGGGGCTCGTCGCCCGCGGCCACGACGTCACGCTCTTCGCGACCCGCGAGTCGAAGACGGCCGCACGGCTCCACGCCACGTTCGACCAGGGCTACAACGAGGACCTGTCGATCTACCCGTGGGAGCTCTGCGAACTCATCAACATCGGCGCGGCGCTCGAGCGCGCTGACACCTTCGATCTGATCCACGTCCAGGCGGAGTTCGCGCCGCTCGCGCTGGCGTTCACGCGCCTCTGTCCGGCGCCGATCCTCCAGACCGCGCACCACGCGCCGAGCGAGGCGGAGGTGCGCCTGTGGTCCCGTTATCCGGAAGCGCCGTTCGTGGCGATTTCCGGGGAGCAGGCCCGCCGGATGACGGGGCTCAATGTGGTCGGCACTGTGCACCACGCGCTGGACACCAGCGCCTTCACGTTCCGCGACACGCCGGACGACTACCTGCTCTTCCTCGGACGCTTCACCGCAGGCAAGGGTGTGCTGCAGGCGATCGACGTGGCGAGGTGCGCGGGCATCCGGCTCGTGCTGGCCGCGGCGGAGAACGACTACTTCCATGAGCACGTGAAGCCGCTGGTCGACGGCAGCGCGGTCCGCTTCGTCGGCGAAGTGGATCAGGCCGAGAAGATCCGGCTGCTGGGCGGCGCGCGGGCGCTGCTCTATCCCGTGCAGGCGGCCGAATCGTTCGGACTCGTGCTGACCGAGGCGATGGCCTGCGGCACGCCGGTCGCCGCGCTCGACTGCGGCCCGGTCAGGGAGATCGTGGAAGCCGGCGTCGCGGGCGGCGTCTTCAACACCGTGGACGACCTGATCGCCGGGCTCCCGGCTGTGCTGGCGCTCGACCGCCGCGGCGTGCGCGCGCACGCCGAGCGCGCCTTCGGTGCGGACCGGATGGTGGACGCGTACGTGGACGTCTACCGGCGCGTCATCGCCCAGCACGCGCAACGCGCCGGACGATCCGCGTGAGCGCGACGCTCCCGCCCGGCGCGTTTGCAGGGCACACGCTGCTGGCCGTCTTCGCGCATCCGGACGACGAATCGATCACCTGCGGCGGGCTGCTCGCAGCCTGCGCCGCGCTCGGCGCACGCGTGGCGCTGTTGTGCCTGACACGGGGCGAGGCGGGCCCATCGGCCGCAGCACGGTCCGGGACGGCGGGCACCACGAGCACTGCCGTCCCGCTCGGTATGCAGCGGGCGGACGAACTCCACGCCGCCGCCACGACGTTGGGCATCACCGACACGGTGCTGCTCGACCACCCGGACGGAATGCTCCCGTGGACCGATACCGCAGCGTTGGAGGCTGACATCCGCGAAACGATCGTCCGTCTGCGGCCAGACGTCGTGGTGACCTTCGGCGCGGACGGCCTCTACTGGCACCCGGACCACATCGCGGTCCACGATCGGGTGACGTCCGCGGTCGAGTCGCTGGCCAGCGCCGCGCCGGCGCTCTACTTCGCGACGGTCCCCTCGGGTGCGATGCGCGCCGTTTTCGATCGGGCCACGGTTCGTGCCGCGGCGGCCGGAGCCTCGCCGCCACGCCAGATTCTCGGCATCACCGAGCCGGACGCCTTCGGCGCGCACGCCGCTGAGCCGACGCTGGTCGTGGACGTCAGCGCGTTCACGGGCGCGAAGCTGAGCGCGCTGCGCAGCCACGCAAGCCAGCTCGTAGACGACGCGCTTACGTGGCTGACCAGTGACGATGCGGCACTGCTCGGACTCGAACACTTCCACCGCGCGGGCACCCGCGAGGGATTCATCGAAAGGCTGGGGCAATGACTCCGGGTTCGCTGCGCTGTCCGTTCTGCGGCACGTCGGTCGACGTGCAGGAGAGCCCCGTCACGGCCTGGGCCGGCGACGACCTGCGCTGGGGCGTGCTGGGCTGCGAGTGCTGCGCCTACCCCGTGATCGACGGCATTCCGCTGATCCTCGCGAACGACGATGCGCGGGAAGCACTGCGGCTGCTCGAAGCCGGTCATCGTGATGACGCGCTGGCGGCGTGCCTGGGGCTTGACGCCGGCCGGGCCACCGCCTTCCGCGCGCTGGTCGCGCGGGGCGACGCGACGTACCGCGAGATGCTCGCCGTGCTGAGTCCCGACGCGGAGGGCACCTACTTCCTCTACCGCTTCTCGGACCCGACGTTCGTGATGGCCGAGACGCTGCTCCGGGCCGTCGGGCAGGCGCCCGGCGCGTTCGATGGACCGGTTCTCGACGTGTGCGGCGGCTCGGGCCACCTGACGCGCGTGCTCGCGAGCGTCGCGAAGGGGCCCGTGCATCTGGCCGACGTGTTCTTCTGGAAGCTGTGGCTCGCCCGCGCGTTCACGGTACCCGGTGCCCACATGGTCTGCTGCGACGCGAACCAGCCGCTGCCCTTCGCCCGCGCCGCGTTCTCGGCCGTGATGCTCTCGGATGCATTTCCCTACATCTGGCAGCGGCGCCTGCTCGCCGACGAACTGATGCGTGCCGTCCGGCCGGACGGCGTGCTGCTGATGCCGCACCTGCACTCCGCGCTCGGCTTCAACTACGCGCAGGGGATGGCGCTGACGCCGGGGGCCTATGCGGGTCTGTTTGCCCCGATGGCGCCGCGGCTCTTCGGCGACGCCGCGCTCTTCGACCAGGCAGTGGCGGGCCGCACGCTGGACCTGACGGCGCACGTAACACCGGGTGCGCTCGCGGACGACGCCTCGATCTCGCTCGTCGCCTCGGCTCGGGCGGATGTCTTCCGCGCGCACGACATCGCGCTCCCGGCTCGGCCCGCCGGCTCGCTCCGCCTGAATCCTCTCTACACGGTGGAGAAGGCTGCGGACGGTTTCGTCTGCACGCTCGCGTTCCCGACCGAGGAGTACGCGGACGAGTTCGCAGCAGTCCGGCGGTATCTCCCCGAGACGTGGACGACGCCGGTGGATGTGCGCGGCGCGGTGGACCCGGCCACGTTCGGGGCGTCACTCGACGAGCTGCGACGCCGGCGGATTCTCGTCGACGCCCCCGCGCGCTACTGCTGACGCACGGAGCGGACGGGCTGGATGCCCGCGGCGGCACCGCGGTCGGCGGCGCCGCTCTCAGCAGCACCGCTCTCAGCAGCACCGCTCTCAGCAGC
>CAYNUO010000054.1:10561-16363 GCA_964400405.1 uncultured Bifidobacteriaceae bacterium | reverse complement strand
CCGCTCTCAGCAGCACCGCTCTCAGCAGCACCGCTCTCAGCAGCGCTGCCCGGATCGCTGAACGCGTCGAGCAGCTTCGGCAGCAGCCCGTCCATCGTCGCAATCACCGGCCGCGGCGGCGTGAGCCCGTCACGGAAGCCCTGGGCCTTCAGCCCGTCCAGCACGGACTGACGCGCGGTGATCACGTGCACCGGAACGTCCCACGGAGCGCCCTCGCCGCTGACGAAGGCCGCGGGCTGGTGGTCGCCGATCAGCACCACAACCAGATCCCGGTCGGCACGGAGCCGAAGGTAGCCGCCGACCACGCGGTGCGTGTAGTTGATGGCTTCTGCGTAGCTGGGCGTCAGGTTGGTCCAGTCCGGCGGCCTGGCGTACGCGTCGTCGAGCGCGGCCTGGTCGTAGGGATCGGCGGTCAGCACGCGCGCCCAGTCGGCCTGGTAGGGCGGCGCCGGCGTGAACGGCGCGTGGCTGCTGATGGTCGGCAGGAAGGCAAAGACCGGCGCGTGCCCGGCGTCGGCGAGCTCGAGCTGGTCCAGGCGCGCCAGCGCGAACTGATCCGTCAGGTCCCACCAGCTGAACGGCGGCCCCTGATAGTTCAGCGCCTTCGTGCCGTAGATCTGGTGGAAGCCGTAGAAGTCGCCCTCGGGCCAGTTGAGCTGGAGCCCCGGCATCGCGGCGACGGTCCGGAAGCCGCGGCGGCCGAACGCCTTCACCATCGTGTCGCGCGCACGGTCGCGCATGATCCGGGCGTTCACGTCCGGGTTCCGCACCTCGGTTCCGGACAGCAGGCTGATGTGCGCGAGCCACGACTCGCCGCCGAACGTCGTGGACTCGACCGTCGCCGAGACCACACCGCGCCCCGTGCCGGCGATGTCCTTCACCAGCGCCTCGCGCGTGGCCGCCAGATCGCGGATGAGTTCCGGCTTGTCCCACGCCACCACGCCGTACGCCTCGAAGAAGATCAGCAGCACGTCCGCGCCCTGCACCCGTGCGAGGTTCACGTCCATGGACGGCGCCGGCGGCACGGCCTTCCGCCCCACGCCGCTCGCTTCGTAAAGCACTTCGGCGGCCTCCGAGGCGTAGGCCAGCGAGATGGGAGCCCCGACAGAAAAGGGGCCGGGGGCAGGGCGGCCGGCCAGCTGGAAGCCGGCCAGCACAAGCACGGCCACGGCCAGCCCCGCCATGGCCCGGCGGGCAGCCGGCAGCTCCGTCGACGCCGCCACCTGCCGGAACGCCCAGCGCACGGGGAACGCCAGCATCCAGGGCACCAGCACCACGCCCACCGCCACCGCGGAGACCAGCGCGACGTTGGCCACCGAGGCAAACATCGCGCTGACGTTGGGCATCAGCTTCAGGTCCCAGTAGAGGTTCACGTCGCGCCCGTAGAGCGACCGCGCCGTGGCGTCGATGTAGTGGCCGACGGCGAGGAACACCCAGAGCCACGTCAGCCGTCCAACCACACGGGCGGAGGGCGGCGCACCGGACCGCCGGTGCAGCCAGAGACACCCCAGGAGGGCCCCGGCGAGCTCAGCCGACAGGCCGCCGCGCCACGTGACGCCGAGGGTCGGCCAGACGTTTGCAAACGTCAGGGCGGTGTTCAGCAGCCCGATCGCCGCAAATAGGGATATCCAAAGGGGAAATCCCGCGCGGTTTGATACCCGAGTCATGCCTTCTTACGATAACCTTTCACCAAGGAGCTTCCGAACCACCGCTGCTCCGGGAAGAACTTACATGGGTTCGTGGCTCTCACAACTGATCGCACGGACGTTGGACACCCTCCGGGGGCGGCCATCGGTCACCCGCGCCGCCACGGCTCAGCTCCCCACCGAGTTCGGCGACTTCGAGATCCACGTCTACGAGATCCCGGCCTCCGGGGAAACCCACGTCGCGCTGGTCAAGGGCGACATCGGCGACGGCGAGAACGTGCTGACGCGCGTGCATTCCTCCTGCGTCACCGGCGACATCTTCCATTCGGCCCGGTGCGACTGCGGGGCCCAGCTCCACACCGCGATGCAGCGGGTGTCGGAGGAGGGCCGCGGCATCATCCTCTACCTCTACCAGGAAGGGCGCGGCATCGGCCTCGCCAACAAGATCCGGGCCTACGCGCTGCAGGAGAAGGGCTTCGACACGGTCGAGGCCAACGAGGCGCTCGGCTTCGAGGCGGACTCGCGCGACTACCGGGTCGGCGTGCAGATCCTGCGCGACCTCGGCGTGAAGTCGACCCGCCTCCTCAGCAACAACCCGCGCAAGCTCAGCGGCGTGACAGGCGACGGCCTCTCGGTCACCGAGCGGCTCCCGATCGAGATTCCGGCGTCAGCGTGGAACGGGCAGTACCTGAAGACGAAGAAGGAAAAGCTGGGCCACCAGCTCACGATGCTGTAACGGGCGGCAGCCCTCGCCCGCGCCACAGCCTCCGCACGTCCAGCCCGAACGACCACGTCAGCCCCGCCAGCGTCAGCCCTGCGGCCCAGGTGTTCAGCGGCGCGGGGATGATCGGCCCGAGCGCCACCAGCAGCCCGACCATCTGCACCACCGCCATCGTCTTGCCGCGCAGCGTGGGCGAGAGCGGGGCACGCATCCACGGCAGCACCCATCCCGCGGCGACAAAGAGATAGCGCAGCGCGCCGGCAGCGAGAATCCACGCGCCGGCCACGCCGGACCGCCAGACGAGTGCGGAGAGCGCAAGGATGAAGAAGGCGTCCGTCTCCATGTCGAACCGGGCGCCGAAGTCGCTGGTCAGCCGCGTCCGCCGCGCCAGGTAGCCGTCCACGCCGTCGAGGCACGCCGTCACGGTGCCGAGCCCGATCGCGACCCAGGCCCAGAGCGCGGACGGCACGTCGCGGATGAGCGCCGCCAGCAGCGCGACCAGCGCCGCGCGGACCAGCGTCACCACGTTGGCCGGCCCGAGCGTGGGATGCGGGTGCCCCGCGTTGATGCTGTTCAGCGCGATGAGGAGCTTCGCGGCCAGCACGAGGCCCGCCACTGCCGGGAGGAGCGCGTCGAGGCCGGCGAACGAGACGAGCAGGCGGGCGCCGCCCACGAGCGTCGCGAGCGCGACGAGACCGGCGAGCAGCAGCTGCGATCGCGGAGACATGGACACCGTATTCTGCCCCTCCTCAGGCAGAACGGGTGCGGGTGCCGGCCGCGATCAGGCCGGCAGCGGCGGCATCGGCAGGCTCGGCGTGCCGAACACGATCTCGGTGATCGCCTTGATGCTGCGGTTGCCGTACCGGAACGGGACGATCAGGCGCAGCGGCGCCCCGTGCTTCGCCGGCAGCGGCGCGCCGTTCATCATCCAGGCCAGCATGACCTGCGGGTGCCGCAGCGTCGCGATCGACTCGTCGACGTAGTGGCGATCGGAGGCGACGAAGCGGCAGTAGTGCACGCTCGGCAGGACGCCGAGCATGTCCGCCACGTCGCTGAAGCGCACGCCGGTCCACGTCACGACGCCCCTCGGATTCGCGGAGCCGCACTGGAGCAGGAACGTGTGCGACACGCGAGGCAGCTTCTCGAGGTCCGCGAACCGCAGCGTGCCGCCCAGCTTCGCGAGACCGCGCGTGTCCACCTTCACGGCGAGCTTCTGCACGTCGTACTCGATGGCCGGGGGCATCTTGTCCGCGGTGCGCCACATCAGTGGGTCGGTGATCGGACCGGCCGCCGACGCCGGGTGCTCCGGCGCGGAGCCGTCGGCGTTGAGCGGCAGCGGCGCGGGGAATCCGGCCCGCATGGGCCGCTCGACCAGCGAGTCGGGCCAGGGCTCGGCGGGCTTGGCCGTTGCCGGCGCCGGCGTCTGGGCGAGCAGTTCGCCACCACGCCCGTCCAGCAGATCCAGGGACAGGCCCATCAACGTCGAACCGGATACCGCGAGTGCGCCACGTCGTGAAATCGCCATGCGTCAGCCTCCAGTCCGGATTCTAGCCACCGGTGGAACGAGACGGTCTACAGGAGTGTCGGCTGCGAGAGAATAGTTGCGGATGACGACACACGCGCGGGCGTTCTGGGTGGCCGCACCCGGGCGCGGCGAGATCCAGCCCGAGACGCTGCCGGAACCGGGCGCCGGCGACGTGCTCGTCCGCACGCGCTGGAGCGGCGTGAGCCGCGGAACCGAGTCGCTCGTCTTCTCGGGGCGCGTGCCGCCGAGCGAGTTCGCGCGCATGCGCGCGCCCTTTCAGGCCGGCGACTTTCCCGCCCCCGTGAAGTACGGCTACGCGAATGTCGGCGTGGTGGAGGCCGGACCGGCCACGCTGCAGGGCCGGTACGTCTTCACGCTCTATCCGCATCAGACGCACTTCGTGGTGCCGGTCAGCGCCGTGCATGTCGTGCCGGAACCGGTCGACCCGGCACGTGCGGTGCTGGCCGCCAACCTCGAGACCGCGGTGAACGGCCTGTGGGACGCGGAGATCAAACTCGGCGATCGCGTGGCCGTCATCGGCGGTGGCGCCGTGGGGTGTCTTGTCGCCTGGCTGGCCGGCGGGATTCCCGGCTGCGACGTGACGCTCGTGGACGTGAACGCCGCCCGCTCGGCGACAGCCCGGGCGCTCGGCGCGGCGTTTTCGGCCGACGCCGCCGGTCTCGACGCGGATGTCGTGATCCACACCAGCGGCGCGCCGGCCGGGCTGGCCTCCGCGCTGACAGCGGCGGCGATGGAAGCCCGCATCATCGAGATGAGCTGGTTCGGCACCCAGACTGTTCCGCTGCAGCTCGGTGAGGCCTTCCACGCGAAGCGCCTGTCCATCGTGTCATCCCAGGTGGGCCAGGTGGCCCCGTCGCAGCGCGCGCGGTGGTCGTATGCACGGCGCATGCGGCTCGCGCTCGCGCTGCTCGCGGATGCGCGGCTGGACACGCTGATCACCGGCGAAAGCGCATTTGACGACCTGCCGGCCACGATGGCCCGGCTGGCCTCCACACCGGGTGACACGATCTGTCACCGGATCCGTTACTGAGCGGCGCCGCGCGCCGCCAAGAGGAGCACGCACCGATGTACAGCGTTACCGTCCGCGACCACGTGATGATTGCCCACAGCTTCAAGGGTGATGTGTTCGGCCCCGCGCAGAAGCTGCACGGCGCCACCTACGTCGTGGACGTGGAGTTCCGGCGGCCCGAGCTGGACGCCGACGGGATCGTGGTCGACATCGGCCGCGCCACCGACACGCTGAGGCGCGTGCTCGGCGCGATCAACTACCGCAACCTCGACGAGGTGCCGGTCTTCGCCGGCCGCAACACGACGACGGAGGTGGTCGCCCGCCACGTGTTCGACCAGATCGCGGCGGCCATCAAGGCCGGCGAGCTCGGACCCGGTGCCGGCGCTATCCGTGACCTTCGCGTGACATTGCACGAGTCCCACGTCGCGTCAGCCGGTTACGAAGGCTCGCTCGCATAGCGGCCCATGCCGCTGGTCGTAATCGTTCCGGGCCGCCTGGACGCGAAGACCGGGGGCTCCACCTACAACCGTCTGATCGTCGAGCAGCTCCGCGCCCGGGGCCGCACGCTGACGGTCGTCGAGGCGCACGGCGCGTTTCCACGCCCGGACGCCGTCGCCATGGCGCAGCTGGATGAAGCCCTCCGAGCCTGCCCGGACGGCGCCACGGTGGTTGTCGACGGCCTCATCTACGGGTGCGTACCTGAAGTCGTGGCCCGTCACGCGGCGCGGCTCCGCCTTGTCTCCGTGGTGCATCTCCCGCTCGCGGCGGACCCGGGCCTCGCACCGGACACGGCGGCCGCGTTCCGCGCCAGCGAGGCCCGTGCCCTCGCCTTCGCGGCCGGCGTCGTCATCACCGGACAGGCCACGCAGGAGCTGCTCGA
>CAYNUO010000054.1:0-10461 GCA_964400405.1 uncultured Bifidobacteriaceae bacterium | reverse complement strand
GCCACGCGGCGCGAGACCTACGGCATGGCCGTCAGCAGTGCCCTGGCGTGGGGACTCCCGGTCGTCAGCACGCACACCGGCGCCATCCCCGCGCTGGTGGGTGACACCGCCGGCATCGTCGTGCCGGTGGATGACGAAGGCGCCCTCACCGCGGCCCTCGCCCGCGTCCTTGGCGACGCCGCCCTTCGCGCGCGGCTGGCCGCCGGGGCCCTCCGTGCCGCTGAACGCCTGCCGTCATGGCACGATCAGGCCACGGCCTTCGAGCACGTGCTCGCCGCCATCAGATGACGCACACTGCTTCAACACCGAACGCCGAGCTCTCCGGCTGGCTCAAGCTCCGTGAAGCCGCCGACGCCGCCGCGCGCTCGACCGCGCTGACGGAACTGGTCGCGGCAACGCTCGGCAACCTTGGCTCCGAACCGGCGCACATCCTCGACCTCGGCACCGGCGCCGGCTCGAACCTCCGCTATCTGATTCCGCGTCTGCCGCCGCGGCAGCGCTGGCTCGTCGTCGATCGGGGCGCGGACCTGCTCGCGGATCTGCTCGCCCGCACGGCGCCCTGGGCCTCAGCCCGTGACCTCACCGCCGAGGTGACAGGCGGTCGTCTCGTCATCACCGGCCACGGCCTGGACTGCGTGGTCGAAACCCGGCAGATGGATCTCGGTCCGCTGGCGGACCCCTCGATCTTCGACGGGCGGCATCTCGTGACGGCGTCGGCGCTGCTGGATCTCGTCTCGCCGGCCTGGTTGCGGACGGTGGCCGGTCACTGCCGCCAGCAGCGCGCGGGCGCGCTGTTCACGATCACCTACAACGGCCACAACGCGTGCGAGCCTGAGGACCCGGAGGACGCCACGGTCTTCGCGCTGTTCAATCAGCACCAGGCGCGGGACAAAGGGTTGGGAGGACCGGCCGCAGGTCCCGGTGCCACCGACGCCGCCCGTGCGGCGTTCGAAGCCGCCGGCTTCACGGTGCGGACCGAGCCGAGCGACTGGGCGATCGCGCCGGACGCCGTCGAGATGCAGCGGTACCTCATCGATGGCTGGGCATCGGCCGCAAGCGACGTGAGTCCCGACGGCGCCGAGCGGATCGCCGCGTGGAAGGCACGCCGGCTGGGACTTGTCGCCGCCGGCCGCTCACGGCTGACCGTCGGGCACTTCGATCTGCTCGCTACGAGCTAGCCAGAGGCGCTGACCGGACGCGCGCACGGCGTACCTTCTTCACGAAGGAGCGGTTCCAGTACATCAGGAAGCCCGTGACCATCAGGACGAACGGGGCGAGCCCGACGAGCACGTACGCGACCATCACGCCGTAGTAGACGCCGGTGTTCCAGTGACCGCCGAAGCGGCCGAAGTGGAGCGGATACATGAAGAGAATCGCCTGCGTCGCCGCGGTGGCTTCCGAGAAGCGCAGGCTGCGGATCAGCCGCCCGTCGGCCGGCTCGAAGTAGACGTAGTTGAGCCCGATACGGTGCCAGTCGCCCTGGCGCTCCTTCGTGCGCACGGTCACGGGATCTCCCGCTTTCTGCGGGAGGCCGATCTGCACGGCCATGGTGCCCGGCTGGGCCGTTTCGGCGGCACGGATGAACGCTTCCAGCGGAACGGTCCGGTCGGCGAGTCGCGTCGCCGCGTGCGGCGCGCCGGTCATCACCTTCGTACCGGTGACCCGCTCGGCAATCGAATCGTACAAAGCAGGAAACGAGTAGTACGCCCCGCTCAGGGCGATGACGGTGACGATGAGGCTCGTGTAGAAGCCGACCAGTTTGTGGATGTCGTAGTTCTGCCGGGGCCAGTGCGTGCGCCAGCCGTAGCGGAAGCCGAAGATCCAGTGCGGCCGGCCCGGCCACCAGACGACAAGGCCCGTGAGGCCCAGCAGCGCCGTCGCCAGGCCCACGAACCCATTCAGGAACTCGCCCATGTCACCGGCAAGCAGCGTCGCATGCAGGTCGTAGAACCACTGCATCCACTTGTCGTGGTAGTCGTCACGCCCCGTGATCTCGCCGGTGTACTGGTTGACGTAGGTGTGGATGCGGTGGCCATCCGCGCCGACGAGGCGGATGTTCCAGGCGTTGTCGGGCCCGGCCTCACCCCAACCGATGCTGGTCGGCGTGTCCGCCGGCCACGCGTCGCGGATCCGCTCCAGGATGGCGTCGACCGTGAGGCGCTCGGGCCCCGGCGTCACGTAGGCGGTTCCCGGCGTCGTCATCCGGTTCAACTCGTACCGGAACACGACGACCGCTCCGGTCAGCGTCACGACGCCGATCACCGGGCCCAGGATCAGCCCGCACCAGAGGTGCGCGAGAAAGAGCCACCTCCGCCAACGGCTCGCGCGCGGGCGGTCGAGGAAGGACACGCAGCTAGAAGCGGACGTTCATGGACAGGGTGGCCGTTCTGGGCGCGCCCAGCAGCCACTGCGCGGCGGACCCGGAGTCAGCGTAGACCGCATTCGTGGCGTTGTCGATGCGGCCGTCGAACACCAGCCGCGGGGACAGCTGCCACTTCACCCCGAGGTCGAGCACCCGATAGGCCGGAATCCTGGACGCCGCGACGTTGGTGTTGTCCGCGAAGCGCCGGCCCACCACCCGCAGCACGCTGCGCGCCTCGACGGCACGGGTCACATCCCAGAACAGCATGACGTTCGCGCTGCGCTCGGGGACGTTCAGTGGCACGTTGCCCGCCAGCTGCTGCACACCGCCGGACACGACGGCGCGGAAGTCGTCGAACTGCGCCCGGAGGACGGTCCCGTTCAGATTCATGCGCACGGGACCCAGGCCGAGGGCCAGCGACCCCTCGATGCCGCGCGACGACTGCTGACCCACCTGATCCGTCAGCGTCGGGTTCACGACGCTGGGCGTGAGCAGGTCCCGCTTCCGCAGGCCATAGACCGCGACGGTCCACTCCGCACGGCCGTTCAGCAACGACTGCTTCGCACCCGCCTCGACCTGCCGGCCCGGCGAGAGCCGGAACCCCTGCTGGTTGGCCGCGATGCTGGACAGGGAGTTCACCGGGTCGGACGCCTTCGCGAACTGGCCGTACAGCGCAAGGCCCTTCACCACTTCGAAGACGACGCCCGTGTTCCACCCCGTCGAGTCGTGCGTGCTGTCCGTGTCCGCGCCGGTCAGCTCGTCATGACGATGGACCGCGTAGTGGTCACGCCGGGCGCCGACCACCACCGACAGCTGCCTCGTCAGATGCAGATGTTCCTCGACGAAGGCGGCCATCTGATCGACGTTGATGCGATAAAAGGGCTTCGACTCCTGGTTGTAGAAGTCGAGGTAGTTGCCGGGCGCGAATCCCAGAGCGCTCACCACCGACGTGCCGCCGCGGACGTTGTCGTTGCGGTGGTAGTAGTTCCGGTTGACGTCGAAGCCGACCAGCAGCTCGTTGCGCCGGCCCAGCACGTGACTGTCGACCTTCACGTAGCCGGTGTCACCGGCCTGCGTCTCCCACGTGTTGTTGATGTCACGAAACTGCGTGCGGCGGACCTGGTTGGTAGCCGGGACGTAGGCGTAGTTCGGCGCGTCGCGATAGATGCGGTCGTGGTACAGGAAGAACGTGTTGTTGTGGACCGACACGCGCGGCGACGGCGTCCAGACGGTTTCCAGATTCGTCCAGTTGTCCGTGAAGTTGAGCTGGGCATCGGCCACGTTGTAGTTCGTGTAGCGCAGCCCTGGGACCGGCGCGTTGTTCAGAACAGGCGTGCCGAGGTACTGGCTCGGGTCCTGGTTGCCGAAGTCGTTCGACAGCGTGAAGCGCAGGTTCTTCGTGGCATCGAACCGCAGTGACCCGGAGACGGCCTGGCTGCTCGACTGGCCGCGCTCGACCCAGTGGTCCGAGTTGTAGAAGCTGGCGTCGAAGCGGTAGGAGAGGCGGGATGTGATCGGACCCGTGGCGTCGATGGCCTCGTGGTACGTCCCGAACCGCCCGACGCCGAGCTGCACCTCGTGATGACGCCCGGACGGGTCCGGACGCTTCGGCACGACGTTCACCGCACCGCCAATCGCGCCGGTGCCGTAGAGCACGGACGCCGGCCCGTACAGCACACCGATGTGGTCGACGTTCCACGGATCGAACGGGAAGCTCACCACGCCACCGGCGTTGTAGATCTCCATCCCGTTGAAGAGCTGCTTCACCGAGTTGGTGCCCGTGAAGCCGCGTGCGTTGAGGATGTTGCCGCCGCTGCCCATCGGGGCCGACGACGTGATGCCGGGGGCCAGCGACTTGGCCACGATGAGGGTCTGCGTGCCGAGGCCGCGAATCGTGTCGCCCGACAGCACTGCCACGCTGGCCGGCGTCTCAAGTGGTGAGAGACCAAGGCGGCTTGCCGTCGGCACCGGCGTCTCGAGGGTGTGCGGGGCCTCGCCGGAGACCTGCACGTCCTCAATCAGACCGGCCAGCTGCAGCGTGACCCGGCGCGGCGCCGGGTTCTCGCTGGCGGCGACACGCTCGGACCAGGCCAGGAAGCCCGGCGCGTCGACCTGCAGCGCATACTCGCCCGCGTCGAGCCCGCGGAACGTGAACGTGCCGTCAGCGCCGCTGCGCTCGACGAGGCGCCGGTCACCACCGGTGCGGACGAGCGACACGGCCGCGTTGACGATGACGCCGCCCTGAGAATCGACCACCACGCCCGTCACGACGTTCGTCTTCTGGGCCGAGGCCGTACCCGGCGCCAGCACACCCATCAACAACCCGACCACCACACACGAGATCCAGCGCACAGATATCCCCCGGAAAAGACACATCCGTCGCACTCTACGCCGCCCCTGACCGGGAGCCTGCTGAAGATTGTCTGAAGAAGTGTTCATGGAACGCCCCCGGCGTCCGGTGAGGCGCCCTAGATCACGCGCGCCACGGGCTCGCCATCCACCGGCGCGAGACCGGTCCCGTGCAGGTCGCAGTCGAACAGCACGTCGCTGCCCATGCGGAAGACGCGGTAGGACGGCCGCCGGCAGTCGCTCAGGCTGGCCTGCGGCGCGAGACGAATCGCGGGACGGCCATCGCCGATGAGGAGCGGCGCGATCGCGATCTGCAGCCGGTCCAGCAGCCCGGCCTCAAGAAACGCCGAGACGGTCACACCGCCACCCTCCACGAAGATCCGGAAGCAGCCGCGGGCGCGGAGCACCGTCAGCAGCTGCTTCATCGCGCCATCACGGCCCCCGTCGAGGCCGACGATCTCGGCATCGCCGACCCGTGCTTCGCCGGACGCGACCTTCGACCGGGCACAGGCGTAGAGCGTCGGCGCGGCGCCGTCCGAGAAGAGGCGCGCGGCAGGGTCCACGCGGCGCGCGGGATCGAACACCACCCGCAGCGGGCTCGGGCCTTCCACCAGACGCGTGGTGAGCTGTGGGTTGTCGGCCGCCACCGTGCCGGCGCCGACGACGACCGCGTCGCACAGCGCGCGCATCCGGTGCAGATGCACCAGATTCTCCTCGCCGGTGACGAACTGCGAATCGCCGGACGGCGTGGCGATGAAGCCGTCGAGGCTCTGCCCGAGGTGCCCCACCGTGATCGGCCGCTCGCGCGAGGCGTTCAGCACCGGCAGGTACAGGTCGAGCATCGGCGCGCGCGCATCGTCCGGCGGGAGACGAAGACGCCATCCCGAGACCGGATCCCAGCCCAGTTCCGCCGTGTTGTCCGTCACGTCGACGGGCGCCAGTGCGTCGCCGGACAGCCGGAACGCGGCTGGCCGTGCGTGACGCCGCAGCGTGTCGGTGTGCCCCGCCGCGGCGCGCAGCAGGCGCCAGGCGGACAGGGAAGCGTCGGAGGACATCGGGCGGCTCTACTATCGCACGACGGATAATCGCCTCCGTGGCTTCCCCACCCGCACCTGCGGGATCAACCGCGGACGTCGACGCCGTCCGGCGCTTCTACGACCGCAACACGCCGGCCTTCGTCACGCTGGGACAGGGCGGCGCCGTGGGTGCCATCCACCGCGCGGTCTGGGGACCCGGCGTGACGAGCGAGGCCGCGGCCTTCCGGTACGTCGAGGACTCGATCGCGGCAGCGCTGCAATCGGCGGGTGTGGTGCCGGCCGATGCACCGCCTCCGGATCCGTCGGCCCGTCCGCATGTGCTGGACCTGGGCTGCGGCGTCGGCGCGAGCCTCTGCCACCTCGCCGAGCACCTGCCGATCACGGGCACCGGCATCACGCTGAGTCCGGTGCAGGCACGGGTGGCCGGTGAACGCATCGCGGCGGCGGGGCTCACGGACCGCGTGCGCGTGATCGAAGGCAGCTACACGGACCTGCCGGCGGCCGTCGGCACGGTGGACGCCGCCTATGCCATCGAGTCGTTCGTGCACGGGCCGGACCCGGTGCGCTTCTTCGCCGAGGCGGCGCGGGTCATTCGCCCAGGCGGGCTGCTCGCGATCTGCGACGACATCGCCCGGCCGACGGCCGACCGGCGCGCACAGCGCACGCTCGACCGGTTCCGCCGCGGCTGGCATGTGCACTCGCTCGTCACCGCGACGCAGCTTCAGCACCTGGCAGCAGCGGCTGGCTTCGTGCACACCGGAACGACGGATCTCACGCCGTTCCTGCAGCTCGGACGCCCCCGCGACGTGGTGATCGATCTGCTGCTGCCGCTTCTCGCGTGGATGCCGCTCGAGCACACGCGCCTCGGCCACCTCGACGGCGGCCGGGCGCTGCAGCGCGCGCTGAAGCGCGGCTGGCTGGGCTACGACCTGACGGTGTTCACGCGCCGCTGAGCGGGCCCGTGGGTCGTCGCGGCCCGACCACTAGTTGCGGATCGCGTAGTCGGGCCAGCAGACCAGCGGCGCATCGTCATCGGCATCGCCGGGCGCTGCCTCGTCCGCGGCACCCGTCACCGGCCGTGGCGCGGCCGGCGCCGCGGATGCACCGGCAGCCGGGTCGAGGGCCTTCGCAATCTGTGCCCGCGCGTCGTCCAGATGGAAGAGCGTCTCGCGATCGAGCGTGCGGGCACGAGCCAGCCGAAGATCGGCGTCGAGCGTGCGCAGTTCCCCTCGGAAGAATGCGCGCACGTCGTCGGCCGTGGCGGTGCGGCCGCTGACCCGCTCGGCCATCAGCTCGATGTGGGCGCGCTGCAGGTTGCGCCGGAACGCGTCCACCTTCGGCGCCGCGGCGCCATACGCCTCACTCCAGAGCCCCTTCCGCAGATCCGCGAGAAAGGCCGTCGGCGCGTAGGCGGTCGGGCCGTCGAGCGCCGCGTGCTCGGACAGGCGCACGAGGCGCGCCGTCGAGAGCAGATTCTCCAGCACCCGCACCTGGGCCGTCCGGACTCGGGCCAGCGCGCCCGCCGGTTCGATGCGCCTGAGAATGTCCGGCGTGAGGAACGCGGGAGACATACGGAACGCGTGCTCCTGCAGGAACGTCAGCGCCGCCGCCTGCTGCGCACGGGGAACGACGGTGAACCGCGGACCCGGCTGCCCGTTGTGCTTCTGCTGCGAACGGACGCCGCCGACCAGCGCCGTCACGTGACCCATCTCGAGACTCCACTGCCCGAGCATGCGCCCGTACAGTTCTTCCAGCGTGTCGTACGGCTGCCCCGGCTCGGTGGAGACCGACACGAGCATCGCGCTGACGCGCTCGAGATTCCTGAGGCCGGCCCGCGTGGACGCGACCGGGTCGTCGTCGCCGATGGCCTCCGTCAGGTCCGCCGGGTCCGAGCCACGGCTGTCCGGCGTCGAGAAGCGCAGCCAGGGCGTGGTGTCCTGCTCGCGCGCCCACGTGTCGAGCGTGGCCCGCTCTGCCTCCGCATTCGCGGCGCCGGCCACCGGGCTGTAGCCCCACCTGATCGCGAACGTGTCGTACGGCCCGACGCGCGGGATGAGGTCGGCCGGCTCAAAGCCGTCCTCGGGCTGCGCCACGTAGTTCATGCGCGCGTAGTCCATGATGCTCGCGGCGTAGCCCATCTTCCGCACCCACGCCTTGTCGTGCAGACTGGACGCCGGGTACATCGCGCTCGCCTTCATGTTGTGCTGCAGGCCGATCGAGTGACCGACTTCGTGCGTCACCACCATCTGCAGCAGCTCGCCCATCAGGTCGTCGGGCAGCGGCACCTGCTTCACGCGCGGGTCGAGCGGACCGACCTGGACGATGTACCAGTCGCGCAGCAGGTTGAGCATGTTCTGGTGAAGCTGGATGTCAGCCTCGAGGATCTCGCCGGTGCGCGGGTCCGAGATGCTCGGACCGAACGCGTTCTCCACCGTGGACGGCAGCCAGCGGATTACGGAGTAGCGGGCGTCCTCCGGGCTCCAGTCGGGATCCTCGGCCGCCGACGGCGGGTCCTTCGCGACGATGCCGCGCCGGAAGCCCGCAGCCTCGAACGAGGCCTGCCACGCCTCGATGCCGCGCTTGATGTACGGGATCCACTTCGGCGGCGTGGCCGGGTCGACGTAGAACGTGATCGGCGTCACCGGTTCGGACACGGCGGCCGCGGGGTCCTTCTTCTCCAGACGCCAGCGGCGGACATAGCGCCGCTCGGGCGCGCGATGTTCGTCCTTCCCGTAGTCGAGTTGCCGCAGGTTGAAGTAGCCGACACGCTCGTCGAACAGGCGCGGCTGCATCGGCCTCTCCGGCAGCAGCACCATGCTGAAGTGCATCACCACGCTGGATGCGCCGACCCGCGCCTGCGGCCCGGCGTTCGCGCCCACGGCGTCGGGCGGGTTGTTGAACGTGTGCGTGGCTTCGACTTCGATGTTGGCGGGGAACGCCGAGGCGCGTTCGACGAACGACCGCCCGTTGTCGAACGCGCGGGCGCGGACCTGCTGCCGGGCGCTGATCTCCGGCACGTCCGTCGTGAAGAGCCGCGACACATCGATCACGGCCGTGTCGCCCTTCCCCTGTGCCTGCACCGGGAACGACATGATGATCGCGTCGTTGTTGGCGGCCTGCACCGCGCGCGCGATCGGCGTGGCCGGGTCGGCGACGAGGCGATACGAGACGCCACGCAGCAGGATGCGGTCGCCGATGCGCGACCAGCGGACCACCCGGCTGCTGACGCTCTGCCCGCCGTACCCGGCGCCGTCCGCCGTGCGGGCGATCTGCGTGACGAGCAGGAACTCGCGGTCGAGCATCGGCTTCGGAATCTCGTAGAGCAGCCGTTCGCGGATCCGGTGCACGAGAAACACGCCTTCGTCGGACTTCGCGTCCTTCGTGACCACGCGGTCGTACGGCCGGATGACGCCGTCCTGCCCTCCCCCGTTGGCTCCAGTGGGCGGCACGGGTGCGGCGGGCGCCGGTTCCGGCGGCGCGGGCGGATCCTGGGCAAAGGCGGGGCCGGCGACCAGCGCGGCAAGCAGGGCGACAGACAACAGACGCATGAAGACTCCTCGGACTGGCTGAGTTATAGCACCCGCGGGGAGGGAGCCGAGTGTGTGGCACCCGTGGTCTACGATGGGGGCATGAGCGACGGCAAGGGACTGAAGAGCCGGATGGATCTGCTGATGGAGCGCCTGGCGAAAGAGGATGCCGAGGGCGGCGCCGTCCAGACGCTGACCGATGCCCAGCGCACGGCCATCACGGAAATCAGGAACCAGTTCGAGGCGAAGGTCGCCGAGCTGGAGATCATGAATCAGGGCAAGCTGGCGGCCATGTGGGATCCCGAGGCGCGGGAGCTGGTCCTCGGCGAGCTGCGGCGTGAAAAGGAGCGGCTGGCCAGCGAACGCGACGCGAAGATCGCGAAGGTCCGGGGATGACAGCCCCCCGCCGGATGCCGGTGGCGTTCGTGCCGCACGGCGGTGGCCCGTGGCCGTTCGTCGAGATGGGCCTGGACCCGGCGGAGAAGGATGCGCTCAGCGCCTATCTCCGGTCCGTGGCCGGGCTGCCGCGCGAGATGCCACGTGCGCTGCTCGTGGTGTCCGCACACTGGGAAGAGCGCATCCCCACGCTGATGACCTCACCTGCGCCGGCGATGCTCTACGACTACTACGGCTTTCCCGAAGCGTCGTACCACATCACGTGGCCCGCGCCCGGCGCACCGTGGCTGGCGCCGCGCGTGCGCGAGCTGTTGACGCAGGCGGGCTTCGAGCCGGCCGAGGACGGCGAACGCGGCTACGACCACGGCACGTTCGTTCCGCTGAAGGTCACGTATCCCGAACCGGCGATCCCGGTGCTGCAGCTGTCTCTCAAGGCCGGGCTCGATCCGGCCGAGCACCTGGCGATGGGCGCCGCGCTGGCGCCGCTGCGCGACGAAGGCGTGTTCCTCGTGGGCAGCGGCATGACGTTCCACAACCTGCGTATCTTCCGTGACCCGCGCGCAGTGCCCGTCGCGGAGACGTTCGACACGTGGCTGCGCGAAGTGATGGCACGAAGCGTGAGCGGGCGCCACGAGGGACTTCTGAACTGGGAGCGCGCGCCGATGGCCCGCATGGCCCATCCGCGTGAGGAGCACCTGATTCCGCTGATGGTGACGACCGGCGCGGCCGGAAGCGACCCGGCCACGCTCGCCTTCAACGGCACCTTCGGCGGCCTGCGCCTCGCCGCGTT
>CAYNUO010000053.1:18139-21942 GCA_964400405.1 uncultured Bifidobacteriaceae bacterium | reverse complement strand
ACGGCACCGTGCCGCACGCCGGCTTCGGTCTGGGGCTCGAGCGCACGCTCATCTATGCGACCGGCCTCGGCAACATCCGCGACGTCATCCCGTTCCCCCGCACGCCGGGCCACGCGACGTTCTGAGGGCGCGTCAGTCGCTCTTCTTGCTGCGCCACATCGCCTGGCGCCCCGGAGGAAGCCTGGCAACCAGCGCTTCGAGATCCGCGGCGTCGGGGCCGATATAGAACTGGAACGCGTACCGTTCGATCTTGCGTGAGGCATCGGCGGGGATGTCCGCGCCGTGCGCACCTCCCGAGTTCACGAACATCAGCGCCGTGTTCGGCCGGAACGGCACGAGCTTCACCAACTCGCAGCGGCCGCCGTGCTGCTCCGGGTAGTACGTCTCGGTGAAGGTGGCTTCCTTGTCGCCCGTGACCCGAAAAATCTGTGTGCCATGCGCTTCGCTGTCGTGCGGACGCGCGAAGTACAGCAGGGACGTGACGACGGCCCGTTTCGGATCGCGGTGCGGATCCAGATGATAGCCGGGACGCCTGAGCATCAGGCGGCCGGCGGATACCGAGACGGGCAGCGCGCGCGCCCGATCGAGCGCGGCCGCGCCGAAGAGCGTCTCGTAGTGGCTGCGCAGCGGCTCCGCGAACTTCTCGAAGATGGCAGGTCCGATAGCTTCCTTCGCGACGACGGTGTCGACGAACGTCCAGAACCGGGACGCCACCGTCGGGCCGAACTCCATCGGCACCTTCATGTTGCGCTTGATCGGGTCTCCATCGGTGAAGAACACACCAGGCGGGATGGCCTGGAGCGCCAGCGCGTAGACGTCATCCGGCAGCAATCGCTCGACGACGATGTGCGGAAACGGATCCGTCTCGAGCGGCGCGGCCGCGATGGCGTTCCGGATGTGGGCGGTGATGCGGGCCGGATCCAGCAGCGTGTCCAGCGAGGCGACGAGCGCCCGCTGCTGCTCGTTCAAGCGGAACGCTTCCTTGATCTGCTGCGTGTCGCGCTCCAGGCGTTCGAGCCGTTCGACGCGCGTCGTCAGGGATTCCGCCGTGTGCGCCACGCCGGCGATGATCTTGCGGAGACGGTCCGAGGTGGCGGCGATGTCCGCCTTCCAGGCCTGGCGCAGGCGGCCGGCCAGGCCGAGTCGTTTGATGAGCGTGGTCAGCATGAACGGGTTCGGCTCCGCGGCTCAGCCCGGCAGCCGCTTTTCGAACTCGGCCGAGCGGATCAGGCGCAGCAGCACCTCGGCGTGGCGGCCCTGGCGCACGAGGTTCAGGTAGTCCTTCACGCCTCCGGAATCCGGAGGCCGTCTGAAGACGCCGTCGTAGAAGGCGTCCAGCATCTCCTCGGGCGAGATCCGCCCGCGCCGCGTCAGGAACTCACCGCTTCGCACCATCGAGCCGACGAGCGACTCGAGATTGCCCTGCTGGATCTCGGCCACCGCGGCGCGCAGGCTGTCCTGGTCCACGTCCCGCTGGAGCACCGCCCGGTAGAGCGCGCGGACGACCGTCTCCGCGTCGCGGCGGCTGTAGGACGTGCGCGCGGCAGGGTCCACGTCGACGTCCAGCGTCCACCTGAAGTTGAGATTGCCGGGCACCCAGAGCTCCAGACGGCACCGGCCGGCCTCGCCGCGCGCACGGATCCGGAGCCCGCGGCTCCGGTCCTCGAACTGCAGCAGCCTCCCGCATCCATCGTTCCGGTAGCCCAGCACCAGGTACTCGTCCGGGAACCGGCGGCCGCGCTGATCGCGTCCCTCGATCTCCAGATCGACCTGTCCCCGGGGAGCCAGACGCAGCCGGCTGTCACTCTTGAGGCGCTCGGCCTTCGTGCCGTCGGTCGTGACGAGCAGCTGCGCGTCGCACAGCACCGGCTGCGGCCAGGACCCGCAGTCCTGGGCCGCCGCGACGGCGGGCGCGCCACCGGACAACGCGGCCCACACGGCCAGTGCGGTCAGCGTGGAGGGAAGTCTCATGGGCGGATTCTAGTCAGAACGGCGTCAGCATTTCGCCCAGCCGCTCGCGGGCGCGGGCGGCGCGTTCGAGCGTCGTGTCGAGGTGGCCGCCGGCATCCACGTCGAACAGCAGCACGCCGTCGTAGCCGATCTTCTGCGCCCCCATCATCGCGGCATCCCAGTTGATGGCGCCGCTGAGCGGCATCAGCCGCTCGTTCGTCCGGCCGTGGTTGTCGTGCAGGCACGCCGCGATCATGTGCTCGCCGGCTTCCTCGATCGCGTCCACCACACCACCGTGCAGCTGCGCCGTGCCGAAATCGAGGCAGATGCCGACGCGGCTGCTGTCGAGGTCGTGCTCGATGATGCGCACGAGCGTCTCCGGACGCGACAGCGGACCGCCGCCGCTGACCAGCGCGACCCGGACACCGATCGCGTCCGCGGCGGACACAAGGTCATCCAGGCTTCGCCGGACCGCTCCCAGGCTCTCGCCGGCGGCTGCGTCGACACCGCGCGGGCGCTCGAGGTGCACGGTCAGGATGTCGAACGGGAGCGTCCGGGCGACCGCGAGGGCCAGCAGTGTCTCGTCCACGGCGCGGCGCCGCTCGGCGGCGTCGTCCGACGACAGGCTGAACGGCGTGACCCAGGTCCGCCCGCGAAGTCCGTCGGCGCGCGGCGCCCGCACGGCGTGCAGCGAGACGCCGGCGCCTGCGAGCCAGGTGCCGAGGCGTCGCAGCGTCTCCGCGTTCGAGTAGTCGAGATGTGTGCGGGTGGCCGCCAGTTCCAGCGTGGTGAAGCCGTGGCGGGCGAAGAGGCTGATGTGCCCGGCATCGAGGGCAGCGTCATGGACGATGCGCGTCGAGAGACCGAACCGCGGGGGCACGAATCCATCTTAGCAAGCGGACAGGGCGGAGCCGCGGCCGCCGCCGTCAGGCAAGCTCGGCAACGTGCCGTGCCAGCACGCGCCGGAGTGCATCGAAGCGCGCGTACTTCGCGAGGTTCCTGCGCACGTGGTCCAGCGTGCGCGGCATGTCGGCGACGTAGCCCTGGTTGCCCCTGCCGGCCTGGAAGCCGAACGTGCCGAGCGCCTTGATGTTGCGCTGGACGGACATCAGGTCGAACCGGCGGACGAACTCCGCCCGTGCCCCCTCCGGGTCCGGCTGCGTGGCGCACAGGAATACGTCGATGAGTGCCTCGACCAACCGCTCCGGCAGGTCCACGTAGGAGTCGCGGAGGAGCGACGCGAGGTCGTATGTATCAGGGCCCATGCGGGCGTCCTGATAGTCGATGAGGAACAGCTCGCTCCGCAGGACCATCAGGTTGCGGCTGTGGTAGTCGCGATGACAGACGACGCGCGGCTCGGCGGCCAGCTCCGTCGCGATGGCGAGAAACTCCCGCTCGAGCGTCGCGTGGTCCTCCGGCGTCAGCCGGGCCTGGCGCCAGCCTTCGAGGAAGTGCTCCCGGAAGAAGTGCAGCTCGAACATCAGCTTCTCGACGTCGAAGGCCAGCCGGTAGGGCAGCCGGTTGGACGCGGCCAGCTCGCGGCCGCGCTGCTGCAGCGTGACGATGTGGCCGACGGCCTCCTCGTACCGCGCCCGGCGCTCGTCCTCGTCGACGCCGCGCAGGTGCGCCTGCAGCGTGACGTTGCCAAGGTCACCGAGCGCGATGATGCCGAGCGCGTCGTCATGCCCGAGCACGGCCGGCACCGGCACCGGCATCGCCGCGAGCAGCGCGTGGGCGTCACGGAACGGCATCTCGTCGAACACGATCGGCCCCGGATGCACCGCGAGCACCACGGGCGCGACGCCGTCCGCCTCCGCGCGGAAGTAGCGCCGGTCCGAGGCGTCGGGCGTCAG
>CAYNUO010000053.1:9583-18039 GCA_964400405.1 uncultured Bifidobacteriaceae bacterium | reverse complement strand
CGACGCCGTCCGCCTCCGCGCGGAAGTAGCGCCGGTCCGAGGCGTCGGGCGTCAGCGGCGTCACGCGCACGCCGGCGCCCAGTCCCATGCCGGCGAGAAACTGCTGGATGCGCGAGCCGATGTCCGGTGCCGTGGAGGTGGTGTGTGTCACGCGAGGTACCCTAGGGGCCGTCATGTCGCGGCAGCTGGTCCAGTATCACCCAGTGCTCGGCCACCTGTTCATCCCGGGGCTGAAGGTGCGCGTGCCGCACGAGGGCGGCGGCTACCTCGTGCAGACGAATGCGGCGGGCTTCCGCAGCGGACACGAGTTCCGGACCGAGCGGGCACCCGGCACGCGGCGCGTGCTGCTCTTCGGTGATTCCTTCACCGCCGGCGACGGCGTGTCCAACAGCCACCGCTACTCGGACCGGCTCGAAGCGGCGCTGCCCGGCACCGAGGTCTACAACTTCGGCCTGTCCGGCGCCGGAACGGACCAGCACTACCTGGCGTGGCGCGAGTGCGCGCGCGGGATGGAGGCCGACCACGTGGTCATCGCCATCCAGCCCGAGAACATCCGCCGGAACGCGTCGGCCTTCCGCCTGAACATGGACCCGGGCGGCGCCGAGGTCTACTACCCGAAGCCCTACTGCACGCTCGGCACGACCGGGCTGGAGTGGCACCACCAGCCGGTGCCCGAGGGCACGCGGACGGCGGCAGAACTGCCGGAGGGTGCGCGGGCCGATGTCGGCGGGCGGCTGCGCGCGGTGCGCGTCGCCGTGAATGCGCTCGGCGTCAAGGATCTCGTGCAGCGGTTGACGGGCTTTCAACCGCAGCCCGAGTACGACAGTCCCGAACATCCCGACTGGCTGCTGATGCGGGAGATTCTGCGGACGTGGATCCGCGAGGTCCGGCAGCCGGTGACGCTGCTGCACGTGCCGCTGCACCACTACGTCGAGGGCGTGGCGGACGCCTCGCACGTCCAGGCACGGCTCGCGGAGGTGGCAGCGGAGACGGGCGCCACGCTGCTGGACCCGCTGCCGGCGATCCTCGCGCTGCCTGCCGCGACCCGGCGGGGGTTCCGCTTCGAGCGCGACATCCACCCGACGCCGGCGTATCACGCGCTGCTGGCGGACGTCCTCGCCCGGCACCTCGCCGCGGTCTGACCCGGGCGGCGCGGGCTACTCTAGAGACAGCGCATGGCTCCGGTCACCACCCTCGGGATCTCGGCCTTCTATCACGACTCGGCGGCCGCCATCGTGCGCGACCACGCGATCGTCGCCGCCGCGCAGGAGGAGCGTTTCTCGCGCCGCAAGCACGACGCCGGCTTTCCGACGCGCGCCGTCGACTACTGCCTCGGCGAGGCGTTCGTCGAGCCCGCGGACCTCGACGCCGTCGTCTTCTATGACGACCCGCTCCGCACGCTCGACCGCGCGGTGACGAGCGCGCTCGCCGTGGCTCCGGCCGGGCGCGACGTGTTCGTCGAGGCGGCGGAGTCGCTGCTGGGCTCGAAGGTGTGGGTCGAGCCGATCGTGCAGCGCGCGCTGGGTTCGCTCGGCAAGGCCGGCCGGCTGCTGTGCGCCGAGCACCACATGGCGCATGCGGCGTCCGCGTTCTATCCGTCACCGTTCGCCGAGGCCGCGATTCTGACCCTCGACGGCGTCGGCGAGTGGGCCACGACCACGATCGGGTCCGGTGCGGGCAACCGGATCGAGCTGCTCCACGAGATCGACTACCCGCACTCGCTCGGCCTGCTCTACAGCGCCGTCACGGCCTTCTGCGGATTCAAGGTCAACAGCGGCGAGTACAAGCTCATGGGCCTCGCGCCGTACGGCCGGCCGAAGTACGCGGACGTCTTCCGTCGCGAGCTGGTCGACGTGAAGGCCGACGGGTCCTTCCGGCTCAACATGGCCTACTTCGGGTATCTCACCGGCGCCGCGATGACCAGCGACCGGTTCGCCGATCTCTTCGGCGGCCCGCCGCGCGAGCAGGAATCGCGGATTACCAGACGCGAGATGGACATCGCCGCCTCGCTGCAGCAGGTCACGGAGGAGATCGTCGTCGCGCTGGCGCGGACCGCCTGTGCGAACGCCGGCTCGCGGAACCTCGTGATGGCCGGCGGCGTGGCGCTGAACTGCGTCGCCAACGGCAAGCTGCTGCGCGAGGACTTTCTCGACGGCCTGTGGATCCAGCCGGCCGCGGGAGACGCCGGTGGCGCACTCGGCGCCGCGCTGCTGGCCAATCACGTGTACTTCAAGCGGCCCAGGCCCGTGCCTGACGGCCGCCACGACTCGCAGCGGGGCAGCTATCTGGGCCCCGCGTACTCACCGGCCGAAGTGCGCGCCTTCCTCACGGGCCGCAAGCTGCCCTTTACGCAGGTGGCCGACGCGGACGCCCGGGCGCGCACCGTCGCGGCGGCGCTGGCCGAAGGCAAGGTGGTGGGCCTGTGCGCGGGCCGCATGGAGTTTGGGCCGCGTTCGCTGGGCGCGCGCTCGATTCTGGGAGACCCGCGCCGCGCCGACACGCAGTCGGTGATGAACCTGAAGATCAAGTTCCGCGAGTCGTTCCGGCCCTTCGCGCCGGCCGTGCTGCGCGAGCGCGTGCACGACTACTTCGAGCTGGAGGGCGACAGCCCGTACATGCTGCTCGTGGCGCCCGTGCGGCCCGCGCGCCGCCTGCCGTTCGACGTCGACCAGGCCATTGGCGAGGGCGGCGACCTGCTGCCCGCCGTAAACGCCAGCCGTTCCGACATTCCGGCCGTCACCCACGTGGACTACTCGGCACGCGTGCAAACGGTGCACGCCGACACGAATCCCGAGTTCCACCGTATCCTCTCGGCCTTCGAGGCCGCGACGGGATGCGCGGTGCTCGTCAACACGTCGTTCAACGTGCGCGGCGAGCCGATCGTCTGCTCGCCGGAGGACGCCTGGCGCTGCTTCATGCGGACCGACATGGACCTGCTCGTGCTCGAAGACTGCCTCGTGTGGAAGTTCGAGCAGCCGCCGCTCGAAGGCGACGAAAACTGGAGGAGTACGTATGTCCTCGACTGATGCCGCCGCTGTGTTCGACCACGACGTGGTGGCGGCTGCCGAAGTGCGCCGGCACGGTACCGGCGCGCCGCTGCCCCTGGCGCCCGAACCCCACGCCGGGACGTACCTGACCCGCCGCACAAGGCGCACCCTCACGCGCGCGGACTTCGAGTGGCCCGTCGTGGCCACGCCCGCCGAGCTGCGTGAGCGGCTGACCCAGCTCTGGGCGGGCGACCCGGCCCGGCTCCAGTTGATCGAGCCGCTCCTGCGGCTGGCGCGCGTGCCCGAGGCCGACGCCGGCCCCGCGGCCGACGTGCCCGACCACATCTATCCGATGTACTGACCGATGCCAGTGCGCTGGGAGAAGCGGATCGCCGGAACGGTGCTGCGCACGGTGCTGCCGCACCGTGTGCTGCTTGGCGTGCAGGGCGCCGTGGTGGGCAGGCCCTTCATCCGCGCCGTGAACTATCACGCCACGCCAGAGGCGCTGGCCGGCGGATTCCGCGAGCAGCTCGCCTTCTTCCGCGAGCACTACTCAGATGTGACGCTCGATGATCTGCGCCGCTTCGTGCAGGACGGCGTGTGGGCCAAGCCAAAGCCGGGCCTCATTCTCTCCTTCGACGACGGCTATCGCGACAACGCCACCGTGGCCGCGCCCCTGCTCGAGGAGTACGGCTTCACGGGGTGGTTCTTCGTGCCCTCGCAGTTCATCGACGACGGGCACGACGGCAGCGGCGGCAACGTGCCGCCCAGTCCCTGCATCACGGTGGAGCAGCTCAAGGCCCTGGCCGAGCGCCACGTCGTGGGTTGCCACACTCGCACGCACATGCGGCTGCGGGAGAGCGTGGGGCAGGCGCGCCTGCGCGACGAGATCGTGGGCGGCCGCCAGCATCTCGAGCGGCTGCTCGGCCGGCCCGTGCCCGCGTTCTGCTGGGTCGGGTTTGAAGAGGATGCCTACTCCCCAACCGCGCAGCGCTGCATCGAAGAGGCGGGCTATGAGTTCGCCTTCATGTGCAACACCGCGCCGATCGCCGTTGGCGACCACCGTCTCCAATTGGAGCGTGGCAACATCGAGGCGGACTATCCGCTCCCGGTCGTGGAGTTTCAGCTCAGCGGCCTGATGGACCTGCTCTATTGGCGGCGGCGCCAGCGGGTGCACGCGGTGACCCGCCCCGCCTAGCCGCGGCTGCGACTTGCGCTGGTCGCGAGGTCAGCCGCGACCTCGTGCGGCGAGTCTCGCTCCTGCAGCCGCCGCTCCAGCTCCTCGATCAAGTCGACGTCGGCACCGTCCGCCGCGCTCGGCGCCCCGAAGCTGACCTCCGAGAGCGTGTGCAGGATCTGGGCGACACGCCGGCTCGCGGCTTCGATGGCGGGAGGGGGCTGCTGGCCCTTCTCCTGGCGCGCGGCGATGTGCCGGAGGATCTGATTGTTCTGCTCGGCGAGGTGCTGCGCCATGAGTGCCATGGCCCGCTGCAGGGTGCGGATCCTGGTTTCGTGCCGCTCGCGCTGGAGATCCAGGTCGTGAGCCTCCTGGAGGGTGCGCCGCAGGCGATTCCACAGCACGAGCGTCAACGCCGTCAGCCCCACTTCCATCAGCAGGATCGGAAGGAAGGGGAACGAGAACGCCGAGCGCCAGAACCGGCTGTGGAAGTCGAGGAGCACGGGCTCCTCGATCATGAGGGCCTCGACTCCGACCATTCCAAAGTGCAACAGCAGGCCGGCCACAGAGGAGGACACGACGAGCAGGCCGTAGCGCCTGACCACGATGAGCGTGCGCGACGTTCCGAGTGCCATGGGAGATGTGTGAACCAACAGGGCCCTGGTCAGAGCGGCTCAGAATGGCACCGGCCCTCGTCGACTGCAACCAGCAGGCTCAGGTTGGTCCGCGCTACTAGAACAGGCGCACACCGTAGCTCACGCGCACGGCCCGGCCCAGTTCCGGCGCCAGGTCCTTCACGAGCGACGTGTGGCGGCGATAGAGCTCGTTCGTCAGGTTCAATCCGCTGACGCTCAGGATGTGCGCGTGGTGCCCGCGTGCCAGGATGTACGAGGCGTTCACGTTGAAGAGCGTGTAGCCAGCCGTCTCCGTCTCGTTCGTGAACAGGCGATCCTGCTGAGCCGCCCACACCAGTTCCGGGCTGAGCGTGAAGCTGCGGTAGGGCATGTCCAGCGAGAGGCGCCCGTGGAACGGGGGGATGCGCGGCAGGGCGGTGCTCGTCTGGGTGAGCTCGGCGCGCACATACCCGGCGCTGGCGTTCACCCACAGATAGTCGTGCAGGCTCACGCTGATCTGGCCATCGAAGCCGCTGAAGCGGCTCTTGCCCTGCCGGTACTCGATGACGAAGAGGTCGCTTGAGGCCACGTCGGCGCGGGCACCGGCGTACACGAAGTCGTTGATGTTGTAGACGAAGGCGTTGATCTCGCCCCGCGCGCGGCGCGAGCGGTGCCGCAGGCTGACGTCCACGCCCACGGAGGCCTCGCGGCCCAGATTGGTGTTGCCAATCTCGAAGGCGAGGTTGCCGACGTGTGGGCCGAAGTTATACAGCTCCTCGAGCGCGGGCGCGCGATAGGAACGGGCGAGGGTGGCCACGAGGGCGGTGCCTTCGGCCAGGTCCACGTGCAGGCCGGCTGAGGCCGACATGCCCGAGAAGGAGCGGTCCCGCGTTTCGGGTGCGAGCAGTTCGCTGGCGGCGTGGCCGTGCCCGTCGTTCTCGCTGTGCGCCTCGCGCGCCTCGGTGTCATAGGCGGTGCGTTCGAAGCGGCCGCCAAACATCACGCGGGCGCGCCCGAAGTCGAGCTGCTCATAGGCAAAGAGGCCGACAGCCTGCTGAGAAGTGGTCGGTGCCAGGGCTTCCTCGCCCGTCGCGCTGTAGTCGCGCAGCTCGGTGGAGGCGCCAAACTTGCCCGAGAGCGGCCCGGCGCGCTGCTGCTCGACCTCGGCCCTGATGCTGGTGGTCTTGTTGTTGAAGCGCGTGCCGAGCGTTTCCTGGCCGTCTGCAATCTCCAGCTCATCGTGCCGCCAGTCGAGGTGGCTCACGATCAGGCGCACGGAGCTGGCAACGGGGTTGCTCAGACCCCGCAGGCCGGCATCCGCGCGGAAGTTCTGGCGGCGCGGCCTCAGGTCCACATCGAGGGCGTGGTCCGCGTCCTCTTCCGCGGCGTGCCCTTCCGCCTCGTCGTGGCGCGCGTGGAAGGCGCTGGCGAACGGGACGCCGTAGCGGCCGCGCTCGGTCTCGTACCCTGCGCTGAAGAAGCCGCGCTGGCCTGTGTAGCCGACGCCGCCGCGTCCGTTGGAGAGCCGCGCTCCCGAGTTGCCGACCACGCCGAGCGGTGTCCGGTAGTCGCCGGTCCGGCGCGAGCCACCGCCGGCCCACAGCATCCAGTTGCGATAGCCGTACTGCAGGTTGCCGTTGCCGGCGGCCTGGCCGTTGCCGCTGCCGGCGTCGGTCAGGAACTGGCCGCGGAGGCCCGTGAACGGTGTCCGCCGGAAGGCTTCCTGCGGCGTCAGCGCGTGCACGACGCCGCCGATCGCGTTGCTGCCGTAGAGCAGCGTCGCCGGGCCCCGGACGACCTCGACACGGTCGAGCGCGCCGGGGTCGAGTGTCACGCCGTGGTCGCCCGACTGGCTCGACAGGTCGCCCGTCCGGATGCCGTCCTGCAGCACCAGCACACGGTCGCCGTCGAAGCCGCGGATGATCGGGCGCTCGCTGCCGGGTCCGAAGCTGCGGATGTCCACGCCGGGTACGCGCTGCACGAGCGTGGCCAGCGTCGGCGCGGCGCTCTTCGCGATGTCGAACGAATCCAGGCTCTGAATCGAGTTGAAGGCCTCGAACGTCGTCGACTCTCCCGTCGGGCCGGCGGTGACGGTGACGTCCTCGTGGATCGGCTCCAGCGTCAGCTTGAACGTCAGGTCGGCGGACTGGCCTGCGCCGACGGTCACGGGCTGGCGGGCGGTGCTGAAGTGCTCCCGCTGCGCCAGCACTTCGTACTGACCCGGCGGCACGCTGCGGAGCTCGAAGCGGCCGTCCTCGTCCGCCGTGGTGGAGCGGCCGAGGCCGATGACGAGAATCATCGCGCCGTGCACGGGTGTGTCGGTGCCCTCGAAGGTCACGCGCCCGCGGATGGCGCCACCCTCCTGCGCCAGGGCACCCGGGACGGCGGACAACAGGCAGAACAGGGCGACGGCAAGACGACGGACGGAGAAGTGGCGGGCAGGCATCGGATGTCTTCAGGCTAGCGAGGTTGACAACGTCGGAGAGGTGGAATCCGCTGAATGGTCGCCAGCAGCCGACGAATGGCTGCCCGTGGGCCGCAATCCGTCTAGCGCACCAGCCCGACCCACTCGCTGCCGGCCGCTACGCGTGTGCCGCTGGTCAGGATGCAGCGTTCGACGCGGGCGCCGGCCTCCACCGTGACGTCGTCCCAGAGGACGGACGATTCCACGACGGCCCCGGGTGCGATCGTCACGCCCCGGCCGCGCAGCCGTCCGGGGTCCCCGGCGGCCAGCCGCAGGCAGGTGCGCAGGTAGGTATCCGGCGTGCCGATGTCATCGAAGACGGTCGTGACCGGCGCGATCCGCACGCAGCCGGGACGCCGCGCGGCCAGCGCCCGATAGACGCCGCCGATCGAGTCCGACGGCTCATCGGGTGACACGCCCTCGTAGGCGGCGCGCTCCACCACCTGCACGCCGACGAAGTGCCACGACGGCACGGCCGATCCTTTCGGCACGAGGCCTGTGAAGACGCCGTCGGCGTCAGCGGACACACCGCCGTACTGCTCCGGTGCGGGATTCGGCATGACCGCGAGCGTGACCAGCGCGCCGGAGCCGTCGTGCGTGCGGACGAGGGCCGCCAGGTCGAAGTCCGTCAGCGTGTCGCCGTTCAGGACGAGGGCGCGGTCGCCGTCGACCAGGCGCAGCGCGCGCGCCGGACCGCCGCCCGAGCCCAGGATCTCGCGCTCCCACGAGTAGCGGACGCGCAGGCCGAGGTGGGAACCATCCCCGACGACGGCCGCGATCGTGTGCCCGAGGTGGTGGAGGTTCAGCACGGCGTCGGTCACGCCGGCCTCGCGGAGCTGCCGGAGGATGCGCTCCACGAGCGTCAGGCCCGCGACCGGCATCGCCGGCTTCGCGAGCCGATCGGAGAGCGGGCGAAGGCGTGTGCCGAGCCCGGCGGCGAGGACGATGGCGGGGATCATGGCGGCGGAATCACGGGCGCCGGAAGAGCATGTCGCGGGCGTCGGTCGCGGCGCCGGTCCTGGCCTTGAAGAGGGCCCGATAGGACTCGCGCAGGAAGTCCGCCGGCGTCCGGCCCAGCGCGCGCGTGGCCGCGAGGATGGCGGCCTCTTCGCCCTCGATCTCGACGAACACGCCGACCGGCGTTTCGTCGAGGGCGATTACGGTGCCGTGCAGCGCGAACTCGGTCCGGTACTTCTCGTAGCGGAAGCACGGCG
>CAYNUO010000053.1:0-9483 GCA_964400405.1 uncultured Bifidobacteriaceae bacterium | reverse complement strand
ACGGTGCCGTGCAGCGCGAACTCGGTCCGGTACTTCTCGTAGCGGAAGCACGGCGCGAGGCCGAGCACGTCGAAGGTCGCCGCGAGGACCGACGCATCGGCCACGGCCGTCTCCTGCTCCTCGCGCACCTTCATCGGCCCGACCTCTGCCGGCCCCTTGATCGTGAGGAACGCCAGGCCGCCGTCGTCGCGCAGGCGCAGGACCCGCCCGGCCGCGCGCAGCCGGCCGTCGGGCGTATCGAAGATCGTGTCGCGCTGGAGGCGCCGATCGCGCAGGACGGTCGCCCCGGTGGCGTCGATCGCCGCGCGGGCGTCCGGTCCGTCCGCGAACTCGAGTTTGATCTCGCGCTCTGTCATCGCCCGGTCGGGAACATCAGGTTAGCCGCAGTGGCCCGGCCAGTCCGCGGAGAGCGGGGCGGCCCACGTGCCGGCCGAAGATCATCACCTTCATCGTGCTGCCGAGACCGCCCGGCATCACCAGTGACTTGAAGCTCTGCCGCGCACCGGCGTCGTCCGGGAGCGTCTCACCGGCGAGCGCCATCAGGAAGTACGTCTGGTCGAGCACGCCGAGCGTCTCACACCCGAGCGCCTCCGCGACGTGCCGCACGGACGTCAGGTCCACATGCGACGTGATGTCCCGCGTGCCGGGTTCGTCGAGCCACGCCGCACCGTGACGGCCGGCCGGAAGCGTGACGTGCCGGGCAATGGCGGCCAGCGTCCCCATGCCGTGCGCGGGCGAGTAGAGCTCGCCGGCCTCGTGGCCGTAGTCGATGAGCACGAGAAACCCGCGGTGCAGCGCCGAACAGGCCCGCGTGAGCCAGGCGAGCGCCGACAGGTTCACCTCCGCCCGCTGCCCCGGTTCGAGGGCCACGCCCAGCCCGGCGAGGTGCCGGCCGATGGCGGGATTCGACGGCACGCCCGCCTGCTCGATGAACACCGGCGCATCGCCGTCCGCGCCAGGCGCCAGCGCCACGTAGCGTTCGGCGACGCCGGCGGGTGTGCCGATCACGGCGTGCACCGGCAGGGCGTCCAGCAGTTCGTTCGCGTAGATGACGCCGTGGATGGAGTCAGGCAGGCGCGTGGACGACGACGCCAGCAGTTCCGCGTACGGACCGAGGACCTGGGTGTGCTGCGCGCGGGCTGCGGGGCTTGTCTCGACGAGATGGACGCGGGCGGCTTCGACGAATCCGGGTGCCTCGTCGGCCGCCGCGTCGAGGATGTCACGCGCCAGCTGGCCGTCGGCCGCCGCCGCCTCGACGAGGTCGAAGCCGGCGTTGCCGCGCACGCCGAGGACCGGCGCGTCGAGCACGCGCCACATCTCGGCGAACTGCCGGGCCAGCAGCCGCCCGAAGAGGGGGCCGGTGTCGACGCTGGTGTGAAAGTCGCCGGCGCGGCCCGTTCGACGGGGCCGCGCGGCGTAGTAGCCGTGTTCCGGATGGTAGAGCGCAATCGACATGAACTCCGCGACCGTGAGAGGCCCACGGTCGCGGATGCGTTGCGCAATCGCTGCGGCGGCTGACGCGCCGCGCACTATTCCTTGGTCAGGATGACGAACGTGTCCTGGCCGTTGCGGAGGACCAGGAGCCGCGCCGTGCCGCCGGCCTTGATGGCATTCAGCTCCGAGCTGGCCTGCGCCGCCGTCGACACCGTCTTGCCGTTGACGCGCGTGATGATGTCTCCGGGGGCCAGCGGGCCACGTGATGCCGGGCTTCCAGCCTCGACGTCCATCACGATGGCGCCACGGACGCCGCTTTCCAGCTTCAACCGGCGCGAGACCTCCGGCGTGATGTTGCCGAGCGTGAGGCCGAAGCCCTTGGAGGTTTCCTCGTCGCTGCTGTCGCTCGTCGAGTCGGTCGTGGGCTCCGCGTCGACGTTCAGCTCCTCGATCGTGATGTTCAGCGACTTCTGCTGCTTCTCGCGCATCACCTTGAGGGGCACCGTGGACCCGGGGCGTGTCGATCCGACCATCGCCACCAGTTCGGTGTTGTTCTTCACCGGCCGTCCGTTGAACTCGATGATCACGTCACCCGGCTCGACGCCCGCCTTGTAGGCCGGACCCTTGCGGTCCACGGTCGAGACGAGCGCGCCCATCTTCGAGCTGAGGCCGAACTCCTGCAGGGCGCTCGTGGGCACCGGGTTGACGCCGACGCCGATGCGGCCGCGCGTGACCTTGCCGCCGCGGAGCTGCGGCAGGAGGTCGCGCAGCAGGTTCACCGGCATCGCGAAGCCGATGCCGATGTTGCCGCTGGCGCGCGAGTCGCTGTAGATGGCCGTGTTCATGCCGACGACCTCGCCGCGGATGTTCAGCAGCGGGCCGCCCGAGTTGCCGGGGTTGATGGCGGCATCCGTCTGGAGCACCTGCTGGAAGCGGCCGTCGGCGACCGGGAACGAGCGCTCCACCGCGCTGATGACGCCCACGCTGACCGTGTGGGCCAATCCGAACGGGTTGCCGATCGCCATGACCCAGTCACCCGGTTGCATCTGTGACGAGTCGCCCAGCTTGACCTCGGGCAGCACGCGGTTCGGCTTCTCGATGAGCTCCAGCAGCGCGCTGTCGCTGAGCGGGTCGCGGCCGACGATCTTCGCCTTGTAGGAGACGTCCTCGTCGCCGTCGAGCGTGACTTCGATCTTCGTGGCGCCATCCACGACGTGGTTGTTCGTCATGATGAAGCCGGCCTTGTCGATGATGAAGCCGGTGCCCGCCGCCACGGCGACCTGCTCCTTCGGCTCCTGCCGCTGTCCGCGGCGCTGCTGGCCCTGGCCGCCGCCCCCGCCGCCGAAGAACCGCTCGAGGAGGTCGTCCCCGCCGCCCCCGCCGCCGAAGAAGTCGCTGAGGTCCTGGCCCTTCTGCTTGGACTCGGTCCGGATGTTCACGACGGCCGGGTTCACCGCCTTGGCGATGGTCCGGAACGTCGTCGAGTCGATGGGGCCGCTGATCGGCTTGCTGTTCTGCGGCGGCGCCGCGGTCTGCGCGCCGGATTCAGGCGCCATTCCGAGGCGGGAGGCGATCACCATCCCGACAGCCAGCGAGACGACCGCGATCAGCAGTGCGTAGAAAATCGAGTTCTTGCGATTCGACATAGTGCCTCCAGAAAGCCAGCCGGGAGCGGCCCGTCAGGCCAGCGCCGTCACCTCAGTCTGGCACGGCCCGGTGACGGCCGCATCCCTTTCACCACGGAACATGTTGATCTCCGTGCGTACCCCGAAATCCGGGAAGTAGAGCCCCGGTTCAATCGTGAAGCCCGTGCCCGGCAGGATCCGCCGGTCATCGTGGGTCTCGAAGTCATCCATATGCACGCCCGTGCCGTGCACCTCCTCGCCCAGGCTGTGCCCCGTCCGGTGCAGGATGTGCGGCCCGAAACCTGCGCGCTCCAGCACCGTCCGGGCGGCGCGGTCCACCTCCCAGCCACGCAGGTCCTGTCCGGCCGCCGCCCTGTCCTTCACCAGGGCAATCGCGGTGTCCCTCGCCTCGGCGATCGTCGCGAACGCGGTGGCGACCCGTTCCGGCACACGCGCGCCTGCAAAGGCGACCCACGTGATGTCCGCGAAGACCGCGCCCGGCTCGGTCCGCTTGCCCCAGAGGTCGAGCACGATCGTGTCGCCGGGCGTGATGGCGCGCGATCGGGTGGCCGTCGGCAGGTAGTGCGGGTCGCCTCCGTTCTCGCCGGCCCCGACGACCGGATCCGAGTCGCTGACGAGGCCTTCCTCGCGGAACCAGCCACTCATCTGCTGCTGGATCGCGTATTCCGTCACGGCGCCGCCGAAGGCGAGTGCGTGCGCGATAGCGGCGAGCGCCCGGTCCTTGATGCGGTACAGCGCGGCGGACGCGCGCTGGTGCGACGTGAACTGCGCCGCGGACCAGCGGGCCTCGAACTGCTGCACGAGGTCACCGGACGAGACGATCTCCACGCCGCGCGTGCGGATCGCTTCGGCCGTGCCGGCGTCGACGCGTGAGAGGTACGGGATCGCGCACCCGGCCGAGTACTCCATCGCCACCCGCTTCATCCCCCGCAGCAGTGCCGTGAGGCCCGACTCGAGCTGCTCGCGCCCGGCGTAGACGGCCTTGTCGCCCGGGAGCCCGTCCAGGTTATGGCGCTCGATCGCGTGCACGAGGCCGGCCGGTTCCCCGGTCGCTGGAATCAGGTAGTACCACCGGCGGGTCGTCATGTGCCCTGCGCCTGCCGAGAGTCCGGCCAGACGCGACGCCACGGGATTGTTCCCGTGGAAGTCGTAGAGCAGCCATCCATCGAGGCCATCTGCGGCGAGCGCCTGCTGAACTGCAGCGATATCGAGCGGCATGGGTTGGTGGGTATTAGATATCAGTCCTGTCTCTTTGACGCCGCGTCCGCGCGCTTGGCCGGGCCGGCCGGGCGGCCTCGGACGAGGTCCTATAATTCCATCCATGTCACAGACGAGCCTGCGGTGGTTGTTGGCCTTCGGATGCGTTGCCGGCCTCTCGGCCCAGCAGCCCCCTCAACCGGCGCCCGCCCCGACGGCGGCGCAGCAGGCACCGCCGGTGACCTTCCGCACCGAGATCAACTTCGTCGAGGTCGACGCCACGGTCACGGATGCGAAGGGGAACCCGGTCAGCGACCTGACGCAGGCCGACTTCGAAGTGCTGGAGGACGGCAAGCCGCAGAAGATCACGACGTTCTCGGCGGTCAACATTCCCATCGTGCGCGACGACCGGACGGTCGTCACGGCGGAGCCGATCGAGCGTGACGTCCAGACGAACGAGCGGGCGGACGGACGCCTCTATCTGATCGTGCTCGACAACTGGCACACCGAGCCGCTGAACGCGTTGCGCGTGAAGCAGTCGGCGCGGGCGTTCATCGAGCAGCGGCTCGGCACGAACGACGTCGCCGCCGTGGTCCATACGAACGGGCGGTCGAACGTCGGGCAGGACTTCACGAGCAACCGCCGCCTGCTGATGGCCTCCATCGACCGCTTCATCGGCGAGAAGGTGCCGTCGGCCACGATGGAGCGGCTCGATGCCTTCAACAACGGGCGCCCGGCCATGGGCCTCGGCAACCCGGCCAACTCGACCGACCGCCGGATGGCGGACCCGCTCGAGATGGAACGCGGCGACCGGGCACGCCGGACGCTGCGGTCCCTGCAGAATCTGTCCAGCTACCTGGCAGGGATTCACGGCCGCCGGAAGGCGCTCATCTTCATCAGCGAAGGATTGAGCTACGACCTCTCCGATCCCTGGTCAGCCGTCGATGCCTCGATCATCGCGGACTCGGTGCGGGACGCCATCGGCGCCGCGACCCGCGCCAACGTCAGCATCTTTGCGGTCGACCCGCGCGGACTGGGCACGGGCACCGAGCTGGGCATCGAGATGGGCGGCGTCCCCGCGAGCAATGCGACCGACGTCACCGGGCAGTCCGTCAACACGTCGAACATGGGCCTGTCGTCGCTCATGAGCGAAGCGCGTCTGGGACAGATCAGTCTCCAGACGATTGCCGAGCAGACCGGCGGCTTCGCCGCGATCAACCGGAACGACTTCAAGGACGTGTTCGACCGGATCGTCCGGGAAACGAGCGTCTACTACCTGCTGGGCTACCAGCCGCCGAGCGCGAAGCGCGACGGGAAGTTCCACCGGATCACGGTGAAGGTGAAGCGGCCCGGCCTGCAGGTGCGCTCACGGAAGGGCTACGCCGCGCCGCGCGGGAAGGCGCCGGCGGAGAAGCCGTTGCCGTCCAACGCCAGTTCCCCGGCCATGCGGGAGGCGATGAACAGCCCGGTGCCGGTGACGGGGCTGCCGATGCGCGTGTTCGCGGGTGCCTTCAAGGGCACGGCGCCGAACGCGTCCGTCGCCATCGCCGTCGAGGTGCAGGCGTCGAAGTTCACCTACACCGACAAGGGCGGGCTGGCGACGAACGTCCTGGAAGTCGTCTTCACGCCGATCGACGCCGGCGGCAACATCAAGCCCGGCAAGAAGAGCCGCGCCACGCTCTCGTTCAAGCCCGAGGTGCTGGCGGCGGCCAACGCGTTCGGCGTCCGTGTGCTGTCGGCGGTGGACATGCCGCCGGGCCGGTATCAGATCCGGATCGCCGCCAGTGAAGAGGGCGGGGGACAGACCGGGTCGGTGCTCTACGACCTCGAGATTCCCGACTTCTTCAAGGCGCCGCTGACGATGAGCGGGGTCGCGCTGACGTCGCTCGCCGCGCAGCAGGTGGTCACCGTCGGCAGCGAGGGCATGATTGCGCCGCTCGTGGTCGGGCCCACCACCGCGACGCGCGAGTTCTCGAAGGCCGACACGATCGCGCTGTTCGCGGAGGTCTACGAGAACGCGCCGGGCTCGTCGCCGCACCAGATCGACCTCTCGACGACGATCCGGTCGTCAGATGGCCGCGTGGTGTTCGAAGCAAAGGAACAGCGGTCGTCGACCGAACTGCAGGCGGGACGGGGCGGCTATGGATACACGCAGCAGATTGCCCTGAAGGATATCCAGCCGGGCACCTATCTGCTGCACATCGAAGCGAAGTCGCGGGCGGGGAAGGAAGCGATGGGGGTCGGACGGGACATCGAAATCCGCGTCCGACCCTAGAACACGACTACTTCTTCTTGGCGCCGGGCACTTCGCCCTTGTCGTTCATCTGAATGGTCTTGACGGTGCCGTTGGCGTGCTCGAACTTGTACTGGTTCCGGTCCATCTTCGGGTTGACCGGCGTGTGCAGCACGACGTCGATCGTCTCGAGGGGCTGCAGCGGCCGCTTGTGGCGGTAGGTGTCGCCCGTCACCGGGTTGCCACCCTTGTCGTACCAGTACTCATCGACCTTCAGGCCGACGATCGCAAACCGGTCGGAGAGGTTCTTGACCTTGATCGTGGTCGTGACCTCGCCGCCTGCCCGCTTGGTCGCCGGCCGCGTGAAGCCGAGCTGGGCCTCGCCGCGCACGGGTGGCGTGAACTTGCTCCCGGTTGCCTGGGCGGCTGCGGGCGCCTGCCCGGCACCGGCCGTCGTCGCAACCAGAAGAATGGCGCCAGCACAGGCGAGCCAGCGGAAATTCAGCATGATGACCTCCAGAAAGGACCCGTCTCGTCGGGCGCGGCAATTATAGGCGCTCACATCTCACCGTTCCAGTCCTCCGGCTCGGGCGCCGCCGACCGGAAGATCTCCAGATGCCACTTGCCGCCGCCCCAGGGCTCGATGACCTCGGTGGCGACGACGTCCACCAGAATCTCGGCAAACGAGCGTCCCTCGGGGTCACCGTCCAGGTGATACGCCGGCGTGTCCCACTCGAAGTTCGGGTAGAGGACCATCGTCAGGAACAGGTCGTATCCGTCGTCGAGCACGATGATCTGGCCGCACGGGCGCTTGGTCGTCGAGTGGTAGACCAGGTACTTCTCGGCGTTCTGCGCGCGGATGTACCGCTTCAGCGCGAACTCGCGCGCCACGATCTCCTCGACCGCGATCTTCTTCTCCCAGCAGTCACGGCAGTACCGTTCCTCGCCGCGCGGCTCGGACACGTCGGTGGCGCCGCACAGGGCGCACTTGGTCTTGGCCACAGCTTTCCGGGACATGCGCTGATTATATGTGCGCGCGGTTTGTGTAGACTCGCTCGGTGGCCTCCACACCCTTCACGATCGGTCTGATCCAGGACCACGCGGACAGCGACGCCGTGACGACCCTCCGCCGGACGGAAGGCCTGATCCGCGACGCCGCCCGTCGCGGCGCGCAGATCATCTGCCTGAAAGAGCTCTTCAACGCGCCGTACTTCTGCAAGGTCGAGGACACCGCGCGGTTCGACCTCGCGGAGCCGATTCCGGGCCCGTCGACCGACGCCCTGCAGGTGCTGGCGAAGGAGCTGGCCGTCGTCCTGGTGGTGCCGGTCTTCGAGCGGCAGGGGCCGGGCATGTATCGCAACTCGGCCGCCGTGATCGACGCGGACGGGTCGCTGCTGGGCGCCTACCGGAAGATGCACATTCCGGACGACCCCCTGTTCTACGAGAAGTACTACTTCACGCCGGGCGACGGCCCGAAGCCCGGTGCGCCGGCCGGCGCTGACTCCGGCTTCCGCGTGTGGAAGACACGCTACGCGACCATCGGCGTCCTGATCTGCTGGGACCAGTGGTACCCCGAAGCCGCGCGCATCACGAGCCTGATGGGCGCCGAGGTGCTGTTCTATCCCACCGCCATCGGCTGGCACCCGGCCGAGAAGGCCGAGTGGGGTGCGGCACAGGTGGATGCGTGGCGGACGGCCCAGCGCGCGCACGCCATCGCGAACGGCGTGTACGTGGCGTCGGTCAACCGTGTCGGCCACGAGCCCGAGGCCGGCACCAACGGTCTGACCTTCTTCGGGCAGAGCTTCGTCGCGGATCCCTTCGGCCGCTACGTCGCCGAGGCCGGCGAGGACGAGGCGATTCTGATCGCGCAGTGCGACCCGGGCCTCATCGAAACGGTCCGGCGCAACTGGCCGTTCCTGCGCGACCGCCGTATCGACGCGTACGGCCCGATCCTCAACCGCTACCTCGGCTGACCGCCGCGGCGCGCGCAGCACCTTCCAGAGTGATGGCCAACCGCTACCGCATGCCCGCCGAGTGGGAGCCCCACCGCGCGACGTGGATCGCCTGGCCCCACCACGAGCCCGACTGGCCGGGCAAGCTTGGACCGATTCCGTGGGTGTACGCCGAGATCGCGCGAGTCCTCGCGGCGCACGAGCCGGTCGAGATCCTCTGCCACTCGGATGACGTGCTGGAGCAGGCCCAGGCCGCGCTGGCGGCGCACGACGTGCGAGCCGGCCGTGTGCGGCTGCACGTGGTGCCGAGCGACCGCGTGTGGCTGCGGGACTCGGCGCCGACCGGCGTCCACGGGCCCGACGGAGGCGTCGCGCTGCTGAACTGGGCGTTCAACGGCTGGGCGAAGTACGACAACTACCAGCTTGACGCGGGTGTCGGCGCGGCCATCGCGGGTATCGCCGGCGCGCCTCGGGTGGAGCCAGCGCGCCCGGACGGCGGAGGCCGGCTGGTGCTCGAGGGCGGCGGTATCGAGGTCAACGGCGCGGGCGCGCTGCTGGTGACCGAGGAGTGGCTGCTGAGCGACGTGCAGGTCCGGAACCCCGGCCTCGGCCGCGCGGACTACGAGCGCCTGTTCGCCGAGTGGCTCGGCGCGACGCGTACGATCTGGCTCGGCGAGGGGTGCGTCGGCGACGACACGCACGGCCACATCGACGACATCGCGCGCTTCGTCGCGCGGGACGTCGTCGTGCTGGCGCACGAGGAGGACCCGGCGGACGACAACCACGCGCGGTCGCTCGACAACCTGCGCCGTCTCGAACGGGCGTCTGCCGAGCCGGGGCATCCGGAATTCCGCGTGGTCACGCTGCCGTTCCCGCGACCGGTCATCATGGACGGCCAGCGCCTTCCGGCGAGCTACGCGAACTTCTACATCGCCAACGGTGTGGTGCTCGTGCCGACCTTCAACGACCCGAACGACCGGATCGCGCTGAACACGCTCGCGGAGCTGATGCCGGACCACCG
>CAYNUO010000052.1:19737-22059 GCA_964400405.1 uncultured Bifidobacteriaceae bacterium | reverse complement strand
CGCCGCTCACGACAGCGGCAGACATACTGGTTCCGCTGAGTTCGAGCACCGCGCGGGAGCCGTCGCCCACCACGGCCGCGCCGGGGTGACCCGGTGCAGCGAGGGCCACGTTGTAGCCCAGCAGGCTGCGAATCTTGTTACCCGGCGCAACAACGTCCGGTTTCGGAAGATGGTCAATCCACGTTGGTCCTCGCGAACTGTACGTGGCGATCACATCGTCCGACCGTCGTCCTGTCTGCTTGGTGTTCAAGGCACCGACGGTGAAGGCATAAGGCGAGGTCCCGGGTGAATCGATCAAGCCGTAGACCTTCGGGCCGTTCTGCCCAAGGCGACCCTTATTGCCGGCCGCTGCGACGACGAAGATGCCGGCGCGATAGGCGCGCTCGACAGCCTGGCACAGCGGATCGGTCGTCCAGGACTCCGTTGCCATGTGGCCCAGCGACAGGTTGATGACTCGAATCTGGAAGGCGCTCCGGTAGGCGATGGCCCAGTCGATGGCCCGAATGACGTCGCTGACGACGCCTTCGCCATTCCCGTCCAGCACCTTCAGGTTGACGAGGCGGACACCGGGCGCAACACCCGACCAACTGATGGTGTCGTCGTAGCCCTCGTTCTCGCTGTCGATGGTGTCGTACTCCGAGCGCAGCGCGCCGACGATCCCCGCCACGTGCGTGCCGTGCCCGTAGTCGTCCTGCGCGCTGCCGCTGTTGGTGAAGTCGACGTTCGCAAGGATCTTGCGCCGGAGCTGCGGAACAGGGTCGATGCCTGAATCGATGACGGCAACCGTAGTCGTACGGCCTGTGACCGACAGGCCGCTTCCCATCCAGTCGTTTCTCGTGTTGCGCCACGACCCAGTCCACGCCTGATCCGCGCCGATCGCGACGTTGGTGACGTCCATCGATGCTTGGACTTTGGTGTCGAGCGTCGCGTTGTCGAGACCCGGATCGTTGACGACGTTCTCAAGCTGGCCGGCGGCCACATCGACCACGGCTCCGCCCGGCAGATGCCGACGAACAGCCAGGCCGTGACGTCCCGTCACCCCGGCGATCTGTTCAGGCGTGCCGTGAAGGATCACGCGCGTCGGATTCCCGTCGCGGCCCACTCGCGCGGCAAGATCGCGGGAGAGGCGCGCACGCCGGGATTGCGCTTCAGCGGGCGTCGCTGCCGCCCAGCAGAGCCCGATGAGCGTCAGCGACGCAACAACGGCCCGGAGGCGGAGAGACACGGTGCCTTCAAACATTGCTCGGTACCTCGATCAGGGTCGGAATGATGCCCAGCCGATCATAGCCGGGATGGCCCAATAGATCGAACAATTTACAGGCCGAAATGGTCCCGATGCGGGGTCTCGGAACGAGCCCCGGAACCCGCAACTGACATTCCTCAAATCCCTAACATGTGTCTTTCTAAGTCGCTTTATGTCCGTTCGCTGGAACGCCGGGCGACCGCGTTGCGCACCTAGAATGTTGGCGTGAGCCCCTACTCCGGTCTCTACACCCCGATTGCCACCCCGTTTCAGGCCGGTGAAGTCGACGAAACGGGCCTCCGCGCCAATGTCGACCACTGGATGCGGACCCCGCTCCGGGGGCTGGTGGTGCTCGGATCCAACGGCGAGGCGCCGCATCTGAGCGACGCGGAAGCGGACCGGGTCGTGGAGGTCGTGCGGGAGAGGATGCCGGCCGGCCGGTCACTGATCGCCGGCACGGGACGGGAGAGCACGCGAGCGACGATCGCGGCGTCGATCCGTGCGGCGCGCGCCGGGGCTGACGCGGTGATCGTGCGGACACCCGGCTTCTACAAGGGGCAGATGACGACGGCCGCACTGGTTCGCCACTACCGCGCGGTGGCCGATGCCTCGCCGGTGCCGGTGCTGCTCTACAACGTGCAGATGTATACAGGCGTCCTGCTGGCGCCGGCCGGCGTCGCCACGCTGGCGGAACATCCCAACATCGTGGGCATCAAGGAATCGGGTGGCGACATCGGCCACATCGCGGAGGTCGTGAACCAGGCACCGCCGGGTTTTGCTGTGCTCGCCGGTTCCGCCACGACGTTCTGCGCGGCGCTCTCCGTGGGATGCACCGGCGGAGTGCTGGCGCTGGCGGCGCTGGCACCCGACGCGTGCCTGCGCCTGATGACGCTCGTCGCCGAGGGACGCCTCGCCGATGCACGCGCGCTGCAGCGGCAGCTGAATCCGCTCGCACGCTCGGTGGGCACGCTGCACGGCGTGGCGGGCTTCAAGGCAGCACTGGATGTGCTGGGCCTCGCTGGCGGCGTGCCGAGAGAGCCGCTCACGCCGGCGCCGGCGGATGTCGCCTCGGAAATCCG
>CAYNUO010000052.1:0-19637 GCA_964400405.1 uncultured Bifidobacteriaceae bacterium | reverse complement strand
GTGGACCTGGAACAGCTCAAGGAGGCGGTTGAAGAGGAACTGACCACGGGGAAGCCGATGCGTGGCGCCAGCACCATCACGCAGCAACTGGCGAAGAACCTGTACCTGTCGCCGACTCGTGACCCGCTCCGAAAGGTCCGCGAGCTCATCATCGCCAGACGCCTCGAGGCCGCACTCCCGAAGGACCGCATCCTCGAGCTGTACCTGAACCTGATCGAGTGGGGTGATGGCGTCTGGGGAGCAGATGCCGCGGCGCGTCGCTACTTCGGGGTGTCCGCGAGCAGTCTGAGTCCCTCGCAGGCGGCCCTCATGGCGGGCGCCATCATCAATCCGCGGGTGTATCTCGTGAACCGGCCGAACCGGCGACTGCAGCGTCGCCAGGCGATCATCCTGTCGCGGATGGGGCAGGCCACTCCGCCGGAGCCCAGCGCGCCGGTCGAGACGGTCGAGACGCCGCCCGTCTCCCCTGACGCGGCCGGCCCGGAGACAGCGGCGCCACCGGAGAGTGCGCCGGCGCCCGAGCCGCCGCCTGCGGCCGACTAGGACACCCGGCGCACGCCGACGAGGCGCGTCTTCCAGTACGGCGCGCTGAACGATTCGATCCGCACGACGCCGGACGACGTCGGCGCATGCACGAAACGGCCGCCGTCCAGCACGATGCCGACGTGCGACGCACCCGGTGCGATGGTCGTGAAGAAGATCAGGTCGCCTGGGCGGCTCTCGTCCACGGTCAGCGCCCATCCCACGCGTGCCTGATCCTGGGCCAGCCGCGGCAACATGACCTGCGCGAGACCGAAGACATAACGCGTGAAGCCGCTGCAGTCGAAGCCGGCTGGTGTCTCGCCACCATCACGATACGGGGCGCCGAGGAACCGCAGCGCGTGGTCGACGATGCTGCTTCGCGTGGCAGCCGCACCCGCGGCAGAGGGCAGCGGTGCGCCGGGAAACGGACGCGGCACGGGCACGCCGTTCGACGTGGCACAGCCACTCCAGGCGAGGAGTAAGAGCATCAGCGCCGGCGGGGCATAGCGGCGGGTTAACTTCATTGTTGACTGATGCTTGCGGGAGACGGCACTTCCTTGACACCCCCTGGTACGGCAGGCATGATAACGCTGGACGATGGAACAGACGCTACTGCTGAACGCGTCGTACGAACCGTTGAAGGTCGTCCACTGGCAGAAAGCGATCACGCTTTGGTGTCAGGGGAAGGTCGAGGTGATTGCGGTCCACGACCGTGAGATACGTGCTGTCTCGGTCACCTTCAAGATGCCGTCCGTGATCCGCCTCCTGCGGTTCGTCAAGCTTAAACGTCGCTTCGACTACGTGCCCTTCTCTCGCGCGAATATCTACGCCCGCGACCGTCATACCTGCCAGTACTGCAACGACGTCTTTCCGACTCCTGAACTGACGTTCGACCACGTCGTGCCGGTCGCGCAGGGTGGCCGCAAGGACTGGGAGAACATCGTGACCTGCTGCGTGCGCTGCAACCGCCGGAAGGGTGGCCGCACGCCGGTCGAAGCCGGCATGCGCCTGATCAGGCCTCCGCGCCGGCCGGACTCAGCGCCCGCGGTGCGTATCACGATCGGGCTGACGAACGCGCCGGACAACTGGCGCGACTACCTCTACTGGAACGCCGAACTCGACGCGGTCTGACGGCCGTTGTCTGCTTCTGCGTCACCATCCGGTTCCATTGCGCCCTCCCTGGCGCTCCCTGGCGGTCGCATCGCGTGCCAGGGGCACTTCGCCGTTGGTGATGTGTGGCCGGTCGTCACCATCGGTGATGTCCGGGCGCGGGTCGCGTCACTCAGTCCCCAGCGGATCGTCATCATTGTCCCGGACGAGGCGTCCGGCGCGCTGCTGCCCGTGTCGGTGGATGGCGTGTTCGTCGGGACGGTAGCGGTGGGTGAAGAGTGGGTCACCGGCGTGCATCAGGTCGACAGTCCGCTGATTGGCGCGGATGGCTGTCTCTACGCGACTTCCAGTGGCACACGCGAGCACGAGGCGAGCGTCTCGCTGTTTCGCGTGGCGCCGGACGGCGCGCGCGAGCCGTTCGCCACGGGCATCCGCAATGCGACGTCGATGACCAGGGGACCGGACGGGACGTTGTTCGTCTCGAGCCGGTTCGAGGGAAAGGTGTTCCGTGTCCACCCGGACGGCACCACGGAGGTCTTCGCAGCGGAGCTCGGCGTACCGTGCGGGCTCGCGTGGGGTCGTGATGGTGCGCTCTACGTCGGCGACCGCTCGGGTTCCATCCTCCGCGTCGAGCACGGTCGCGCCACCACCTTCGCGCAGGTGCCGGCCAGCGTCGCGGCCTTTCATCTCGCGGTCAGTCCCGACGGCGTGCTGATCGTCGCGGCGCCGACGCTGGCGTCGTGTGACGGCCTCTACGCGATCGACGAGGGAGGGCGCGTCACGCGCCTGCCGTGGCGGCTAGGCCGTCCCCAGGGCATCGCGTTCGATGCCGCCGGCGTGCTGCACGTCGCCGACTCGCTGGCTGGCAGTGCCGGTGTGTTTCGCCTCGTCCCTGGTGCCGAGCCACGCCCGGTGCTCTCCGGCGAGGGTGTCATCGGCCTCGCGTTCGGTGCCGGGGGCGAAGTGGCCGTGGCCACCGGCCAGGCCGTGTACCGATTCCCCCACCTGTAGGATCCGATCCGCATGCTGCAAGCGTTTCGCCGCAAGGCCATCGCCGAGCCCGACCTGGAATCCGAACAGTCACTGAAGCGCGTCCTCGGCGCGGGCGATCTGGTGATGCTCGCGATCGGCGCGGTGATCGGCGCGGGCATCTTCGGCGCGATCGGCACCGCGGCGGCCGGTCAGGTAGGCCCGGACGGCGTCATCATCCGCTACGGCGCAGGTCCGGCGCTCGTCTTCTCCTTCCTGCTGCTCGGGGGCGCGTGCGCCCTCGCGGCGCTCTGCTACGCGGAACTGGCCGCGATGATTCCGCAGGCGGGCAGCGCGTACGCCTACGCCTACGCCACGCTGGGCGAACTGGTCGCGTGGATCATCGGATGGGATCTGATTCTTGAGTACGCGGTCGGCAACGTCGCTGTCGCCATCTCGTGGGGCGACTACGTTGGCACGCTGCTGCGCGGCGTCGGCGTCGTGCTGCCGCCGTGGCTGACGACCGGGTATCGGACCGCGCTGCTCAGCGCCGATCCCGCGGTGCACGGATTGCTGGAGCAGGCCCCGCACATCGGCGGATTGCCGATTCTGGTCAACCTGCCAGCGTGTGCGATCGTGCTGGCCATCACCTGGGTGCTGATGCTCGGCGCGAAGGAGAGTGTCCGGGTCAACAACATCATGGTGATGGTGAAGCTCGTCGCGCTGGCACTGTTCATCGGTGTCGGCGTGACACACCTGCGCCCCGAGCACTACACGCCGTTCGCGCCGAATGGCTTCACCGGCATCCACCAGGGTGCGGCGATTGTGTTCTTCGCCTACATCGGCTTCGACGCCATCTCCACGGCAGCCGAGGAAACCCGCAATCCCAATCGCAACCTGCCGATCGGCATCCTGGTGGGGCTCGCGGTGTGCACCGTGATCTACATCGTCGTCGGCGTCGTGCTGACCGGCATGGTGCCGTATCAGTCGCTGGGCGTGGCCGACCCGCTCGCCTTTGCGCTGCAGGCGGCAGGCTTCCAGACCGTCGGGTGGATCGTGGCGCTGGGTGCGGCGGTCTCGATGTCCGCGGTGCTGCTCGTCTTCCAGTACGGGCAGCCCCGCATCTTCTTCTCCATGGCGCGCGACGGGCTGCTGCCGGCCTGGGCGGCCCGGCTGCATCCCACGCGGCGGATTCCGTCGGCGACCACGCTGCTGACCGGCGTGCTGGTGGCGCTGGCGGCGCTGATTGGCGACGCGGCGGAGACCTACGACCTGACGAACATCGGGACGCTCTTCGCCTTCGCCATCGTCTGCATCGGCGTGCTGGTGCTGAGGGTGGTCGAGCCAGACCGGTTCCGGCCGTTCCGGGTGCCGTTTGTCTGGCCGGTCGCGCTGCTGGGTGCCGCGGCGTGCGTCTTCATCATGGCGGGCCTGCCGCCTCAGGCGTGGACCCGCTTCGGCGGGTGGCTGCTCGCGGGCCTGGTCGTCTACCTGTTCTACGGCCGGCGGAACAGTCGCCTGCGGGATGCCGCATCCGGGTGATACGATCCCCCTTTTCTGAGACCCGCAACGGGCGCAGACAGGGGCGATGACCGAAGACTGGATCGCGGTACGTGGTGCCCGCGTTCACAACCTGAAGAACGTCGACGTCGACCTCCCGCGGGACCGGCTCGTCGTAATCACGGGTCTGTCCGGCTCCGGGAAGTCGTCGCTTGCCTTCGACACGATCTACGCCGAAGGTCAGCGGCGTTACGTGGAGTCGCTCTCGGCCTACGCCCGCCAGTTTCTCGAGCAGATGGAGAAACCGGACGTCGACCTGATCGAGGGCCTGTCGCCGGCCGTGGCGATCGAGCAGAAGACCACTGGGTCGAATCCGCGCTCGACGGTCGGCACGGTCACCGAGATCTACGACTACCTCAGGCTCCTGTTCGCCAACATCGGCGTCCCGCATTGCCCGCAGTGCGGGCGGGAGATCACGGCACAGTCCGTCGAGCGCATCCTTGACCTCGTGATGCTGCACCCGCAGGACGAGCGCATCAACGTGCTGGCGCCCATCGTCCGCGGCCGGAAGGGTGAGTTCAAGAAGGAGCTGCAGGGGCTGCGGCAGCGCGGGTTCACGAAGGCCCGCATCGACGGCCAGTTCCGCGCGCTCGACGAATCCATCACGCTCGACCGCCGGCGCAATCACACGATCGAGGTGGTCGTGGACCGCCTGATCGTCCGCTCCGGCATCGAGCGGCGTCTCGGGGAGTCGCTCGAGGTCGCGTTGGGTCTGGCCGACGACATCGTCGTGATCAACACGCTGGCCGGCGGCGACCAGCTCTTCTCGCGGAAGCTGGCCTGTGTCGAGTGCGGGATCTCGGTGCCGGAGATGACGCCGCGCGCGTTCTCGTTCAACTCGCCGCACGGCGCGTGCACGGCCTGCCAGGGGCTCGGCGCGACCTACGACTTCGACCCGCGGCTCGTGATTCCCGACGAGTCGCTGTCGCTGGCAGGCGGCGCCGTCGTGCCGTGGGGCCGTACGGATCGCAAGCCGCTCCGGGATGCGCTGGCAAGCCTTGGACGGGCGCACGGCTTCGACCCGGCGACGCCGTTCTCGGCGCTCCCGGCGAAGATCCGCGAACTGATTCTGCACGGTCCCGCTGGCGCGCGGGCGCGTGCGGCGAAGGGCAAGGCGGCGCCGGTTGTCGCCGATCGCGACGAGGCGGCCGACGAACCGGACTTCGAAGTGCCACGCCGGACGCGGACCGCGGAGGCCGATCGGGATCCGTTTGGCGCCGACTTCGAGGGTGTGCTGCCGAATCTCCGGCGCCGCTACGACGAGGGCACCTGGTCCACGCAGGAAGAGCTGGAGCCGTACCGCACGCTGCGGCCGTGCCGGGTCTGTCACGGCCATCGGCTCCGGCCGGAGAGTCTCGCGGTGCGGGTCAAGGGGCGGCGCATCAGCGAGTATGTCGACCTCCCGATCGCGGACGCCCTCGTGGCGTTCGACACGCTGGAGTTGTCGGACCGCGAGACGCTGATTGCCGCGCGCGTCCTCCGTGAAGTGCGCGAGCGGCTCCGGTTTCTGAACGACGTCGGCGTCGGCTATCTGACGCTCAGCCGCAGCGCGGCCACCATCTCCGGAGGGGAAGGCCAGCGGATCCGGCTCGCGACGCAGATCGGCGCGAATCTCACCGGCGTGCTCTACGTGCTGGACGAGCCGTCGATCGGCCTCCACCAGCGCGACAACCGCAAGCTGCTTTCGACCCTGTTCAAGCTGCGGGACATGGGCAACACCGTGATCGTCGTCGAGCACGATGAGGAGACCATCCGGGCCGCGGACTACGTCGTGGACCTCGGACCCGGCGCCGGCGAGCACGGAGGCCGCGTGACGTTCCAGGGCACGGCCGCGGCGTTGTGCGCCGACCCCGACTCCATCACCGGCGCCTATCTGCGCGGGGAGCGGGCCATCGCCACGCCCGCCTCACGCCGGGCTCCGGGCAAGGGGAAGCTCGTCATCCGTGGAGCCCGCGAGCACAACCTGAAGGGCATCACGGCGTCGATTCCGCTCGGCACGTTGACGGCGGTGACCGGTGTCAGCGGGTCGGGCAAGTCCACGCTGGTCAACAGCATCCTGTACCGCGCCCTCGCGCGTGCGCTGTATCGCGCGGGCACGGAGCCCGGCGCGCATGACGGCATCGAGGGTATCGAGCAGCTGGACAAGGTGATCGAAATCGATCAGTCGCCGATCGGCCGGACGCCGCGGTCGAACCCAGCGACCTACACAGGCATGTTCGCGTTCATCCGCGACGTGTTCGCGATGATGCCCGAGGCAAAAGCGCGTGGCTACAAGCCCGGTCGCTTCTCCTTTAACGTGAAGGGCGGGCGCTGTGAGACGTGCCAGGGCGACGGCGTGATCGCGATCGAGATGCACTTTCTCCCGGACGTCTACGTCACCTGCGAGCACTGCAAGGGCCGCCGGTACAACCGCGAGACGCTCGAGGTGCTGTATCGCGGCAAGTCGATTGCCGAGATCCTGGATCTGACGGTCGATCAGGCGCTGCCGCTCTTCGAGCACTTTCCGCCGCTGGCGACCAAGCTGCGCACGCTGCAGGACGTCGGACTCGGCTACGTCGAGCTCGGCCAGTCGGCGACGACGCTGAGCGGCGGCGAGGCGCAGCGCGTGAAGCTCGCGCGCGAACTGTCGCGCCGCGGCACCGGACGCACGCTCTACATCCTCGACGAGCCGACGACAGGCCTGCACTTCGAGGACACGCGGCGGCTGCTCGACGTGCTGACGCGGCTGGTGGAGCACGGGAACACGGTGGTGGTGATCGAGCACAACCTCGACGTCATCCGGTGCGCGGACCACCTGATTGACCTCGGGCCGGAGGGCGGGAGCGGCGGCGGGCGCATCATGGCCGAGGGGACGCCCGAGGCCGTTTCGAGGGTCCAGGCCTCCGCGACCGGGGAGTTGTTGCGCGCCGTCCTGCCGGGCCGGCCGGCTTGACGCCCGTGTCTTGAGAGCCACGAAGAGGCAGAACGTGATCGTGGCCAATCGGCCACATTTCAGTTGATTCCCCGGTAGGCTCCTTTGATAAGGTATTGAGCAAGAAGAAGTTATCAGCAATACGTGCTACTGGAGACAGCGGCATCAGCTTTGCTGCTGTTATGAACGTAGAGCGCAGACACCCGATGCACGCACAGAGAACCCTCCGGCGCCCCATCTCCTGCACGGGGATTGGTCTGCATTCGGGCAACAAGGTCACGCTCTCCCTGCGTCCCGCGCCGGCCAACTCCGGCATCCGGTTCCGCCGCATCGATCTGGGCGGGGTGGAGATTCCGGCCACGGTCGAGCACCTGGCGGGCATGCACTACGCCACCGGGCTGGCGCACGATACCGGCACGGTCGACACCGTCGAACACCTGCTCTCGGCGCTCGTGAGCCTGGGCATCGACAACGTGCTCATCGAGTTGACGTCGCCGGAAGTGCCGATCATGGATGGCAGCGCGGCGCCGTTCATCTATCTCATCCATGAAGCCGGGGTGAAGCGGCTCGCGGCTCCGAAGAAGTTCCTGAAGGTGCTGCGCCCGATGTCGCTGGTCAACGGTGACAAGCGCATTGCCGTCTATCCGTCTGATCACTTCAAGGTCACCTACAGCATCGCGTTCGACCACCCGCTGCTGCGGCAGCAGTCGCGGACGCTCCGGATCACGGAAGAGTCGTTCATCGAGGAGATTGCCCCGGCCCGCACCTTCGGCTTCCTGAAGGAAGTCGAGATGCTCCGCCAGCGCGGCCTGGCCCTGGGCGGCTCGCTCGAGAACGCGATCGTGATCGGCGACACCGGGGTGCTGAACAGCGACCTCCGGTTCGAGGATGAGTTCGTTCGCCACAAGATTCTGGATGTCATCGGCGATCTGGCCCTGACGGGCTATCAGATCATCGGCCACGTGGTGGCCCATCGCGGCGGTCACGCACTGCACACGGCGTTCGCGGCGCAGATCCTGGCCGAGCGGGATGCCTGGGAACTGGTGGAGCCGCCCGTGGATGCGGCCTCCGTGGATGCTCCGGTGGTGCTGCCGATCAAGGACGCGCGGCAGGTCCTGGCCTAGCGAGTCCGGTCTCTCTCCTCTCCCTCCCCTTGGGCTGCCGGGTGGCAGCCCTTTTTTTATGTTCCGGACGAGCCGAGGCGCCGCATCAGCGCTGCAAGCTTCTCGTTCTCGTAGCGGACCGAGTTGAGGAAGAGGCTTTCGACGAGGTACGCCCGGCGCTCCTCGTCGGTCATCTGCGAGACCAGATGCTCGATCTCGCGCACCATGTCTTCATAGGAGTGCGTCAGCTCGCTGCGGGCGACGACGTCCTGATAGAGCGCCTCCAGGACGGCCAGCAGGTCGCCGTCCAGCGTGACGCTGGCGCCCTTGGTCGTGGTGATCGCGCTCATGCGGCGCCTCCCATGGCCCGGACCGCGTCCGCCTCGGTCGGGTACAGCTTCAGGAAGTTGTGCGCGCCGGTCATCGTCAGCATCGTCTCCACGCGTTTCTGCACGCCCGCCAGCGCGAGCGTGCCACCCGCGCTGCTCGCCTGACGGTACAGGTCCATCAGGCAGCCGATCGTCGCGCTGTCGACGTAGCTGACCGAGCTGAGGTCGATCACGACCTTTCGCGACTCGCCGGTCAGCAGCGCCGAGACGCTCTGGGTGAAGTCGGACAGCAACGGATACATCAGCCTGGACTCCGAGAGACGGACGACGGCGACGTCGCCGACGACGTCAGATGTGAGATTCATTCGGTGACTCCTGTGGCTGGGAATGCGACGGCCGGCTGGAGCCGGGCGAGGTCTTCGGCCCGGACGGTCTGGATCTGTCTGGCCAGTTCGGCCCGGCCTCGGCTGATCCGCGATTTCACGGTGCCGTCCGGCAGGCCGAGCCGCTCCGCGATCTCTTCGTAGGTGAGCTCCTGGAGGTCCCTGAGCACGACGGCGGTACGCATCGCCGCCGGCAGCCGGTCGAGGGCGCGCTTGAGCAGGGCGGCCTGGTCCTGCGCCTCGAGGATCTGATGCGGACTCCGGTCGGGGGAGGCCGGCGACAGGACGTCCACGTCGAGGTCGCGGTTGAGTGCCTCGCGCTCCTTGCGCAGCGCGCGGTAGTGGTCGATGCAGAGATTCCGTGTGACGCTGTAGAGCCACGTCTGGAAGTTCGCACGCCGGTCGAACGTGCCGAGCGACCGGAAGACCTTGATGAAGACGTCCTGCGTCAGGTCTTCGGCCTCGTCGACGTTGCCGACGAACTTGTACGCGATGTTGAAGACCTTGCGCCGGTGCAGACGCACGATCGTCTGCCACGCAAGCTCGTCGCCGTTCAGGCACTGTTGAATCAGCGCCGCGATGTCGGCGTCGGGGCCGGGCGAGGGTGGAAGCGTCACGTGGGCCGGTCCGCCGGGTGGCGTGGCAATGTCGCATGATAACATTCGCTTTCGAGCGCGCCTCTCCCACTCCGGTGTCAGAACCCTTCCTACAGACGTCGTCCGGTCTCGTCTGCGACGGCGTGCCGCTTGCTTCAGTGGCCGATGCCCTCGGGACGCCCGCCTACGTGTATTCCGCGCCGGCGATTCGCGCGGCGTACCGCCGGCTCGACGACGCCTTCGCGGGGTTTCCGCACCGGATTCACTTTGCACTGAAGTCCAACTCCACGCTGGCGCTCCTGCGCGTGCTGCGCGAGCTCGGCAGCTACGCGGACGCCAACTCCGTCGGCGAGCTGCAGGTCGCCGAGCGCGCCGGGTTCACGCCCGACCAGCTCGTGTTCACCGGCGTCGGCAAGACGCGAGACGAACTGGCCTACGCGATCGGCCACGGCATCGCGGCGATCAACGCCGAGTCACCGGGCGAGCTCGACCGCATCGCGGATGTCGCGAAGGCGCTGGGCACGACCGCGCGCGTAGCCCTGCGCGTGAATCCGGATATCGACGCCAGGAGCCATCCGAAGATCTCGACCGGGATGAAGGTGAACAAGTTCGGCGTGCCGATCGAGGACGCCGCGGCCATCTATCGCGAGCGGCGCAACCGGCCGGAGCTCCAATTAGTTGGCGTCCACGTCCATATCGGTTCGCAGATCACGTCCGTCGAGCCGATGCTTCGTGCGGCGACGGCGCTGTCCGACCTGGCGATCGCGCTGAAGGCCGACGGTGTTCCGCTCGAACACGTGGACCTCGGTGGCGGCCTCGGCGTGTCCTATGACGGTCAGCCCGTGCTGAGCGAGGCCGAGTACGCCGCCGCGGTGCTCCCGGCCCTGCGGCGCGCGGGCCTGCCGGTCGTGCTGGAACCTGGCCGTGCGCTCGTCGCGGCGGCGGGTGCGCTGCTCGCCACGGTCGTCGACATCAAGGAGTTTCCGGGCGGCCGCCGCTTTGCCGTGCTCGATGCCGGCATGACCGAGCTGATCCGGCCGGCGATGTACGGCTCGTTTCATCGCATTGTGCCGGTCGGCCCCGTGGGTCCCGGCCCGTTGCTGACCTGGGATGTCGTCGGCCCGATCTGCGAGAGCAGCGACGTGTTCGGCCGCGATCGGGAACTGCCAGCCCTCGCCGTGGGCGACCGGCTCGCCATCCTGGATGCCGGCGCGTATGGCGCCGTGATGGCGTCGAACTACAACCGCCGCCTGCTGTGCCCGGAAGCGCTCGTTGACGGTGGCACGTGGACGACCATCCGCCGCCGGCAGACGCTCGACGACGTCCTTGCCCTCGAGGTGTGATCGATGGTGTCTGGACGGCGCGGACGCCTGATCGTCTTTGAAGGCCTCGACCAGAGCGGCAAGCAGACGCAGTCCGAGCTCCTGCGCGATGCGCTGACGGCCGACGGTCGGACCGTCCGGCTGCTTTCCTTTCCGGACTACGACACCGCGATCGGTGACGAGATCCGGCGCGCGCTGCGCGGTGAACGCGACTACGGCCCGGACGTCATGCAGCTGCTCTATGTCGCGAACCGCTACGAGCACCGGGCCGAGGTCGAGCGCGGCCTGGACGAGGGCGTGATCTTCGTCTGCGACCGGTATCTCGCATCGAGCGTGGCCTACGGCGAGGCCCAGGGTCTCGACGCCGCGTGGCTGCTGACCATTCAGCAGTACCTGCCCGCCCCGGACCTGACGTGTCTGCTCGACATCGCGCCCGAACGGGCGGCGGCACGCAAGATTGCCGACCGGGACAAGTACGAGCGGGACCTCGCCCTGCTCGGCCGCGTCCGCGAGAGCTACCTCCGCCAGAGCGCGTCCGGGTGGGTCGTCGTGGACGGAGCGGGCGATCGCGCGGCTATCGCCCGGCAGGTCCGTGAGATCGTGGCAGGTCGGCTCGGGCTATCACCAGCGCCCTGACCTCCGCCGCGCCGGCCGCGCGCAGCACACGGGCGCACGCGTCCAGCGTCGCGCCGGTCGTCCGCACGTCATCCACCAGCACGAGGACACGGTTCCGCACGAGCGCCGGGGCGGGGCTCCACGGCCGCCACGCGAGCGCGAACGCCCGATCGACATTCCGCTGCCGGCCGGCCGCCGCGAGCCGCGTCTGTGACGGTGTCCATCGCCGACGGCGCAGCGCACGGAGCACGGGCGCGCCCAGCTGGCGGGCGATGAGGTCGGACTGGTTGAAGCCGCGCTGTAGACGCCTGAGCGGGTGCAGCGGCACCGGCACGACCGCGTCCGCGCCGGCCAGCAGGCTGTGCGATCGCTCGCGGGCCATCCTGCCCAGGCGCGCGGCGATCGACGCATAGCCTTCGTACTTCATCTGATGGATCAGCGTGCGGAGGACGCGCTCGTAGGTGCCGCAGGCCCGAAGCCGGGTGACCGCCGGTGTGAGGTCGCGACAACGCTCGCACCGCGACCGTGCGGGCCGCCACGTGTCCAGCGGCACGCCGCACACGTCGCACTGAGCTTCGTCCGTGAACGGAACGGCGCTCCAGCAGGAGGGACAGACAGGGCCGCCGGCCATGGTGGTCAGCGGTCGCCGGCAGGAGAGGCATTCGGGCGCCAGCAGGGCGCACCCGATGCTCCGTGCGACGGCGGCGAGCGTCAGGCGGTTCGCGCCCGCCGGCGGATCAGTCGGACAGCTCGTGCCGCTTCGCGTTGCCCCAGAGCCGCTCCAGGTCATAGAACGCGCGAGCGTCCTTGCTGAACACGTGGACGACGAACGTGAAGTAGTCGAGCAGTACCCATTCGGCCCGCTGGCGTCCTTCGATGAGCGCCGGCCGCTCACCGACGCTGTCCTTGACGGCAGCCTCGATCGCGTCGGCGATGGCCCCGATCTGCTTGCTGTTCTGGCCCGTGCAGATCAGGAAGTAGTCCGTGAAGCCACCGACCTTCCGGAGGTCGAGCAGTACGAGATCGTGTGCCTGCCGGTCCTGTGCCGCGGCGACGGCGGCCTTCAGGGTCTTCGTCAATCTGGGAGATGCCGTCGATCGTGTACTGGTCGTCATGCAAGTTCCTGGCCCTGGCGGTAGAGCGCGTGCCGGGCGATGTAGGTGGCGACGGGTTGGGGCACGAGTGGCGTGATGTCGAAACCGGCCGCCACCTGCGCCCGCACCAGCGTCGACGACACGGAACGTGTCTCGACACACAGGGGAATGACCGTGGTGCCGGGGTGCGACGCCATCAGTGTGTCCGGTGTCGCGAGGCGCGCCTGCATGGCGGGGTCGCGTACGGCGACGGCATCCGCGGCGGTGCGGTCGCGGCTGACCACCGCGAAGTGACACAAGTCGAGCAGCGCCGGATAGCTGCGCCAGGTAGCGATTTCCGCAAATGCGTCGGCGCCGATGACGAAGAAGATCTGCGATGCCGCCCAGCCCTGGGCGTGGAGCGACGCGAGCGTGTCGGCGGAGTAGGACGGTCCGGTTCGCTGCAGTTCGATGTCCGACACGGTGGCGTGGGGCAGCGCTGCGGTGGCCAGGGCGGCCATCGCGAACCGGTGGAAGGCGGAGGCCCGCGGCCTGGCCGGCCGGTGCGGCGGCACGTGCGACGGCACGAAGATCAGCTCGGTCAGCCCGAGCGCGCCGGTCGCGGCGGTGGCGGCGTCGAGATGGCCCCAGTGGATCGGGTCGAACGTGCCACCGACGATGCCCAGCCGTCCGTCGCGTCTCATGCGTGCGCGTCGACCGCCTGCAGTTCGGCTGCCCGGGCTTCGGCGATGGCGGCCCATGCGGCCTCGATCAGCCGATCGACACCGGTGCCCGCGACGCCGGAAATCTCGAAGAACGGCAGCCCCGCATGCGCCACATGGGCCTTGAGCCGCGCGAGGCGGTCCGGGTCGTCGAGTGCATCGAGCTTGTTCGCGGCGACCAGTTGCGGCTTGCTGGCGAGGTGGGCGTCGAACAGCCCGAGCTCACGCTGGACGACGTCGAAGTCCTCGACGGGATCGCGGCCCGAGGCTCCGGAGACGTCGACGAGGTGGATGAGCACCTTCGTGCGCTCCAGGTGGCGGAGAAACTGGTGCCCGAGTCCGTGGCCCTCGTGCGCGCCCTCGATGAGCCCGGGGACATCCGCGATGACGAAGCTGCGCGTGTCGCTCAGCGCGACCACGCCGAGGTGCGGTGTCAGCGTCGTGAACGGATAGCTGGCGATCTTGGGCCGCGCGGCGGACACGCGCGAGATGAGCGTCGACTTGCCCGCGTTGGGGTAACCGACCAGGCCGACGTCCGCCAGCAGCTTGAGCTGCAGCCGGAGGTCGCGGACCTCACCCTCTTCACCGGGCTGGACCTTGCGCGGCGCGCGGTTGGTCGACGTGGCGAAGTGGGCGTTGCCCAGTCCGCCGCGACCGCCCTTGGCCACGAGGAAGCGCTGGCCGGCCTCGGCGAGGTCGACGAGAAGTTCAGGGTCGCCTTCGGCGCGCCGTTCGAAGACGAGCGTGCCGACCGGCACTTCGATGACGAGGTCCTCGGCGCTCTGCCCGCTGCGGTTCGAACCTTCGCCGTGCCTGCCGCCGCGTGCTTCGAACTCAGGATGGAAGCGGAAGTCGACGAGCGTGTTGCGGTGCGCGGTGGCGGCCAGGTACACCGATCCGCCCGCGCCACCGTCGCCACCGTCCGGCCCGCCGCGCGGGACGTACTTCTCGCGACGGAAGCTCAGGCAGCCGCGTCCACCGGCGCCGGCGGCGACGTGGATATCGACTTCATCAACAAACACAGTGTGAGTATAGGGCGTGGTGCCGGAAGGACCCGGCGCCTGGGGAGGAGTGGCCCGGCCGTGTGAGGCCGGGCCCCCCGAACGTTACTCGACGGGGATGATGCTGATCTTGCGGCCGCGCTCGCCGTGGTCCTCGAACCGCACCTTGCCGGTGACCTTGGCGAACAGCGTGTCGTCCTTGCCCAGCCCGACGTTGAGGCCGGGGCTGAACTTGCGGCCCCGCTGCCGGACGAGGATGGACCCGCCGGTCACGAGGTTGCCGTCGTGGCGCTTGACGCCCAGGCGCTGCGAATTGCTGTCGCGCCCGTTCCGTGAACTGCCCTGTCCCTTTTTATGAGCCATGACGAACCTGCCTTACGCCTGAATGTCGGTGATGCGGACGCGGGTGAAGACGCTGCGGTGACCGCGCGTCTTGCGGAACCCCTTGCGCCGCTTCTTCTTGAACACCCGGAGCTTGGGACCCCGTGCTTCGCCCGCCACCACGCCCAGCACCTTGGCGTTGGCGACAAACGGCGCACCGGCCACGATGTCCCCTGCGTCCCGGGAGACGAGCAGAACCTGATCGAAGCTCAGCGCCGAGCCCACTTCGCCCGGCGTGCCGTCCACTTCGACGATTTCGCCCGGGGATACCCGCAACTGACGGCCCCGCGCCTGAATGATGGCAAACACGTGAATCTCCCTTACTGGACTGTCCAGGCCTGATGTCCCGGCCCTGTGTGTCCGTTCCCCTCAGGGATGGCCCTCTCAGGCCCGGACAAAGGATTGATTGTAGCCGGGGGGCCGACCTTACTGCAACAGGACCCGGGCGCCCTTGATCTTCTGGCTGCTGAGGGTGTTCAGGAACGAGGGGATCAGCCGCTCCATCAGCTCGAAATACGTGGAGAGGGCGGGGGTGCTCTGGTTGGCGTTATAGAGCACCTCTTCCCGGAAGGTTTCCGAATACAGGGTGGTGCCCGTCCGGCCGTCGATGAAGATGAACTTGGGCTTCAGGATGTAGCCCTTCCGCTCCTGGAAGGAGCGGATCGGGACGACCCGGCGACGGCCAAAGGAGTCGTAGACCTCCTCCTCGCGCTGCACATAACCGGACCGCTGGTGCGGGGTGAAGAGGACCGTGCCGGTCACGATGAGAGGGTTCTGGTACTCCTCCCCGACCCGCTTCCAGTAGTCCGCGTCGGCGAAGATGGCTTCCCTCGGTTCGAGGTCCTTCTCGTCCTTGATGACCACCTTCTCTCCGGAGGCGGCCGGCTTCGCGCCGGACTCCTCCAGGAGCGGCAGGGCATCGGCGTCGATCACCCGCAGGTCCGACTTGTTCCGCAGCTGGCTTCTCAGCAGCCGGATGGTCTCGGCATTGCCGTCCACCTCATCCGTACCGCCCGCGAGGAACCCGGCCACGAGGACGCGCTGGAACATCGAGACATCCAGCTTCGGACGGATCGGTGTTTCGATCGCGATCTCGCGCGTGACCCCGCCGCACGCGGCCAGCGTTACCGCCGCGAGGACGCTACTGACGAACAGGGCCGGCCGCACGGTCGTTGACCTCCTTGAAGAGTTCGAAGTTCTGCCGGATGGTCGCCTCGGAGGGCGCGAGCTTCACGGCCTTCTCGTACGCCTGCCGTGCCTTCTCGAGATCGCCTTCGTGCTCGTAGGCCACGCCGAGGTTGTTGAACGCCTCCGCGTAGGACGGGTCGATCTCGACGGCGCGTTCCCACCGGTAGATGGCCTCACGCCAGAGGCCGCGCGAGGCGACCTCGATGCCGAACTGCACCTGCCGCCGGGCGTCCTCGCGCGCGTCAGCGAAGGCGGGCGTCGCCGTCAGCAACGCTGTCAGAAGCCCGGTGACGGCGAGATAGCGGGACATGAGGGGGAATGCGGCAACTATAGCGACCGGTCTCTGTGGGTGCAAGGTTGGACTCAACGGGAGCAACGGGCGTGCCACAGAGCGGCGACGCGCGGCACGCCTGCTGTGCGCGCCCAAGGCGGCCAACGCCATACAATCAGGACGGGTCGGGTGCGCGCCAGTGAGACGCGCAGATGACACTCGACCGCCTTGTCGCCCTTTCGTTCCTCGCGCCGGCCTCGTGCCCGGACCTCCTTGCCCGTGTCGCCTCGGGCGATCCCGCACTGCAAGACCTCGCCGACTGCCGGTTCGCGGACGCCCGCGCCGCACTCGCGGCTGCCGCCACCGCCGGCATCACCTGCCTCGCCATCACGGAAGACACGTACCCAGCCCGGTTGAAGACCATCCTCGACCCGCCGCCGGTGCTCTGGCTCCGGGGGAGCGTGGCGTCGGCCCTTGGACCTGCGGTCGCTGTCGTCGGGTCGCGGGCGGCGGGTCCGGTGGCCCTCGAGACCGCCTTCAGCATGGCAGCCGGTCTGGCGCAGGCGGGCATCACCGTGGTCAGCGGCATGGCCCGGGGCGTGGACGGCGCGGCCCACCGCGGCGCCCTGACAGCCGGGTGCACGATCGGCGTGCTCGGGTGCGGCGTGGACGTGCCCTATCCGCGCAGTCATCGGGGGCTGGCGGACGCGATCGTCGCGCGCGGGGCGCTGGTCTCGGAGTTTCCACCCGGCATGCCGCCGCTCGCGCACCACTTTCCGCAGCGGAACCGGGTCATCAGCGGCCTGGCTGACGCCGTCGTCATCGTCGAGGCGGCCGAGCGGAGCGGGTCGCTCATCACCGCGCGTCTGGCGTTGGAGCAGGGTCGTGACGTGATGGCGGTGCCTGGCAGCGTGGCCGGCGGCCGGAACCGCGGCGGGCATGCGCTGATCCGGGACGGGGCGGCGCTCGTCGAGTCGGCCGAGGACGTGCTCCGCGAGCTTGGCTGGTGCCGGCCCGTCGCCTCCGCAACCGCTACACCTGGTGCGCCGGAACCCGCTGGATTATTGGCACTTATGTCGCCAGGTGAAGACTGCTCCCTTGACTGGCTGGCGGCCAGAACGGACCGGGACGTGCCCCTCGTATTGAGCGAACTGCTGGAGCTGGAACTGGCCGGCGCGGTGGTGCGGACCGAAGGCGGCGGTTTCATGCGGCTTGCGGGAACGTGCTATGAGTTAGCCAATGGCGAAGCCCCTCGTGATCGTTGAGTCGCCGGCCAAGGCGAAGACCCTCGGCCGGTTCCTCGGCGCCAAGTACCGCGTGGAAGCGAGTTACGGCCACATTCGTGACCTTCCCGAGTCCGCGGCCGAGGTGCCCAAGGAGATCAAGCCCAAGGAGTGGGGCCGGATGGGCGTCGACGTCGACAGCGACTTCACCCCTTATTACGTGGTACCGGACGACAAGAAGAAGCAGGTGGCGCATCTGCGGTCGGCCGTCAAGGAGGCCTCCGAGCTGCTGCTGGCCACCGACCCGGACCGCGAAGGGGAGTCGATCAGCTGGCACCTGCGCGAGGTGTTGAAGCCGAAGGTCCCGGTTCACCGGATCGTCTTCCACGAGATTACCGAGGAGGCCGTCAACGAGGCCCTCGCGAACCCGGGTCAGCTCAACGAGAGTCTGGTGCGCGCCCAGGAAAGCCGGCGGATCCTCGACCGTCTCTATGGCTACACGCTGTCGCCGCTGCTCTGGAAGAAGGTGCAGACGGGGCTGAGCGCCGGCCGCGTGCAGAGCGTGGCGGTTCGCCTGATCGTCGAGCGCGAGGAGGAACGCCGTGCGTTCCGGACCGGCGTCTACTGGGATCTCGAGGCGACGCTCTCGGGCGACGGCCGGAACTTCCCGGCCACGCTCGTCCGCATCGGCGACGACCGGCTGGCCACCGGCAAGGATTTCGACCCGCAGAGCGGCGCGCTCAAGGGCAATCGTGTCCGACTGCTCGACGAGGCGTCCGCGAACGCGATTCTGTCGGCCGTGTCCACGGCGCTGCCGTGGCAGGTGACCTCGGTCGAGCAGAAGCCTGGCGTCGAGCGCCCCGCGCCGCCGTTCACGACATCCACGCTGACGCAGGAAGCCAGCCGCAAGCTCGGGTTCTCCACCGAGCGCACGATGCAGGGAGCGCAGCGTCTGTTCCAGGGTGTCGACGTCGGCAACGGGCAGATGGAAGGTCTCATCTCCTATCACCGCACCGACTCGACGACGCTCAGCGAAAAGGCGCTCAACGAATCCGCGCGCGTGATCACGGAGATGTTCGGCGCCGACTACTACTCCGGGCCGCGCCGCTATCAGACGAAGGTCAAGAATGCGCAGGAGGCGCACGAAGCGATTCGTCCGACGGACTTCCGTCTGGCGCCGAGCCAGCTCGAGCGCGTCCTCGACTCCGACGACCTGCGGCTCTACGAGCTGATCTGGAAGCGGACGATGGCGTCGCAGATGGTCGACGCCCGCGTGCGCCGGACGTCGGCCGAGTTCACCGCCGCCGGTCCGGATGGCAAACCCGCCGTGTTCGCGGCCAGCGGCAAGGCCATCGAGTTCGCCGGCTTCCGCCGCGCCTACGTCGAAGGCAGCGACGATCCGGCCGCCGAGCTGGAAGAGCAGGAGGCGATCCTGCCGCAGCTGGCCGTGGGTGACCGCGTGAACCGGCAGGGCACGCCCGTCGTGCTGGGCGGAGTGGATGCCAAGCGGCACGAGACGCTGCCGCCCGCGCGGTTCACCGAAGCGTCGCTCATCAAGGAACTGGAGCGGCTCGGCATCGGTCGTCCGTCGACGTTCGCGCCGACCATCGCGACGATCATCCGCCGCGGCTACGTGTTCCGGCAGGGCAAGGCGCTCGTGCCGAGCTTCACCGCATTCGCCGTGACGACGCTGCTGCGGCAGCACTTCGGCGACTTCGTCGAAGTCGGCTTCACCGCGGAAATGGAAGAGGACCTCGACGAGATCTCGCGCGGTGAGCGCGAGTGGGTCGCCTTCCTGCGCGAGTTCTACTTCGGTGACAAGAAGCACCGCGGGCTGCTGCCGGCCGTCAACGACGGCAGCGAGAAGGCGGAGTATCCGCTGCTGGATCTCGGCGTGGTGCCGGAAACCGGCGAGCCCATCCGCATCCGCATCGGGCGGTTCGGTCCGTTCGTGCAGGTGGCCGACGGCGGTCCCGGCAAGACGGCGTCGCTCCCCGACGACCTCGCTCCGGCGGACCTGACGGCCGAGCGCGCCCTCGCGTTCGTCCGCGCCAAGGCCGAAGGGCCGCGCGCCATTGGCACGGACCCCGCCACGGGCATGCCGGTGTTCGTGATGAACGGGCGCTTCGGTGCCTACGTGCAGCTCGGTGAGACGCCGGAAGGGAAGAAGGCCGAGAAGCCCAAGCGGGCGTCGCTGCAGGCCGGCATGACCGAAGCGACGGTCACGCTCGAAGAGGCGCTGAAGCTGCTCTCGCTGCCGCGCGTGGTCGGCATCCATCCGGACAGCAGCGACGAGCCCATCCTCGCGAACTTCGGGCGGTTCGGTCCGTACCTCAAGTACAAGGACGAGTTCCGCTC
>CAYNUO010000051.1:10407-22376 GCA_964400405.1 uncultured Bifidobacteriaceae bacterium | reverse complement strand
GCTAGCGGCGCATCGCGCGGCGGATCGCTGCGACCGACGCCGTCACGTCGGCTTCGGTGGTCGCGTGGTTGCTGACCGAGATGCGCATCACGGTCCGGCCGCGCCAGACGGAGCTGCCCATCCAGCACGTCCCGTCCGCCTGAATCGCCGCGATGACGTCCCGCGTGCGGGCATCGTGATCCGCCTCGGTGCCTCCGTGGGTCAGAAAGCGGACGAGCACCTGATTCAGCACGACGTCATTCAGCACGGTGACGTCCGGCTCGGCCCCGAGCAGCGTCGCGAACCGGCGCGCGTGGGCGCAGCAGCGGTCCACGACCTCGACGACGCCCGCCCGGCCGAGGGATGCCAGCGCGGCGTAGACCGGCACCCCGCGCGCCCGGCGCGAGAACTCGGGATTCCAGTCAACCGAATCGCGGTCGGTGCCCGGCGCCGCCTGCACGAGATAGGACGCGGTCACCGTCATCGAGGCGCGGTGGGCGTCGGCGTGCCGGCAGATGGTGATGCCGCAGTCGTACGGCACGTTGAGCCACTTGTGCGCGTCCGTGGACCACGAGTCGGCGCGGTCGAGGCCGGGGATGCGATCGGGCCCGGCGGCCGCGGCCCAGAGGCCGACGGCGCCGTCGACATGCAGCCAGCCGCCATGGGCGTGCGTGACATCCGCGAGCGCGCCGACCGGATCGATCGCGCCCGTGTTCACGTTGCCGGCCTGACAGCAGACGATGACGGGCCCTGGGGGCCCGGCCGCCAGCACGGCGGCGAGGGCGTCCGGGAGCATCGCGCCGTTCGCGTCGGTGGCGACCCGCTCGAGGCACGTCGTGCCGAAGCCGAGGAGCCGCGCGGCCCGGGGCACCGTCACATGCACTTCGTCGCCCACGACGATCCGCACGGGCGGCGCGCCCGGCAGGCCGCGCGTCTCCACGTCCCAGCCCGCCTGAGCGAGCACGTGATGGCGGGCTGCGGCGAGTGCCGTCGTGTTCGCCATCTGACCGCCCGTGACGAACGCGAACGAGCAGGCGGACGGCAACCCAAGCAGTTCCAGCAGCCACTGGCCCGCGATGTCCTCGACGATGGTGGTGCCGGGAGTCGGGGCGAAGAGGCCGCTGTTCTGATCCCAGGCGCTGACCAGCCAGTCGGCGCCGAGCGCGGCCGGTACGGCTCCGCCGATGACAAAGCCGAAGAAGCGGCCCGAGGCCATCCCCATCAGTCCGCCCGATTCCAGCGTGTCCGCGAGGTGATGGACGACGGCGAACGGGTTGGCCGGCTCGGCGGGAAGCGGACCCCCGAGTGCGTCGCGCAACTCCGTGGCGGAGGCGGTGGGTGCGACACGGGTGGTGCCGACGGCGTCGCGGTAACGGATGCCACGTTCGGCGACCCAGGTGAGCAGCGTGTCCTGTTCCATGCACCCCTTCTATCAGAGGATGGCCCGGCCGTGCCGGATACCGAATTCCTGTGACAAACGGCCTGTTTGCTGTGACGAATGGCGGTCGCCCTCACGCGGGCGCTTGATCGCGGCGGGAATTCACTCGATAGTGCTGGCTGTGCCCCAGGAAGCCGCGACCCGGGTGATCTCCTCCCCGGTTCTGCTCGTCATCGCCACCGTCTTCGGCGTCTCGTCCACGATTCAGGCCGCGTTCCTCGACCGGGCGCACATGGGGGACTGGGACTGGGTCGGCTGGCTGCACCTCGGGCTGCTGAACCTCTGGTACTGGTACGTCCCGGCCCTGCTCGCGCCGCTGGTCATGCGCCTGGCGCAGCGTTTCTCGCTGGATCGGACGCCGGTCTGGCAGCAGGCGGCTGTGCACGGCGCCGGTGTGCTGACCTACGGCGTGGCGCATACGGGCGCGATGGCGATGGCGCGGATCCTGATGGGCCGGCTCTCAAGCCACAAGATGATGGCGGCCGGTTTCTGGAGCTTCACGACGACCGAGTACATCCGTCAGTTCGACTGGCTGTTGATGACGTACCTCTTCCTGGTCGGCCTGGCGCACGCGCTCGACTACCGTGGGCAGTCCGAGCGCCATGCGCTGGCGTCGTCGCAGCTCGAGACCCGTCTGATCGAGGCGCGCCTGCAGGTGCTCCAGCGACAGCTGCACCCGCACTTCCTGTTCAACACCCTCAACACGATCGCGGCGTTGATCAGGACCAACGCGACGGCAGCCGACCGAATGATCGAGCAGCTCGGCGGGCTGCTTCGGCTCACGCTGCGCGTCGGGGATCGGCCGGTGGTCTCGCTCGAGACGGAACTGGAGGCCCTGCGGACGTATCTGGAGATCGAGCAGACGCGCCTGGGCGCCCGTCTGCAGGTCCGGCTCGACATCGCCGATGAAGCGCTGCACGCGGAAGTGCCCAGCCTGCTGCTCCAGCCGCTGGTCGAGAACGCGATTCGCCATGGCGTGGCGCCGCACAGCCGGCAGGGATGGGTGCAGGTGGAGGCCGTCCGGGCGGGCACGCGGCTCCGCGTGACTGTGCGCGACAGCGGTGACGGTGTAGACGAAGGCAGCCTCTCCAACGCCGCCAGCGGCGTCGGCCTGTCGAACACCCGGGCGCGCCTCGAGCATCTCTACCCGAACGACCATAAGCTCTCGCTCGGCACCACGGCCGAGGGCTTCAGCGTGACCGTCGAGCTGCCGTTCGACCTGGCCCGAACCGGGGTGGCCGGGGCGGCATGACGGCGATCCGGACGGTCGTCGTCGAGGACGAGCCGGTCTCACGGGACCGGCTCGTGGCGCTGCTCGCCGACGAGCCGGGTATCGACGTCGTCGCCACCTGCGCCGACGGCCGCTCGGCCATCGAGACGATCGCCAGCGCGGAACCGGACCTGGTGCTGCTCGACATCCAGTTGCCGGAACTGGATGGCCTCAGCCTGGCCCGTACGTTCGCCGGTGACCGGCGGCCGGCCGTCGTCTTCATCACGGCACACGATCAGTACGCGCTGCCGGCGTTCGAGATTCACGCGCTCGACTATCTGCTCAAGCCGTTCAGCGAGGCGCGGTTCCGCGAATCGCTCGGGCACGTCCGCCGTTACCTGGAGCAGAAGCGCGCCACGGCACTGGGCCAGCAGATTCTGGACATGATGCCCGGTGTCGGCTTCGCCGGTGTGCCGGCCAGGCCGGTGCCGCGGCGGCCACAGCGCCTCGCGGTCAAGGGCAACGGCCGCGTGTATTTCGTCAGGACCGACGAGATCGACTACTGCGAGGCGGCCGGCAACTATGCGTGCCTGCATACGGGCAGCCAGACGCATCTCATCAGAGAGACGATGAACAGCCTCGAGTCCCGCCTCGACCCCGAGGTGTTCGTCCGGATCCACCGCTCCGTCATCGTCAACATCGAGCGGATCCAGGAACTGCAGTCGACGCTGGGCGGGGAGTCGACCGTGAAGCTGCGCGACGGCACCCGGCTCACGCTGAGCCGCGGCTACCGCGACGCCCTCCAGTCGCGCCTCGACCGGGCCAAGTAACCGGTGCCGTCCCGCTGGACGCCCAGGGGTCTGGAACGAATCCCCGGGCCGGGCCGTAACGCGTTTCGGGTATGGTTCCCTTGACGCAGTAAAGTAGATGGCCTTGGGCGGCTTCGCCGGCCTATTGGGAGGATGCAGTTGATGAGAACAAAGGGACTCGTGGCAGGCGCCCTGGCGGTTGCGGCCGTGCTGGCCGGACTTCAGTTCGCGCCCGCAGAGGTTGACGCGCAGGGGGGCATGGCCATCGCCGGCGTCGTGACCTCGCAGGAGGAAGGCAAGATGGAGGGCGTGCTCGTGACCGCCCGCAAGGACGGAGGCAACTCCTCTGTCACCGTGGTCACGGACAAGGCGGGCAAGTACGCCTTCCCGCGGACGCACCTGGAGCCCGGCGCCTATACCCTCAAGACCCGCGCCGTGGGCTATGACCTCGCCGACCCGGGCACCGTGACGGTGGCGGCCGGCAAGACGGCGAAAGCAGACCTGAAGCTCGGCAAGGCGAAGAATCTCGGTCAGCAGCTGACCAACGTCGAGTGGCTGATGAACGTGACCAACCGGACGCCGGAGCAGAAGGACCGGATGGTGCACCAGCTGCTGGCGTGCAACTACTGCCACACCTACCGCCGGATCTTCACCACCAAGTACACCGCCGAGCAGTTCATGCCGGTGATCGACCGGATGGTGAAGTACTACGCCGACGGCACGGCGATCTCGGACGACAACAAGCGCGGCCGTGCGGCCCGCATCCAGGAGCCGGGGCGCGAGTTCCTCGAGAAGTCGCCGAACTGGGGCGCGTCCCCGGGCATCCCGCGCACGGAGGTCGCCGACTTCTTCGCGGCGGTGAACCTGAGCGGCGGCCGTACCGCGCATCCCTTCGAGCTGAAGCACACGATGCCGAGGCCGAAGGGCGCGGCGACGAAGGTCATCATCACCGAGTGGGACATCCCGACCGCCTCGACGGCCACGCACGACAGCGCGATGAGCAAGGACGGAGTGCTCTGGTTCACCGACGAGAGCGCGATGTACCTCGGCCGGTTCGACACGAAGACGAAGACCTTCAAGGAATACAAGCCGCCCTCCATCCCTGACGTGCCGAAGGGCGTGATTCCCGGCACGCGCGACGTCGTCGTGGGCAACGACGGCATGGTGTGGGTGCCGACCCGGAACGAGAAGGGCGGTTCGCAACTCCTCCGCTTCGATCCGAAGACGGAGAAGTACGACTGGGTCCAGGGCGTGCAGGCGCAGTTCATCTCGCTCGGCCCGGACGGCAAGATCTGGGCGGGCTTCACGCGCGTCGATCCCGTCACGCTGAAGGCCGACGGCACGTTCAATCCAAGTTCCACCGGCGTCGTCCCGAAGGGCGTGGCCTCGTATGCCGGCAACTCCGAGATCGACTCGAAGGGCAATCCGTGGATGGTGTCGCAGGCCGGTCCCGGCGGGGCTATGGGCTATGACGTGGCCAACAAGAAGGGCGTCTGGTGGCCGGTCGAGAACACGATGGGCCGGCGCGGCGCGATCGACGACGAGGACAACCTCTGGTATGGCGAGTACCGCGGCGACTCGGTCGTGAGGATCAACACGAAGAACGGCGAGTTCCGGCGCTGGAGGCTGGACGCCTACGCCGGACCCTACACGTCGTCGCATCCGGACAAGAAGGGCCGCGTCTACGCGCCGAGCAACATGGCGGAGCGTCTCTACCGGATCAACCAGACCACGAACGACATCATCGCCTACCAGTGGCCGACCGAGTTCGATACGAAGAAGATCAACTACCAGCCCGGCACCGAACACTCGGACAAGCCGGTCCTGTGGTTCACCAACATGCGCACCGCTCGTGTCTCGCGCGTGGAGGTGCTCGACTAGGACGCCCCGCACGGCGTCTGCTGTTCGCGCGGCGGGATCGGACCTCGGTGTCCGGTCCCGCCGTTTGTGTTTCCGGGGGTGGGTCCGCTATCGTCCCGGGGACGCGGCCCGGGCGGCGCGGGAGGTGTGATGCGAGGGAGCGTAGGGGATCTGGTTTTCGGCCTGACCTGCTTCGTGCTGGGGATGGTCGTCATGAGCAACGTCGACCGCTTCCGCGGCGAGCGCCGCGCGGCCGCGCCCGCGGCGACGGCCACCGTGCCTGCCGGCCTCGCGGATGCCGCGGTACCTCCGCCACCGGCGACGGTGGACTTCACGAACCAGCCGCTCTGGGCCTACGGGTTCGAGCGGCGGCCCGAACCCGGGGAGAAGGCGCAGCCGCAGGCGCCGCCGAGCCGCCGGCTCCGGCCGAACGAGCCGGAAGAGGAGCAGACCCGGCTGCGCGGTCTGGCCTACAGCATGGCCCGCTACTCACTCGTCGACGTCCGCGACGGGCAGAATGTCATCGACTGGCATCCGGCGGATCACCCGCGTATGCCGGAGATCATCCGTCGCGGACCGGCTGCGCTCGGTGAGAAGACGCGGGGCTGCGGGTCGTGTCATCTGCCGAATGGGATGGGGCGGCCTGAGAACGCCGCGCCCGCCGCACTGCCGAAGGAGTACTTCATCCGGCAGATCAGGGATTTCCGCAGCGGGCTGAGGCGGAGCGCGGACCCACGCAAGCCGAACACCAACACGATGATCGACCTTGCCAGGGCGATGACCGAGGCAGAGATCGGGCAGGCGGCCGACTACTTCGCGGCCATTCCGTGGAGCCGGCGCGTGCGCGTGGTCGAGAGCGCCCTGGTGCCGAAGACGCGGATTGCCGGGAATCTCTTCCTGGCCGCGGATCACGACCGCACGCCGAGCGAGCCCATCGGCAATCGCATCATCGAGATGCCCGAGAACGAGGAGCGCGCGGAGAAGCTCCGCGATCCCCGGGCGGGATTCATCGCCTATGTGCCGCCGGGCAGCCTGGAGCGGGGCAGGAACCTTGCCTTGTTCGGCGGGATGTCGATCGTCAACGGCCAGATCGTGCAGGGCAAGACGACGGCCTGCACCGCGTGTCACGGGCTCGACCTGATGGGGGCGGCGGATGTGCCGCCCATCGCCGGCCGGTCGCCGAGCTATATCGCGAGGCAGCTCTTCGACATCCAGCAGGGCACGCGCAACGGACCGGCGGTGCAGCTGATGCGCCTGGTGGTGGCGAAGCTGAACGCGGACGACCTGGTCGACGTCGCGGCGTACGTCGCCTCGGCGTTCCCGCCACCGAAACCGGCGGACCTCGTCGCCGGGAAGTAGGCGGTCGGCGACCGGGCCGCGCTACGCCTCCGGCGGTGTGTCTTCCGTCCGCGGGGCTGCGTCAGCCAGCCGCTCCGTGAGCGCGCGCAGCTCCCGCTGCATCTCGGCGAGCCTCGGCAGCGCGGAGACGGTGCGCAGCCACGTCTTCGCGTCGAAGGCGGGACTGCCTGCGATCACGGAGCCGGCCTCGACGTCCCCGACGACGCCGCTCTGCGCGTAGACGACCGCCTTGTCGTGGATCGTCAGGTGGCCCGAGACGCCGACCTGTCCTGCCAGCAGCACGTGCTGGCCGAGGATGCTGCTGCCCGCCAGTCCGGTCTGCGCGCAGATGATGTTGTGCTCGCCCACGACGCACGCGTGGCCGACCTGCACGAGGCTGTCGATCTTCGCGCCGCGCTTCACGCGCGTCTCGCCGAGCGTCGCGCGGTCGATCGACGAGAGCGTCTGGATCTCGACATCGTCCTCGATCACGGTGACGCCGGACTGCACGATCTTCTCGTGGGAGCCGTCGGCCCGTTTCGCGAAGCCGAAGCCGTCGCCGCCGACGACGACGCCGTTCTGCAGCGTCACGCGGTCGCCGATCCGGCAGAACTCGCGGACCGACGCGTGGGCGTGGGCGGTGAAGTCGTCGCCGATCGCGACGCCCTGATAAATCACCACGTGCGGATGCAGCACGGCGTTCCGGCCGATCGTGACGCCTGGGCCGACGACGGCGAACGGCCCGACGGAGCTGCCGGGTCCGATTGACGCCGTCGGGTCGACGGAGGCGAGCGGATGCACCCCCGGGGCCGGCCTTGGCGCGCGGTAGAACATGGCGAGCGCGCGGGCGAAGTCCAGGTACGGATTCTTCGAGACGACCGACGCCATCGTGGCGCTCTCAAACGGGGCGGAGACCAGAATCGCCCCGGCTTTCGACTGCTTCGCTCGGGCGGCGTACTTGGGGTTGGCCAGGAACGTGAGGTCCGTCGGGCCGGCGGCGTCGAGCGTGGCCACGCCCGTGATGGGCCGATCGCCGGCACCGTGCACCGTGCAGCCGAGGGCGGTGGCGATCTCGCCAAGGGTCATGCGGAGATTGTAGAACCTATCCCCCGAATCCGGCTGCTATGATGCCCGCATGCCGTATTCCGAGATGCTCGTGGCGCCGATGCGCGCCGATCTGACGCGTCATGGCGTCGAAGAACTGCGCACCGCCGCCGAGGTGGACGCCGCCGTGCGCGAGACGCCCGGTACGTTGATGATCGTCGTCAACTCCGTGTGTGGGTGTGCGGCCGGGAAGGCCCGGCCCGGCGTGGGCCTGGCGCTCCAGCACGCGACGAAGCCGGCCAGGGTCGCCACGGTGTTCGCCGGTGCGGACATCGAGGCCACCGACCGAGCCCGGAGCTATTTCACCGGCGTGCGACCGTCGTCACCGTCGGTGGGTTTGCTCAAGAACGGCGAGCTCGTCTACGTCCTGCAGCGGCATGAGATCGAGAACCGTTCCGCGCAGGACATCGCGTCCGCGCTGACATCAGCGTTCGACCGCTTCTGCCAATAGGCGGGGCTGGCGCCGGCGATGACGATGCGGCGCCTCTCTCCTCTCCCGCAGCTGCTGCTCGCGGCGGCCTTCGCTGGTGCGCCGGCGGTCCTGCTGGCGGGGCAGGCCGCTCCTCGCCCGCAGGTCCAGACGCTGCTGGCCGCGGCTGCGACCTACATGGTCCGGTTCGCGAGCACCTTCACCTCCGTGGTTGCGGAGGAGCAGTATCTCCAGGTGGTCTCGGGGAAGAACGCGGTGACCGGATCCGGCCGGGGTGCCGCGTCGAGCCTCACGGGCGGCCAGCGCCGTGAGCTCGTGTCCGACTTCCTGCTCGTCAAGCTGCCCGACATCGACCACTGGGTGCCCATGCGGGATGTCTTCGTCGTCGACGGCAAGCCCGTGCGGGAGCGGGAGGAGCGCCTGCTCCGGCTCCTGACGAGGCCGGGGGACTCGAGCCTGCTGCTGGCAAAGGCCATCACCGAGGAGAGCGCCCGCTACAACATCGGGGAAGTCCAGCGGACGATCAACATGCCGCTGCTCGCGATGGGCTTCCTGGACTCCCGGCAGCAGGGCCGGTTCGAATTCAAGGTCGAGAAGGAAGCTCCGGTCGTGCGACCCGGAGCCTGGGAGCTGACGTACCGGGAGCGGGAGAAGCCGACGGTCGTGCAGACGCCGGATGGAAGGAGTCTGTTCGCGAGCGGAAAGGTCTGGCTACTCCCGTCCGGTGAGATTGTGCGGACGGAGATCGGCTTCCTCGATGCCGGCCTTCACGCGCTGGTGACCACGACCTTTGCCTTCGACGAACGCTTCGGCGTTGAAGTCCCGAAGGAGATGGAGGAGGTCTATACCCTCCGGCGATCCGAGGTCCGCGGCAAGGCGACGTACGGCCGGTTCCGCAAGTTCGGTGTCACTTCGACCGAGGAGATTCCGCTCCCGGCGCTGCCACCTGAGCCGGAGCCGCTCCAGTAGCGCCGCTGGCGGCCCGCTGCGGGCGGTAGTAGACGGTCAGCTCCGCCGTGTCCCGCAGCAGGTCCACCTGGCCCACCTCGATGCGCTCGACCGGCAACCGGGTGCGCGCGCGCAGGTCCTCCAGCAGTTGCGTCTCCTGTTCGGGGCCGAGCAGATCCAGACGGTCGTAGCGCACCGCGTGCGCCTCTTCCCGGCGCGAGAACCCGGTCTGTTCGAGCACCGCGACCGTGGTGAGCAGGACGACATTCGCCACCGCGAGTGTGATCGGTGTGGCGGCGCTCCCCGCGACCGAGTTCACGAGGGCATATCCGATGAAGACGAACAGGTACGTCAGCTCGCGGATCTGAATGGCCTCGGTTCGGTATCGGAGGATGCCGAAGATGCCGAAGAGCCCGAGGGCGAACCCCAGCTCAACGGGCACGCTGCTGAGCAGGAGCGCCAGCATGAACGTCACGACATTGAGGACGACGTAGGTGAAGGCGTAGTCGCGACGGCCGTAACGGCGGTGGTAGACAAGTCCTGCCGTCAGCAGCGCGAACACGAGGTCAAGGCCCAGCCTGAGAGCGAGGCCCGAGAGTCCGGAGCCCGGGTCGAGCAACGAAAGAGCGGACGGTGTCATGCGGTGAGGCGCTCCACAAGGCGCAGGTCCGCGGTGAAACGGCCCGCGGGAACCGGGGACAGACGGGCTGTGCCCAGGATGTACTTGCTGATGTTGATCTCTCTCGCGCGCGATGCCCGCAAGGCAAGCACGGCCGGCGTGACGTTCGCGAATCGAGCCTGCTTTACTTCGATGATCGCAAGCGGCCCGAGGAGCGCGTCACCGCCGTCGCGCGTGAAGTGAATCCCGCGGTCGATCGTGATGCGTTCCTCGGTGCCGAGGCCGACCAGCGTCACGCGCTGAAAGCGGACGCGGAGCGCGGCGCGAAGCTGGTCCGGGGTGGGTGCCCCGCACGCGGCGAGAAACGCGCGGTCTGCCGCGTCCAGCCCGCGCGCGTCTCCGCTGAGGTCGCGCCGCCATGGCCTGCGCATCTTGCTGGTCCGTTCATCGGAACCCTTCCGCTTCACTTCGAGGAACGTCAGGCCGCGTGCGTGGTCCGTGCGCAGACGCACCTTGCAGCGGGGAAGCCGGCCGCGACGGTGGTCGTGGAAACACCGCAGGTCCGGTGTGTCGAAATACGTCGTCTCGTAGACGGCGCCGTCCAGGGTGCCTGTCTCGATACGCGCGTACGCCTCCGGAAGGCGCCGGAGCACGTCCACCAGCGTGTCATCCCGCACCAGGAACTTCCGGTCGATGCGGTTCAGCAGCGCGCGGGATTCGACGAGTGACGGTGTGGCAGCCGCGAAGGCGGCGAGAACGCGCGTATCTAGGGCCATTCGATTTGGAGGCGGAGTGCGACCGTGGGGTAGAAGCCCTGACGTCCCGCCACCGGGGCGGACCTGGTGTCCGAGTATCGCTCGGCTCCCACGTTTCCGAGCAGGCGGATGTGCCGGTCGAGCCTCCACGTACCTCCTGCCGTGAGTCCCTGATAGGCGCGCCGGCGGATGTTGGTCGCGCGCGGCCGCACGCTGTCGGTTCCAGAAGCCCCCGCGTCGTCCAGGAGGAGGGTATCCCAGCGCGCGCCGAGTTCTGACGGGAGCAGATGCAGGCGGTGCAGCCATCCACGCCCGGGCCGGCCGAGTTCTCGACGGACCGCCAGCGACGCGCCCGTGCCGACCGCAGCCGGCAGGTCTTCGAAGTCGAGTCCCTGGCCCCGGCGCTCGTCACGAAGACGGATCGCTTCGGCTTCGATGCGCCACTTGCCGGGTGTCCACTCCGCTGACCCGCCCGTCCTGGCCCGCCTGCCATCGACGTAGACGCCCTCGGCGAAGCGATAGCCGCTGGCCGCCCGGCCCTCGATGCCGTTGGGCGCGTCACTGTCGACGGCGGTGACACGCCCGATGCTGCCGAACAGGCCGATGGAGAAAGCTTGCGATGCACGCCATTCGACGCGGCCGGCTGCCGACAGGCCGGAGCGGGCGTCGTTGCCGACGTTGTCACCGGCAAAGACGCCGGCGGCGTATCGGAACGCACCGGCCCTGCCATCAGCCTGCACGCCCATGTCGCGTCGCGCCGCCAGTGCGAGCGAGAGCGCGCTGCGTTCGAGGAACCCGATGCGGCGCGCCGACGAGTCGTAGCCGATCGAACCGGGAATCTTGAACTGACCTGCCTGAACATTGAACGCGCGCGTGACCCGGAGCCTGACGTACGCGTCCTTGACCGCAACGCCGTCGTCGTCGAGCGGGTCAACGGTGAACTCGAACGTCGCCCGTTCCCAGGAGCCCTTGATGCCGGCTCGTGCCCGGCGCACCTCGAATGCCTCCCGGTTCAGGCGGCCCGTGCCCGTCGACGTCTGCCAGTCCGGAAAGCCACGCCAATCCAACTGCACGTAGCCGGCCGGCTCGACGCTCAGTGCGCCCTCCGTCGAACTGGTCTGCGCGAGCGACGCTGCCGTGCCCGAGAGAACGAGGGCCAGCGCGAGAAGGATACGACCGCTCATCGGGAGGACTCCAGCGCGGCGCGCACGGCGGCAGGTCGACTCTGGATGAAAGCGACCAGCGTCTCGACCGCCGTATCGAATTCCTGCGGGGTGCGCAGGAACGTCCGGCCGGTCTGTTCGCCATTCGCACCCACGACGTACGGCGCAATCAGGTCGTGTTCACGCCGCAGCCGTGGCACCAGCACGGCTGGATCGAACACGGAGCTCAGCAAGTCGAGAAGGTGCTTCCGGTATTCGGCCCGGTAGACCTGGTCGTCCAGCAGAAACCGGATCAGGGGCCACTGCGTGGCGCTGG